>DDNW01000011.1:0-221 GCA_002341345.1 Erythrobacter sp. UBA2510
GCCGCCGGCAGGTTCTTTTCCAGCGCGATCGCCCCGCCCCCGGCCCCGAAGAACCGCGCCGCCTTGAGCGCAAGATTGCTGTCATCCACCGGCACGCCCGCAGCCTCTGGCCCGGTGACCTGCAGCGACAGCGCCGCCGACGGGCGCAGCGATATCCGGTCGCCCACATCGGCAAAGGCCACCAGACTGTCCACAAGATGATAGCCATCGGCCCGCTGACT
>DDNW01000011.1:272-775 GCA_002341345.1 Erythrobacter sp. UBA2510
CCGCTGACCGGTGACATGAAGCGTCAGGTTGATCTTGGCGGGCGCGAAGGCCTCAATCACCATTGGCCACCGAAATAGGGGCAAGCCCCTCTTCCTCGCGCACCTTGTCCAGCCCCACGTCCAGCTTGTGGCGAATGCGCTGCGCGTCAGTCTCTTCGGGGTCGAAAGACAACGCGCGCTTCCACTGGAACTCGGCTTCGAGCCGGCGGCCCACGGCCCAGAGCACATCGCCCAGATGGTCGTTCACGATCGGATCAATCGGCAACAGTTCGGCGGCGCGTTCCATAGGCGGCACGGCCTCTTGGTAGCGGCCAAGCCGGTACAGCACCCAGCCCAGACTGTCGGTGATATAGCCGTCATCGGGCCGTCCTTCGACCGCGCGCTCGATCATGCTCAGCGCCTCGTCCAGGTTGGTGCCCATCTCGACATAGGAATAGCCCAGATAATTCAGCACGCGCGGCTGATCCGGTTGCAGCTCCAGCGCCTTGCGGAAATCCGCCTCT
>DDNW01000011.1:979-11989 GCA_002341345.1 Erythrobacter sp. UBA2510
TATGATCATAGGCCACGACCGCCTCGCCATAACGCTTGAGCCGGCTGAGCATGTCGCCAAGCGAGACATGCACCAGCACGACACCCGAATGGCTCTTGGAAAGCTGGGTCAGAACCTCGATCGCGGCCTCGGTGCGGCCCGATTCCTCGAGCGTCTTGGCCCGGCCCAGTTCGGCGGCATAGAAGGCCGGATCGTCATTGGGCACCTGCAGATAGGCGGCTGTCGCCAGATCGAACTGCTCCTGCGCCTCCAGCAGGGACGCGGTCAGCAGCATGGCATCCACGTGATCGGGGCGCAGATATTCCGCGATCCGGGAATACAATAGGGTGAACGTGTCGTTGGCCTCGCCGTTCAGCGCCCCCGCAACGGTAAAGAACACCTCGGCCGCGCCATCCTGGGCATTGCGGATCGTGGTGAACGGCAGGGTTTCGCCCGCGATCAGACGATCGCGCAGATCGGAAAGACCGGGGTCCAGCTCCAGCCCGAAGATATCGTCGATCAGGGTCACCGCCTCGGGGTTGCGCTCCAGCTGGCTCAGGATCTCGACATCGGCCAGCACGCTGCGGCGCGTCACCAGAAGCGCGCGGCCATCATCGCCGGAAAACAGCTCTGCCGCGCCTTCGAAATCGCCAACGGCCGCCAGCGCCAGCGCCTTGTGATACAGGCCGAACACCGCCAGCCCGGCTTGCCCGGCGGCGGCGTCGAAGGCGGCCAGCGCCTCGGACATGCGCCCTTCGCCGAAATGGCTCCAGGCGCTGATCAGGTTGTCGACCAGCGGGCCGATGCTGCGCCCGGCCTCGGCATCCTCAAGAACGGCATCAAACGCGCCCCGCTTCAACTGATCGGCCATCAGCACCAGATGCGCGGCCTGGCTGTTCAGCCCGCCCTGCACCATGCGCCGGGCGATCGGCACCGCGCGCTCCACCTGCCCCAGCCCGGTAAAGGCCAGAAGCGCGCTTTCCATCAGATTCGGGTTCGACGGGTCCCGCGCCAGCGCCTGGGTGTAATACTGCGCCGCCGCCTTGTAATCGCTGAAATAGCTCGCGTGCCGCGCGGCCAGATAGGCGCCGGCCAGACCGTTCTGCGCCGAGACGGGCGCGGCGACAACGAGGCTGAGCGCGGCACAGGCCGCAAGGCCGAAAGACCGGATGGAAAACACGCGCAAGAGGCAACTCCGCTTTGACTGCTCCGAAACCTATCCAAGCGCTGCAGCCAAGGCAATGCGCGGGCGGCACTTTCGCCACCCGCATGACGCAAGCGTTACATATTCGGGTAGTTCGGCCCGTCGCCGCCCTGCGGGGTGACCCAGTTGATGTTCTGGCTGGGGTCCTTGATGTCGCAGGTCTTGCAATGGACGCAGTTCTGCGAGTTGATGACGAATTTGGGCTCCTCGCCCTCTTCCGTCAGCCACTCATAGACACCCGCCGGGCAATAGCGAGTCGAAGGTCCGGCATAGACCTCGTATTCGCTCTTTTCCTGCAGTTCCGGGTCCTTCAGCTGCAGATGGCAGGGCTGGTCCTCAGCATGGTTGGTGAAGGAGAAGGAAACGCTGGTCAGCCGGTCGAAGCTGATCTTGCCGTCGGGTGCCGGGTATTCGATCGGCGAATAGAGGTCCGCGCGGCCCGTTTCCTCGTAATCGGGATGGTGACTCATGGAGAACGGCAGACCGATCTTGAGCGTGCGCATCCACATGTCGATCCCGGCGAAGACCGTGCCGAGATCGCCGCCGAACTTGGAGACCATGGGCTGGGCATTCTTCACCAGCTTCAGCTCGTCCGCGATCCAGCTGGAGCGCAGCTCGCTGTCATACTCGGCCAGCTCGTCATTCTCGCGGCCCGCTGAGATCGCCGCGGCGATCGCGTCGGCGGCGAGCATGCCGCTCTTCATCGCGGTGTGGCTGCCCTTGATCCGCGGCACGTTGACGAAGCCCGCCGCGCAGCCGATCAGCGCGGCGCCGGGGAAGGCCAGCTTCGGCACGCTCTGCCAGCCACCCTCGTTGATTGCGCGCGCGCCATAGGCAACGCGTTTGCCGCCTTCGATGATCTCGCGGATCGCCGGGTGCTGCTTCCAGCGCTGAAATTCCTGAAACGGCGAGATATAGGGATTGGCATAATCGAGCGCGGTGACAAAACCGAGCGCCACTTGCCCATCGGCCTGATGGTAGAGGAACCCACCGCCCCAGGCGTCGTTCTCCGATAAGGGCCAGCCTTGTGTGTGGATCACCCGGCCCAGCGAATGCTTCTCGGCAGGAATGTCCCACAGCTCCTTGATGCCAAGGCCATAAACCTGCGGCTCGCAATCGGCCTCAAGGTCGTATTTGGCCTTCATCTGCTTGGTCAGATTGCCACGCGCACCCTCGGCGAAGAGCGTGTACTTCGCGTGGAATTCCATACCGGGCTCGTAATCGCCCTTGTGGCTGCCGTCGGCGGCGATGCCCATGTCCTGCGTCGCGACGCCCATGACCGCACCGCTCTCATTGAACAGCACCTCGGCGGCGGGGAAGCCGGGGAAGACCTGCACGCCCAGTGCCTCGGCCTGTTCGGCCAGCCAGCGGGTGAGATTGCCGAGCGAGCCGGTGTAATTGCCGTCGTTCGACATGAAGGGGGGCATCATGAAATGCGGCATCTCGCGCTTGCCGCGCTTGCTCAGCACCCAGTGGTGATTCTCGGTCACCGGCGTCTGCGCCAGCGGGCAGGTATCACGCCAGTCGGGCAGCAGCTCGTCAAGCGCGCGCGGATCGATCGTGGCACCTGAAAGGATATGCGCACCGACCTCAGCACCTTTCTCAAGCACGACGATTTCGAGTTCGTCGTTCAATTGCTTGAGCCGGATCGAAGCCGCCAGGCCGGCAGGCCCCGCGCCGACGATCACCACATCGACCGGCATTGTTTCGCGTTCTGACATCCTTCGGTCACCTCTTTGGAGCAATCTGTCGCTAGCGCACTTGATCGCTGGGCGGGTACAGGTCAAGAGTAGCAGTTGCTGTGATGGGACGGGAAATTGCCTTGAATCTCGCCGATACGATTGCCGCAGCGCAGGATTGGTGGCGCGAAGCGGGCGTCGACCAGCACTTTCTCGACGATCCGCAATGCCTGCTGGCAGAGCCCGAGGCCGAGGCGAAAGCAGTGCCTGCCGCCGCCACGCAGCCCCCGGCTCCGCAACCTGCAACGCCCAAACTGCCGAAGATCGGCGGTCCGCGCGAAGACTGGCCGGGCGATCTTGGCGCGTTTCGCCAATGGTGGCTGGAAGAGCCCTCGCTCGATGAAGGCGGTTCGTTTCCGCGTATCGCGCCGACCGGAGAGGCGGGCGCGAAACTGCTCGTACTGGTGCCGATGCCCGAGGCAGAAGACCGTGAGGTGCTGCTCACCGCCACGCAGGGCCGTCTGATCGCCAATATGGCGCGAGCCATGGGCTTCAGCCCCCAGGACCTTTATCTGGCCAGTGCGCTGCCGCGTCACATGCCGATGCCAGACTGGCAGGCGCTTGGGCAAAGCGGCCTTGGTGCGCTGATCGGCCACCATATCGCGCTCGCCGAGCCGCAGCGCTGCATCGTCATGGGCCGCGATTTGCACGCGCTGCTGAGCGAGAATGGCCCCGCACCAATCCTGCCGACCTATTCACCTGCCAGCCTGCTCGCCAATGCGCGGCTGCGCGCCGACCTGTGGCGCCGCTGGCTCGACTGGGAGTATTCTCCGCGATGATTGCGAAAACCGCTCTTGCCAGTGCTCTGGCTGCCGCATCTGCTCTCGCCACGCCTGCCCATGCCGACGATTCTCGGACCTATTACACCGCGCGGATCAACCAATCGGTGGTACCTCAGCAATTGTCGCAAGCTGAGCGCGAGCAATATCGCGCCCTGTTCGCCGCGATCGAAGGCGAACGGTGGGACGAGGTGCAGGCGCTGCTGGCACAAGACCAGAACGGCCCGCTCAAACTTGTCGCCGAGGCGGAATATTTCACCCACGCCAATTCCCCCCGCGTTGAGCTCCAACAGATCGAGGACTGGTTCGCCCGTGGCGGCCGCAACCTGCCGCAGGCCGAGCAACTCGCGCGGCTCGCCGTGACCCGCGGCGCCGAGCGCGCACCCGAAAGACCCTATCTGACCCCGCTGCGGCAAAGCCGGGGCTTCCCGCGCCGCGACCGGCCCGACACCGTCTTCGATCCGGCGATGCCCACCGAGGTCGCCTCGGCGATCCAGCAGGCGATCAGCAATGACGATCCGGACAGCGCACGTCTGCTGCTCGACGGGGTCGATTCCGGTCTCTCGCCCGAAGCAAAGGCAGAATGGCGCCAAAAGATCGCGTGGAGCTATTTCATCGAGAACCGCGATGCCGAGGCGCTGGCGATGGCGCGCACGGTCAGCGGCGGCAGCGGCGCATGGGTAGCCGAGGGCGAGTGGGTCGCGGGGCTTGCTGCATGGCGGCTGGGCGATTGCTCCGAGGCGGGCGAGGCCTTCCGTCGGGCGGCTTTCGGTGCGATCAACCCTGAATTGCGTTCCGCCGCGCTTTACTGGGGCAGCCGGGCCGCACTGCGCTGCCGTCAGCCCGTCCTCGCCTCCCAATTGCTGAATGACGCTGCCCGCGCCGACGAAACGCTTTACGGCATGCTCGCCGCCGAGCGGCTGGGCCGCGACACGCCCAATCGCTACGCACAGGCCGAGCTGACCAGTGCCGACTGGCAGGCAGTCGGCAATCTTCCGAACGTGCGCATCGCTGCTGCGCTGATGGAGATCGGCGAGGACAATCTCGCCAGCGAGGTTCTGATCCACCAGTCTCGCCTCGGGCCAACCAGTCATTACGCGCCGCTCTCGCGGCTGGCGCGCGAATTGTCGCTGCCACGTACCCAGCTTTACATGGCCTATAATGCTCCCTCGGGCGGTTCGGGGGATGCCGCCGCCGCCTATCCGGCCCCGAAGTGGATGCCGTCCAATGGCTGGCAGGTCGATCCGGCGCTCGCCTATGCCCATATCCTGCAGGAATCGGCCTTCCGCGCCGAGGCGATCAGTCCCGCCAGCGCGCAGGGCTTGATGCAGATCATGCCGATCACCGTGCGCGAACACGCCCCACGGCTGGGCATGTCGAGCAATGGCGTCGATATCTTCGATCCGGCGACCAATCTCGCTTTCGGGCAGCGCAACATCCTGGCCCTGCGTGACGATCCGGCAACCGGTGCGCGCCTGCCCAAGATCATGGCCGCTTATAATGCGGGGATGACCCCCGTGCGGCGCTGGAACACCGAGATCAACGACCAGGGCGACCCGCTACTCTACATGGAGGCAATTCCGTATTGGGAGACGCGCGGTTATGTCGCGGTGGTGATGAGAAACTACTGGAATTACGAGCGGCAGGCGGGCGCCCCTTCGCCCAGCCGGCTGGCACTGGCGCAGAATGCATGGCCACTGCTGACCGACGGGTCGAGCGGTCGGGTCTATATGTCGGCGGGGTCGCGATAATGGCGATCGATCTCAATCGGACGTTCAAGCCGATCAATATCGCGCTGATCACCGTCTCCGACACGCGCGGGCCAGAGGATGACACTTCGGGCGACATCCTCGCCGCGCGGATCGAGGGCGCTGGTCACAGGCTGGTCGCCCGCACGATCCTGCGCGACGATGTCGATGCACTAGCTGCCCAATTCGCCGACTGGATCGCCGACCCTGCCGTCGATGCGGTGATCTCGACCGGCGGCACGGGCCTGACCGGGCGCGACGTCACGCCCGAGGCGCTGGAGCGCGTGAAGGAGCGCGACATCCCCGGCTTTGGCGAGCTGTTCCGGTGGGTCAGCTACGGCACCATCGGCACCTCGACCATCCAGTCGCGCGCCTGCGCGGTGCTGGCGAACGGAACCTACCTGTTCGCGCTGCCCGGTTCCAACGGCGCGGTTAAGGACGGCTGGGACAAGATCCTTTCCGAACAGCTCGACAGCCGCAACCGGCCCTGCAATTTCGTCGAGCTGATGCCGAGACTGAAAGAAAGATAGGGTTTGTCGAAATAAGCCCGGCGCATATTTGTTCTTTATATGTTCCGTCAGACTCTGTATTCTGATGCCATGAGCGAGAGGATCAAAGGCAGAGGCGCGCAATCGGCAGATGTTCCGCAGCGATTTGGTCTGGATGCCCGCGAACAGGATGGCGACTGGCGCGACATTCGCGAGGCGGTCGACGGCGCGCCGCCAAAGCTACGCACCACGGTCATCGCCGAACATCCCAAATCGGTGCTGACCTTCAATACCTCGCCCGATCTCGGATTCGACCGCTCGGTCAATGCCTATCGTGGCTGCGAGCATGGCTGCATCTACTGTTTTGCCCGCCCTACTCACGCTTTTCACGATCTGTCACCGGGGCTTGATTTCGAAACGAAACTATTCGTGAAACCCAATGCCGCCGACCTGCTGCGCACGGCCTTCTCTCGCAAAGGATATGTCGCAAAAACGCTGGCTCTGGGTACCAACACCGACCCTTATCAACCGATCGAGCGGCAGTATCGCATCACCCGCAAGGTACTCGAAGTGTGTCTGGAAACTCGCCACCCGGTGGTGATCACCACCAAGTCCGACCGGGTGCTCGACGACCAGGATCTGCTCGGCGAGCTGGCCAAGCTCAATCTCGTCACGGTGGTGATTTCGGTGACCAGCCTCGACCCGGTCCTGTCAGGCAGTCTCGAGCCCCGCGCCGCCAGCCCGGCCAAGCGTCTGGCCGCTCTCGCCTGTCTGGCCGAGCGGGGCATCCCTGCACATTGCTCAATCGCGCCAGTCATCCCCGCGATCACCGACGAATATCTCGAAAGCATCGTCGAGGCGTCAGCCGGGGCCGGAGCGCACTCGGCAAGCTGGTTGCTGCTGCGCCTGCCCCATGAAGTTTCTCCGCTGTTTCGCGAATGGCTCGATGTGCACTTTCCCGAACGGGCGGGAAAAGTGATGGCGATCATTCGTGAATGCCGGGGTGGCCGTGACAATGACCCGCAATTCTTTTCCCGCATGCGCCCGCAAGGGCCTTGGGCAGATCTGTTCCGCCAGCGCTTCCGCCTCGCCTGCCGCCGCGCCGGCTTCGACCGGTCGCGTTTTGGACTCGACACAAGCCACTTTCGCTCGCCTTCGCTGCCTGCCCCTATCGACGCACAGCTTTCGCTGTTGTAAATCTATTCCGCAATGGGAACTCAATGACTTGCGCGATGTCTTGGCATTGTCGCATAAGGGCCCTAGCCGAACCGGGCTTCGGGCCTCGAATCGCGCACGATGACATGGGGGTTTATTCAATGAAAAAAGTAGCACTCGGCTTTGCCACCGCTACAGCCGTAACAGCATTACTGGCGTCGCCTGCCATGGCGCGCGATGGCGATTTCTACCTCGGCGCCGAAGCCGGCGTCGTGTTTCCTCAAGACCTCGATTACGATGTCGATGGCACTGGCCGAGAGATCGTGGGCGATCCGAAGACCGGCTGGGAAGCCGGCCTGATGTTCGGCTATGACGCTGGTCCGGCCCGGTTCGAAATCGAAGGCGCCTTCAAGCAGTTCGAATTTGACGAGATCGACGCCTCGATGGTCGGCATTCCAGACAATCTTCCGGCTGCTCAGGTCGGGGTCTATTCGCCGGTAGGCGGAGAGGCCGAAATCCTGACCGGCATGTTCAACGCCATGCTCGATTTTGGCGGCGATGACAGCATCGGCCTCTCGATCGGCGGCGGTGTGGGCTTTGCCAATGTTCGCAATTATGGGATCACGGTGAACCCGATCAGCATCGGCTTCCTCGACGATAACGACATCAAGTTCGCCTATCAGGGCATTGCTGAAATCCGTGCGCCTGTCGCCGGCAATTTCGATGCCGCACTGCGCTACAAATATCTGCGCGTCGACAATGTCGAGCTGATCGACCAGCTGGGCCGTGACTTGGAGGTAGATGTGGCGACGCACTCGATCCTCGGCTCGTTCATCTACAATTTCGGTGGTGCGGAGGCTCCGCCACCGCCACCGCCTCCTCCCCCGCCGCCACCTCCTCCTCCACCTCCCCCGCCTCCCCCGCCGCCGCCGGCAGCGGTCTGCAACGAAGGACCGTACATCGTCTTCTTCGACTGGGATAAATCGGACATTTCGCCGGAGGCCTCTTCGGTCCTCAACTCGGCGATCACAGCCTATGGCGATTGCGGTAATGCGGATATCATGCTCGCCGGTCACACCGACCGTTCGGGTTCGGTCAGTTACAACATGGGCCTTGCCGCCCGCCGCAACGAAAGCGTTCAGGCCTATCTGACGCAGCGTGGTATTCCCGAAGCGCTGATCTCCAGCGAAGCCTTCGGCGAAAGCATGCCGCGGGTCGAAACCGCCGACGGCGTGCGCGAGCCGCAGAACCGCCGCGTGGAAATCACCTACGGTCCGGGCTCGGGCAACTAAGCCCGATCACCAGCCAGCAGGCTAATAAGAAAGGGGCCGGGAGTTTCCTCCCGGCCCTTTTTGCATGGACATCGGAACGACGCAGTCTCGAACGCGTCTCATCTAACGCGTCTCACTGGCGGTCCATCGCTGTCGGTACCCCTAGGTACCGCTCAGTCCCGGTCTAGGCAGCCCGGCTGAGGCGCGGCCCAAGCTTGGGCTTGAGCGAAACTGCGGCAATTCCAGCTACCTCCGCCAAGCGGTCGACCATCTCGCCGCCAAGCGCGAAATCGTGACCCAGACACAGCGAAACGCTCTCGTCATTACCGAGCAACAGGCGCACCACGACCTCGCCATGACCAGGCCTGCCCGGTTCGAGCATCGCCGCCAGATGGTCGAGCGCCTCGCCCGAATGCACCTGCATCTCCAGCAACATGCGCGCCGAAGAGGTGACGTCGGCCAGCGGTCGTGCCCCGCGCACGGTGACGCGCGGCGGCTCGTCCGGATTGGGGGCATCGAGCTCGACATTGAGGAGCACACAGGTCCCTTCAGCCGCCCACCGCTGGAAGTTTTCGACCAGCCCCTCTTCGAAACAGGCGGCGCTGAACTGGCCGGAGGAATCGGAGAAGTCGGCGCGCACGAACTCGCCACCCTTGCGCGTGCGCCCCTTGTTCACGCTCTCGACCATCGCAGCCATCACCGCCGGAGCGCGTCCGCCTGCAACGCCCGCTTCCATCAGCGCCGAATATGAACGCGCGCCATTGGCCGAGGCGATCATGCGGAACTGTTCGACCGGATGTTCGGCAAAATAGAAGCCGAAGGTCTCGCGTTCCGCGGCCATCTGTTCGGGCCGGGACCATGGGTCAGTTTCCACCAGACGCAGCGAGGGTTCGGCATGGTCTTCCCCGCCGAACAGCCCGCTCTGGCCACTGCTGCGCTCGCGCGCCGCTTCGTCTGCCACGGCCAGCAACATTTCGACATTGGCGAGCACCTTGGCCCGGTTGGGTTCGAGGTCGTCGAACGCCCCCGCGCTAGCCAGGCTTTCCAGCTGGCGGCGGTTCATCGCACCGGGAGGCATGCGGCGGAACACGTCCTCCAGGCTCTCGAACAGGCCCGCCTTGTCGCGTTCGGCGACGACAGCATCCATAGCCTTCTCACCGACATTGCGCAGGCCCGCCAGCGCATAGCGAACGGCATGCCCGTCGTCGGTCTTCTCAACATGGAATTCGGCGCGCGAGGCGTTGATCGAAGGCCCCAGCAGAGCGATCCCGTTCCGTCGCAGATCGTCGACGAAGACGCTCAGCTTCTCCGACTGGTGCATGTCGAAGCACATCGAGGCGGCGTAGAATTCCTCCGGGTAATGCGTTTTCAGCCACGCGGTCTGGTAGGCGAGCAGAGCATAGGCGGCGGCGTGCGATTTGTTGAAGCCGTAGCCGGCGAACTTGTCGATCAAGTCGAACAGCGCATTGGCCTCTTTCGCCTCGATCCCGGAAATCTCCTTACAGCCATCAACGAAGCGCTGGCGCTGCGCATCCATCTCGGCCTGCACCTTCTTGCCCATCGCGCGGCGCAGCAGGTCGGCATCTCCGAGCGAGTAGCCCGCGAGGATCTGCGCGGCCTGCATGACCTGTTCCTGATAGACGAAGATGCCGTAGGTCTCGGCGAGGATGCCCTCCAGCTTGGGGTGCGGATATTCGATCTCCGCCTCGCCGTTCTTGCGCTGGCCGAACAGCGGAATGTTGTCCATCGGGCCCGGACGATAGAGCGAGACCAGCGCGATGATGTCCTCGAACGTGGTCGGGCGTACTGCCGCCAGCGTCCGTCGCATGCCCTCCGATTCCAGCTGGAACACACCCACGGTGTCGCCACGTTTCAACAAAGCGAAAACGCCCGGGTCGTCCCACGCCAGCGTATCGAGATCTATCGCGATGCCCCGCTCTTCCAGCAGGTCGACCGCCTTGCGCAGCACGGACAGCGTCTTCAGGCCGAGGAAGTCGAACTTCACGAGGCCCGAGGCCTCGACAAATTTCATGTCAAACTGGGTGACCGGCATATCCGAACGCGGATCGCGATAGAGCGGCACCAGCTCCGCCAGTGGCCGGTCGCCAATGACAACGCCCGCCGCATGGGTCGAAGAATTGCGCGGAAAACCCTCCAGCTGCATCGCCAGATCGACGAGCCGTTTCACCTCGCGATCGTTATCGTATTCACGCCTGAACTCAGCAGCGCCGTTTAGCGCGCGAGGCAGCGTCCATGGATCGGTCGGGTGGTTGGGCACCATCTTGGTCAGGCGATCGACCTGGCCATAGGGCATTTGCAGGATTCGCCCGCAGTCACGCAACACCGCGCGCGCCTTCAGCTTGCCGAAGGTGATGATCTGCGCGACCTTGTCGTGGCCATATCGCTCCTGCACGTAGCGGATCACTTCCCCGCGCCGCGTTTCGCAAAAGTCGATGTCGAAGTCGGGCATCGAAACGCGCTCGGGGTTGAGGAAGCGTTCAAACAGCAGGCCCAGCTTGATCGGATCGAGGTCGGTGATGGTCAGCGACCAAGCAACCAGACTGCCCGCGCCCGAGCCGCGACCCGGACCCACGGGAATGCCCTGCTGCTTGGCCCATTTGATAAAGTCGGCAACGATCAGGAAGTA
>DDNW01000011.1:12110-12375 GCA_002341345.1 Erythrobacter sp. UBA2510
GAAGTAGCCGGGAAAGCCCATGCGGGTGATGATCCCGATCTCGAAATCGAGCCGCTCAAAATAGGTCTTGCGCTCTTCTGCGGTCAGCCCGTCATATTTGGAGAGACGCGCTTCGAGGCCGGCCCTGGCGTCCTCGGCCAGCATGCGCACCTCGCCCTCCTGATCGCCTGCGAGGCTGGGCAGGATCGGCGCGCGCTTGGGCGGCGAATAGGCACAGCGTTGCGCGATCACGAGTGTATTGGCGGTTGCCTCGGGCAGGTCGGCG
>DDNW01000011.1:12614-12802 GCA_002341345.1 Erythrobacter sp. UBA2510
GCCTCGGGCAGGTCGGCGAACAGTTCGGCCATCATTCTTGCCGATTTGACGAAAGCCTGTTCGTTGGTGCGCGGGCGGTCGGCGCTGTCGATCTGGCTGGAGCTGGCGATGCACAACATCGCATCATGCGCGCGGGCCATATGCGGCTCGGCGAAATTGGCCGGATTGGTCGCGACCAGCGGCAGGTC
>DDNW01000089.1:0-147 GCA_002341345.1 Erythrobacter sp. UBA2510
CTTGGCCTTGGCCTCTTTGGAAAGCTTGGTGCTCTCGATCTTCCTGGCCAGTTCGGCGAGCTCGTCACCATCCTCGCCGTCGCCGCCACCCAGCTCGGTCTGGATCGCCTTAAGCTGCTCGTTGAGGTAATATTCGCGCTGGGTCTT
>DDNW01000089.1:305-899 GCA_002341345.1 Erythrobacter sp. UBA2510
TGGGTCTTTTCCATCTGGCGCTTCACGCGGCCACGGATCTTGCGCTCCACCTGAATGACCGACAATTCGCCATCCATCACCGACAGCGCGACTTCGAGGCGCTTTACCGGATCGGCTTCGCCCAGCATCTGCTGCTTGGTCGCGACCTTGGCGGCGATATTGGCGGCAATCGTGTCGGCCAGCTCGCCCGCGTCCTCGATCTGGCCGAGGTCTTCCTCGATGCCTTCGGGCAGCTTCTTGGAGTGTTTGGCGTAATCGGTGAACAGCTTCATCGCCTGGCGCATCAGCGCCTCGGCCTCGTTGCTCTCGACCGCGAGTTCCTCGATCGTGACGACCTGCGCCATCACGTAGGTGTCCGCGACGCGCATTTCCTGCATCGCGGCGCGCGCCTTGCCCTCGACCAGCACGCGCACGGTGCCATCGGGCAGTTTGAGCAGCTGGATGACCTGCGCGATCACGCCGACCGTGTAGAGGTCGTCGGCGCCGGGATCGTCGCACGCATCGTCCAGCTGGGTGACGAGGAAGATGTCCTTGTCGCCTTCCATCGCCGCTTCGAGCGCGGCCACCGATTTTTCCCGCCCGACGAACAGCGGT
>DDNW01000089.1:927-4446 GCA_002341345.1 Erythrobacter sp. UBA2510
GAACAGCGGCACGGTCATGCCGGGGAACACGACGATGTCGCGCAGGGGAAGGAGGGGATAGGCAGTCATGTTGCGATCCATAATGTCTTTCTACCGGGTGGTTCTATCCGGTCTTAAACCGCAATATGGGGCCGTGGCGAAAGGAAGCAATGGCGTTAACCGGCGCAGGCGGGGAAAAGGGGGTAAGAAAGTCCAAACGGACGGTGTCAGCCGATCCTGTACTGAACAGTCGTGATATAGAAGCTTTCAACAGGGTCGCCATTCTCGTCGAGCGCAGGTTCGAACCGACCGTAGTCTTCTAGCCCTTGGCAAGCGACTTCCTCAAACTCAGGTTCGTTGTACTCGTTCAGCACACGACAATTCGTCACCTGGCCTTCTGCCGAGATCGACAGAAATGTAACGAGTGCAGCCTGTCGCCCCTCCCTGACCATGTTTACCGGGTATCGGCGCTGAAGCGCTCTGGCCCAGACCTTCATATCCAGCGGTTTTGCCCGGCGGGACAGCTTGCGTTGAACGTCTACATCTAGACCCCAATGACCGACGAGTTCGACCGTACAATCGCGCATGGCTTCCATCGGGCCGTAAAGAGAGCCGGTTTTAAAATACAAATCCTTGTCAAAAACGCCGTTCAACTCAAATCCAGTGATTTCTCTTTCTCGGGCAATTTGACTCTCGACATTCCATTCAGGGCGTTCATCTTCCGAGGATTCCGCTTGCTCATCGTTTGGTCTTGCAGGCCTGAGGTTTCCAAAGGTGGCAAGCGCTCGCCCGCCATCACCTAATTCCAGAAACAAGGGGCTCTTGATTTCCGTAGCCTCGCTATCCGGCACCCACATGACACGAACTTGCGCTTGCTGCGTGGCCGAATTGCGCCGCGCTATGCGCGTCGGATGATGGAGGAATTCAAAGTCGGATGATCCGGCGATAAGCTCGAAGCCTGTCGCTGGCGCATGCTGGCGAAGATAGAGGAATGCCTGCTTGCCATCATGCTCGTAAACGCGCCGCAATTCGCAGCTACTATCAGCGTAGTTCACGTTCCAAGGCGAAGCTGGCTCCAGCTCGACGCGTTCGGCGTAGGCAGGCGATGCCGCAAGCGAAGCCAAAGCAATGGCGGCCATTGCGGCCCTGATGAAACCCTTTTCCATGCCGGGAAAGCTACCCCGTCGCTCAGTGGGGTCAAGCCGCGCGGCACAGCGCAAAGGGATCAATCCATTATCACCCCATGCCCGGCAGATTGAACCCCGGCGGCAGGCCAAGGCCCGCCTGCATCTTCTGCATTTCCTCGCCCGCCGCGCGGTCGGCCTTGTCGCGCGCATCGTTGAACGCGGCGGTGACGAGATCCTCCAGCATCTGCTTTTCTGCCAGCACCATCAGGCTGTCGTCGATCGACACGCCCTTGATCCGGCCTTTGGCAGTCGCGCGGATCGTGACCAGCCCGCCGCCCGACTTGCCCTCGACCTCGATATTGTCGAGCTTGACCTGTGCCTCGCCCATCTGCTGCTGGATCTTCTCGGCGGCGGCCTGCGCGGCCTTCATCATTTCTTCCATGGACTGCATGGGATTCTCCTGAGGTATAAATCAGGCGCGGTTGCGCCAGCTGTTTTGCGATCCGGAGGACGCATCCTCCTCGATCAATTGCGCGTTCGGGAAGACGGCAAAGGCCTTCTCGACCAGCGGATGGCGGCGCAGACGCTCAGCCTCTTCGGCCTTGGCAGCCTCGGCCTGCTCGACCAGCGTGGGCTGCGCCTCCGCTCCACCCTCTTCAATTGGTCCCTTCTCGACCGTCCATGTCTCGCCGGTCACGGCCTGCAAAGCCTGCCGGATTTCGGTCGCGATATTCTCGTCGAAGCCATCAGGTTGCGCGAAGATCAGTCGCCCGGGTTCGAGCGCGATCACCCGCACCTGCAGCCGCAGCTTGGTCGCGAGCGACATGGCGTTGGCCAGCGCCGAATGATCGACCTTATCGACCAGCGCGGCCCAGCTGAGCGAGGCCGAGGGCGCACTGCCGCCGCTCGCGCCCCCAGCCGCAGGGCCAGCCAGCGCGCCGCTCGCAGCCATCTCTTCCAGCTGTTTCACCAGCTTGCCCGGATCGGGGAAGTCGGCGGCATGGAGCACGCGCAGCAGCGCCATCTGCGCGGCAACCAGAGGATCAGGCGCGGCCCGCACTTCCTCATAACCCTTGAGCAGCAATTGCCACAGCCGATGGACCTGTCCGGCAGAGAGGCGCTGCGCCCATTCGGCCAGCCGCGCGCGCTCCTCCGCGCTGGGTGCATCGGGATCGGCCCGCCCGACCTGCGCCACGGCGATACGGTGCGTCAGTTCCATCATCGCGCGCATCAGCGCCAGCGGATCGACGCCATAGGCATATTGCTGCTCGACGGCGGTCAGCAGCCCCTGCGGATCGCCCTCCAGCAGATGCGAGAACACTTCGGCGCGGGCTGTGTGGTCGGCAAGGCCAAGCATGTCGCGCACCCGCTCACCCGTGACCCTGGTGATCCCGTCACCCGAATCCATGTCCGCATGGGCGATCGCCTGATCGAGAATCGACAGGCCGTCACGCACCGAACCCTCGGCAGCGGCGGCGACCAGCGCCAGCGCCTCCTCCTCGGCCTCCACCCCTTCCTGACGACAGATCGAGGCATAATGCTGGCGCAGCAAACCGGTAGGGATTCGCCTGAGGTCGAAGCGCTGCGTGCGGCTGAGCACCGTGATCGGCACCTTGTCGACCTCGGTCGTCGCGAACAGGAATTTTACATGGGGGGGCGGCTCTTCCAGTGTCTTGAGGAGGCCGTTCCACGCCTGCTTGGAGAGCATGTGCGCCTCGTCGATAATGTACATCTTGTAGCGTGCCGACACCGCCGCGTAGCGAACCGCCTCGATGATCTCGCGCACGTCGTCGATGCCGGTATGGCTGGCGGCGTCCATCTCGATCACGTCGATATGGCGCCCCTCGGCAATGGCGCGGCACGGCTCGCACTGTCCGCAGGGGTCGATGGTGGGCCCACCCTCCCCGTCCGGCCCGATGCAATTGAGAGCCTTGGCGATCAGCCGCGCGGTCGAGGTCTTGCCCACCCCGCGCACGCCGGTCATCAGGAAGGCATGGGCCAGCCGTTCCCGGCTGATGGCATTGCCCAGCGTCTGCACCATCGGCTCCTGACCGATCAGCTCGCTGAAAGTCTGCGGACGATATTTGCGCGCCAGCACGCGATAGGGCTGGTTGCTGACCGGCGCAGCTGCGGACGCTGCTGGCGGCGTTTCCGCCACGGGCTGCGGCTCAGGCTCGGTGGGTTCAGGCGCGCCGAACAACGCGCTTTGCCCGGCCGCCTCCAGCTCGGCAGCCGAGGGCTTGGCCTCCTCTTCGCCGTCACCGTCCAGCAGGAAAGGCGGCGTTTCCGATTCCGGTGAATCATCCATGGGCGCCAAGTTAGGGACTTGGGCCGCGAATGTCATTGCATCATGTGGATGGAAAAGGAGCCGAGCGAGCCATGTCCTGTGCGGCTCCGGCCCGCTCCCCCTCCC
>DDNW01000085.1:0-345 GCA_002341345.1 Erythrobacter sp. UBA2510
GGGGGCGCACCAAAGACTTGTTCGGTTTCGGCCTTCAGATCCATGCCGTATTCCTGAGCCGCATAGGCCCGCAGCACCAGCCAGCTTTTATCCAGCGGACCGCCTGCGATACCGATTTTGCGGCCCCGCAGATCGGCAAGCGTCTGCGCCGCGCTTTCTTCCTGTACCATCAATGCACCGACTGCGCGTGAATAGGGGAGAAACACGAAATCCTTGCCCGCCGCCCGCTGCCGCGCAACCCACAGCCAGTCGCTCACCATCGCGTCGGCAGCACCCCCCTGAAACGCCACCATCGCCGCTGCTCCGCCCGCGACGCCCTGAACCTCGAGTGTGAAACCGTTGGCG
>DDNW01000085.1:524-2732 GCA_002341345.1 Erythrobacter sp. UBA2510
GGCGGTATCGAGGCCATGGTGACGGATTGTATCAAGCTCCCAGTTTACCGTTCCAACCGGTAGAACGGCGATGCGCAAGACGGGCAGTTCAGCGCGTACCGGCGTTACCCCGAACGCAGCAGCCATGGAAAGAAAGAGAGCCGTAATGAAGTTTCGCAAGGGGTGTCCTTTGATCTGGAGGGCTGTCCGTTCGACTGCCAGACTAGCCCCCTCGCACCCGCGTCAGCACTGCGACTTTGGTCTTGGGCGAGACGCCCTTGGAGATACGACCATTGTTCAATAGCCGCTTTGCCTTTTTGTGCAGATAGTCGAGCTATGCCGGATTGCGCCGTTCATTCATAAGGTGTGGCCGGACCAGATAATTCTTGGGAGGAATACCGAATGAACAGATTTATTTTGGCGCTGACGGCTTCGATGATGACGGCAACCCTGGCGGTCGCTGACGTCACAGAGGCCGATCTTGCGAATGATACGGCATCCACGGGTGACGTGTTGACAAACGGCATGGGGCGTCACCTGCAACGCCACTCTCCGCTGACAACTCTGAACAAGGACAACGTCAAGAACCTTGTGCCGGCCTGGGCGTTCTCTCTCGGCGGTGAAAAGCAGCGCGGCCAGGAAACGCAGCCCATCGTGCATGACGGCGTGATGTACATCACCGGCTCCTATTCGCGGATGTATGCAATCGACATCAAGACAGGCAAAGAGCTGTGGCAGTATGACGCCCGCCTGCCCGAAGGTATCCTGCCGTGTTGCGACGTCGTGAACCGGGGTGCCGCCATCTTTGGCGACAAGGTTTACTTCGGCACGCTCGATGCGCGCATCGTTGCATTGAACAAGGACACCGGCGATGTGGTCTGGAACAAGCAGATCGCCGATTACAAGGCGGGGTACAGCTACACTGCCGCCCCGCTGATCCTGAACGGCATGATCATCACCGGCAACTCTGGCGGTGAGTTCGGCGTGGTCGGCCGTGTCCAAGCCCGTGATACCGAGACCGGCGAACTGATCTGGGATCGTCCGGTGATCGAGGGTCACATGGGGATGCTGAACGGCGAAGAAAGCACGATGACCGGCACGTTGAACGCGACATGGCCGGGCGATATGTGGAAAACCGGCGGCGGGGCTACCTGGCTCGGTGGATCGTATGACGCGGACACGGATACGCTGGTGTTCGGCGCGGGAAACCCTGCCCCCTGGAACAGCCACCTGCGCAATGCGGGCCAGCCGACAGAAGGCAACTCCGGTGACAACCTCTATGCCGCGTCACGCATCGGTATCGACCCGGCCACGGGCGAGATCAAGTGGCACTTCCAGACGACGCCCCGCGAAGGCTGGGACTATGACGGGGTGAACGAAGTCGTCGCCTATGAAGACCGCGCAGGCAACAAACGGTGGGCTACCGCCGACCGCAACGGCTACTTCTATGTTCTCAACCGCGAGGACGGCGCATTTGTGAGTGCCGCACCTTTCGTCAAGGACATCACATGGGCCAGCGGCATCGATGATACCGGTCGTCCGATCTTCGTCGAAGAGAATCGCCCCGGCGACCCGGCTGCGTCGGCCGATGGCAACAAGGGGGAAGTCGTGTTCTCGTCGCCTTCCTTCCTCGGCGGCAAAAACTGGATGCCTATGGCACACTCGCCCGTAACTGGCCTGTTTTATGTGCCCTCCAACGAATGGGGCATGGACGTCTGGAACGAGCCGATCACCTACAAGAAAGGTGCGGCCTACCTTGGTTCGGGCTTCACGATCAAGCCGAACTACGAGGACCACATCGGCAGCCTCAAGGCGATGGACCCCGACACCGGCGAGATCAAGTGGGAGTACAAGAACGACGCGCCCCTTTGGGCCGGTGTGATGACCACTGCCGGTGGACTGGTGTTCACAGGCACGCCCGAGGGTGAATTCATCGCCTTCGATGACGAAACCGGCGACAAGCTTTGGTCGTTCCAGACCGGTTCCGGCATCGTCGGCCAGCCCATTACCTGGGAACAGGACGGTGAACAGTTTGTGACCGTAATCTCCGGATGGGGTGGTGCGGTGCCACTCTGGGGCGGCGAAGTGGCCCAGAAGGTGAGCTACCTCAACCAGGGCGGCCTGCTGTGGACCTTCCGTCTGGCTGCACAGCTTGCTTCCAACAACTAAGAAATCTCCCTGTAACCTTGTGCGCCCCTCTCGTAGGGGCGCATTTTTTTGGCACGGGCG
>DDNW01000118.1 GCA_002341345.1 Erythrobacter sp. UBA2510
AGGCGCTGCTGCAGGCGGGAGCGAAGAGAGTCGCGGCCTATATCACCCATGGCGTGTTGTCGGGCAGCGCGGTGGCGCGGGTCGACAAGTCAAGCCTGACCGAGCTGGTCATCACCGATACGATCATGCCGACCGATGCGACGAAGGATTCCAGCCGCATCCGCGTGCTCACCATCGCCCCGCTGATCGGCGAGGCCGTGCGCCGGATCGCCGACGAAAGCTCGGTCTCGAGCCTGTTCGATTAATCGGGTCGCGGCGTTGGGCCGCTATCCGATCCAGTCTTCCTGCTGCCACGGCCGCCGTTGGCCGGGCGGTAGCCGGTCGAGCACGGCGAGGCGGCGCGACTGGCGGCTTTCGAGCGCCAGCGTCATCAGCGGCTGCGGGGTCTCCACGAACTGACGCGGGGTCATGCCGAACAGCTCGGTGAACTCGCGGTTCATGTGGCTCTGGTCGTGATAGCGCAGCTCCAGCTCTGCCGCCTCATCGTTGTCGGCCACACCGCGCAGCGCGCTCGCCATGTCCAGCGCCCGGGCTCGGCGCAGGACCTGCTTCGGTGCGAGGCCGAAGTCGCGCAGGCAGATCCGTTCGAGTTGGCGTGTGCTGATCCCGTATTTCCGGGCAAACTCTGCCACTGTTATCGTCGGTTCGGTCAGCGCCACATATTCGAAGGCAATCGCAACCGGGTCCGGCTCCTTGGCGGCGATACCGGCCAGAAAGGCGCGGGTGGCCGCTTCCAGCGTCTGTAGCCAGGCCTCCGGCGTTGCGGTCGGATCGAGCGCTGCGAGCAGGGCATCGACCGGCAGGCCGACGTCGCTGCCAGGTACGATGCGGTCGACATATTCCGACAGCTTCATCCCGAACAGCGCGTGGCCGACGCCCGGCTTCAGCGCCATGCCGACCGAGATGAAGCTGCCGCGCACCTGCACCGGCATGGCCTTGCTCTGCGGGCCGAAATACAGCCCCGCGCGGCCATGGTTGAGTGTGCCGTCGCGCGTTTCTGCCGTCCAGTCTCCGCTCAGCTGGATGCGGATCATCGACGTATCGTTGAGCAGGCTACAGCTGAGTTCGTAATCGGCAGGCGCATCGACCTTCGTGGCATAGAGCCATCCGACCCAGGGCCTGAGGTCCGCAGCCGCCAGCCGGTTGTACGACAAAGGTTGCCCGTCGCGCGAAATACCCATGCGCGGGACTAATGCGTGGTCGATGCCCGGTTCAGTCTGCCTCGCCATAATCGGCAAATCCTTTCCGGACGCTTCCCCTCCCGTCAAGAACCTTTGTAATTTGGGGACTTAATGAAAGCATAGCGCAAAAGCGTCCTGCATTGCCCATGGCCTTGACGCAAATCCAACCAGGCGCCAATCGCGAGGACATGAATTTAGACGCCGAGATCGCGCTCGCCCATCGCCTTGCCGATGCCGCGCGCGCCGAGATTCTCCCCCTGTTTCGCACGTCTGTCGTCTCCGAGGCGAAGGGCGATGCCACCCCCGTCACGATTGCCGATCGCAATGCGGAAGAGGCCATGCGCCGCATCCTCAAGGCAGAGGTGCCGCAGGATGGCGTCACCGGCGAGGAGCTGGGTATCGAGACCGGCATTTCGGGCCGCCAATGGGTGCTCGATCCGGTTGACGGGACCACCGCCTTCCTCGCGGGGCGGCCGATCTTCGGCACGCTGATCGCGCTGGTGGTCGATGGATTTCCGGTGCTCGGCATGATCGACCAGCCGGTGCTGGGCGAACGCTGGCTGGGCGTTGCGGGCAAGGGCACTACCTTCAACGGTCAGCCGGTCAAGGCGCGGGCCTGTGCCAGGCTCGATCAGGCGACCATCGCCACCACCGGCCCGCATTACTTTTCGGTCGAGCAGGGGGAGGCCTTCATGGCGCTTGCCGGACAGACCGATCACAAGCGGATGGTGATGGGCGGCGATTGCTACAATTATGGCTGCCTTGCCTCGGGCCAGCTCGACATCGTGTGCGAGGCGGGTCTCAAGCTGCACGATTATGCAGCGCTGGTCCCGGTGGTCGAGGGGGCGGGCGGGCTGATGTGCGACTGGCGGGGCGAGCCGCTCCATGTCGGTTCAGACGGTACGGTGCTGGCGCTGGGCGATCCTGCGCGGCTGGAGGACGTGCTGGAAGTGCTGGCAGGATACGACGGCGGACACGCCCATGCCGGCCCTCATCACGACCAGCACGATTGAGCCGCCGCCATGTATCTCTTTGTCTATGGCGTGCTGATCAGGGAACTGGCGAAGGGGCGCGCGGCGCAGCTGATTGCGCCATTAGGGCCGGGCTTGTCTGCGACGACCAATGGCAAGCTCTATGGCGTTTCCGGCAAGGAGGGTGGCTGGTATCCGATCATGCTGCCCGATCCTGCCGGTCCTGAGGTTCATGGTGTCGTGCACGAGGCGAGCGGGGTCGACTGGGCAGGCATGGACGATTTCGAGGATGCGCATGACGGGCCAGATGCCGAGTACCACCGCCGACTGGTGCCGGTGACGCCGGCCGATGGCACGACGCTTCAGGCATTTGCCTATTGCTATGCACGCGAGGTGCCCGAGACTGCGATCCCGATCGATCACGGCAGCTTTTCCCGATGGCTGGAGGAAACGGGCCGCCAGCCGATCGAGGTGCGCTGACTTTCCTACATCCCGGCATTGCGGGCAGGTCGCGGGCTCGCTTTTTCCCATCGTCGGTCATTCGTTCGTTGGTGCGCGGTCCAGGGAATTTTCGCGCAAGGACCGTGTTCCATGTGTTCCATCCTGTAGGACTTCGCACCAATATCCGCGCTTGCATTCCACGGCCAAAACGCTAGACGCGCGCCCTTCACCGACACGTGATTCATCTGCCGGTCTGGCCACAAGGGCTGCCAGGGCTGGTTTGGACGTGTCCCTGACCAAGGAGACGAAAATGCCCAAGCTGAAGACCAAGAGCGGCGTGAAGAAGCGCTTCAAGCTCACCGCCACCGGCAAGGTCAAGCATGGTGTCGCGGGCAAGCGCCACCGCCTGATCAGCCACAATGCGAAGTATATTCGCCAGAACCGCGGTACTTCCGTGCTGTCCGACGCCGATGTCGCGCACGTGAAGCAGTGGGCCCCCTACGGCCTCAAATAAGCCGGGTTAAAGGAGAACAGATATGCCTCGCATCAAACGCGGTGTAACCACCCGCGCCAAGCACAAGCGGATCCTCGACGCAGCCAAGGGCTATCGCGGTCGTCGCAAGAACACCATTCGCGTTGCGCGTCAGGCGGTCGAGAAGGCCGGCCAGTACGCCTATCGCGACCGCAAGGTGAAGAAGCGCAATTTCCGCGCCCTGTGGATCCAGCGCATCAATGCCGCGGTTCGCGCCGAGGGCCTGACCTATTCGCAGTTCATGCATGGCGCAAAGCTCGCCGGGATCGAACTGGACCGCAAGGTGATGGCCGACCTCGCGATGAACGAGGGCGAAGCTTTCGGCCTGATTATCCAGCAGGCAAAGGCTGCGCTGCCGGCCTGACCGGCGACGGGGCGCCAGCCGCCTCCGGCAAACATTATCTGAAAGGGCGCGCCGGGCTCATGCCTGACGCGCCCTTTGCTTTTACGGTACCGGGTTGTTCTCGACGGCTCGCGTAATATTTAGTGCCTAGCCTATTCATAAATTTGCCATTAGCTTGAACTTGCTCAAGGGGTGGCAAGAGCATCAGTGATAACGCCCCACGTCTGGCTTGTTACCGGGCCTGCCTGATGAGGGGCACAAGGGTTATTGGCACAGGGTTTTTCCTTCGACGTGCGATTTTACCGCCTCTCGGCGGAGCTGCAGCCCTATTTCACCGCGCTCTATTCATATGACATTCGATGTGACGATGATGCCGTAATCATCGATCGCCTTCATCCCGAATGGTCCTCGATGCGCGTTTTTGCCCGTGGCGCTGCGCCGCAGGCGAGCATCGTCCCCGAACCCGTGAAATTCACAGGGACTTTTCCCATTAGTGGTCCCACGAGCCGTGCGCTCAGCTTCTGCCTCTCCACGGCGAAGATCTGGGGGCTTGGCCTGTTACCCTTGGGCTGGGCGCGCTTTTGCAGGGCGCCGGCGCATGAACTGGCAGATCAGATCGTCGATGGTACCACGCATCCTGCCTATGAAATGTTCCGGCCGCTGCCGACCCTTATGGGTGACGGGGCCGAGGAAACCGACGACGTTGCGACGGCGGTTAATGAGTTCCTGCTCGCCCAGGACCTCTCGCCCGTTCCCGCGCAGGATCAGATCCTTGCCTGCCAGCAGGCCCTGAGCGACCCTCTTGTCGGCGATGTCGAGACACTGGCCGGACGTGTCGGCGTCGGTCGCCGGACGCTGGAGCGGCTCTGCCGGCGCTATTTCGGTTTCTCGCCCAAGCTGCTGCTGCGCCGTCAGCGTTTCCTGCGCAGCCTTGCCGCCTTCATGCTCGGGCCCAAGGACAATTGGAGCAAGGCGCTCGACGGGCAATATTACGATCAGGCCCATTTCGTGCGCGATTTCCGCCGCTTTATGGGCATGTCGCCAACCGAATATGCCGAAATGCCGCATCCCGTCCTCGACCGGATCATGGCCCAGCGCATGGTCGATCACGGGGTCGCGCTGCGCACCGACCTGCCGACCCTGTTGCGCTACAGCTCGCCTGCGATCGAGGTACCGCGCGGCTGAATGCTGCCAGTCATGCCAGTAACGAGCCAATTAGGGCTTGGGCTGCGACGGGCAGGCCGCTAACAGGCGCGGCCATCCAGCCGTAAACGGCCCCAGCAGACGATAGAAGATCCATGCCCGATACTGCCGTTATCGAACAAGAAGCACTCGCCCGCATCCGTGCGAGCGAGGACGCAGCTGCGCTCGAGGCGCTGCGGGTCGAATATCTGGGCAAGCAGGGCAGCATCTCGGCGTTGATGAAGACGCTGGGCGCGATGACCCCGGAGGAACGGCAGCAGAAGGCCCCGGCGATCCAGCAACTGCGCGGAAGCGTTGCCGATGCCATCGCCGCGCGCAAGGCGGCGTTCGATTCCGCGGCACTCGAGGAACGGCTCGCCAGCGAGACACTCGACCTGACGCTGCCCGCGCCCGCAACTGCGCGCGGTTCGGTCCACCCGGTCAGCCAGGTGATGGACGAGCTATCGGAAATCTTTGCCGATCTCGGCTTCGCCGTCGCCACCGGTCCGGAGATCGAGGACGACTGGTACAATTTCACCGCGCTCAACATGCCCGAGAGCCATCCGGCGCGCGCGATGCACGACACCTTCTACTTCCCCGACCCCGCTCCCAAAGGGGGGCGGATGCTCTTGAGGACCCATACCAGCCCGGTGCAGGTGCGGACCATGCTCGCCGACGGCGCCCCCCTGCGGATCATCGCTCCGGGCCGGGTCTATCGCAGCGACAGCGATGCGACCCATACGCCGATGTTCCACCAGATCGAAGGGCTGGTGATCGATCGCGACATTCATCTCGGCCATCTCAAGTGGACGCTGGAGACCTTCCTCAAGGCGTTCTTCGAGACTGAGGACATCGTGCTGCGGCTGCGCCCGTCCTATTTCCCGTTCACCGAGCCGAGTGTCGAGGTCGATGTCGGCTTCGAGATCGTCGATGGCAAGCGGGTACTCGGCGGCAGCGGCGATGCGCCGGGGCATGGCTGGATGGAACTGCTCGGCAGCGGAATGGTCAACCGCCGCGTGATCGAGATGTCGGGCCTCGATCCCGACGAATGGCAAGGCTTTGCCTTTGGCGTCGGCGTCGACCGGCTGGCCATGCTGAAATACGGGATGGACGATTTGCGCGCCTTTTTCGACGGCGATGTCCGCTGGCTCCAACATTACGGCTTCTCCGCCTTTGACCAGCCGACACTTTCCGCTGGGGTAGGAGCACGCGCATGAAGTTCTCCTACGACTGGCTTACCCATTTCCTTGATACCGAGGCTTCGGTCGAAGAAGTCTCGGCCAGGCTCAACGCGATCGGGATAGAGGTCGAAGGGCTCGACGATCCGGCCGACAAGCTTGCGGGATTTCGTGTCGCGAAAGTGCTGACCGCCGCGCCGCATCCCGATGCGGACAAGCTGCAGGTGCTGAGCGTCGACACCGGTGAGGGCGATCCATTGCAGGTCGTTTGCGGTGCGCCCAATGCCCGCGCAGGGATGCTCGGCGTGCTCGGCCTGCCCGGCGCGACAGTGCCCGCCAATGGTATGGTGCTGCGTAAATCGGCCATTCGCGGGGTCGAGAGTAACGGGATGATGTGCTCGACGCGCGAACTCGAACTGGGCGACGATCACGACGGCATCATCGAACTGCCCGCAGACGCGCCGGTCGGCACCAGTTTTGCTGATTACGCCAAGGCCTCGCCGGTTTTCGACGTAGCGATCACGCCCAACCGGCCCGACTGCATGGGCGTGGAGGGTATTGCACGCGACCTCGCCGCCGCAGGACTGGGCACGTTCAAGCCGCATCGCGAGGACGCGGTGGCAGGCAATTATCCCTGTCCGCTCGAAATCCGCACCGACGATACGGAAGGCTGCCCCGCTTTCTATGGCCGCGCAATCAAGGGTGTGACCAACGGCCCCAGCCCCGAATGGATGCAGCGCCGCCTGATCGCCGCTGGACAGCGCCCAATCAGCGCTCTCGTCGACATTACGAACTACCTGATGCTGGCCTTCGGGCGGCCCGCGCACGTCTATGACCTCGCCAAGCTGAGTGGGCCAGTGGTCGCCCGCCGCGCGAAGGATGGGGAAACGGTCGAGGCACTGAACGGCAAGACCTACACGCTCGATGCCGGCATGACCGTGATCGCCGATGACGCTGGCGTACATGACATTGCCGGGATCATGGGCGGCGAGCATTCATCCGTGCAGGACGGCACCACTGACGTTCTGCTCGAGATTGCGTATTTCAACCCCGAAAGCATCGGCGTCACTGGCCGAAAGCTGGGCCTCGCGACCGATGCCCGCACCCGGTTCGAGCGCGGGGTGGACCCGGCCTTTCTCGACGCGGGCCTCGATATCCTGACCGCGCTGATCCTGCGTATCTGCGGCGGCGAAGCGAGCGAGGTCGTGCGCGCCGGAACCGCGCCGAGCGAGCCCAAGCGTATCGCCTTCGACACCGGCCTGACCGCACGGCTGGGCGGGGTCGAGGTGGCCGAGGCGGAGCAGCGCCGCATTCTGGAAGCGCTGGATTTCGCGGTCGCCGATGACTGGACGGTTACCGTGCCCCTGCGCCGCCACGATATCGAGGGGCCTGCCGACCTCGTAGAAGAGGTTGTTCGCATCCATGGCCTCGACGCTGTGGCGAGCGTGCCGCTGGCACGTGCAGAGGGTGTCGCGCGGCCCACCGCCACGCCCGAGCAGGCACGCGAACGCCGCCTGCGCCGCGCCGCTGCCGCGCGTGGGCTGAACGAGGCAGTGACCTGGTCCTTCCTGCCCGTGCCCGAGGCCGAGCACTTCGCTGATGGCCAGTTGTGGCTGCTCGACAACCCGATCAGCGAGGACATGAAGGCGATGCGCCCCTCGCTCATCCCCGGCCTGCTGATGGCGGCCAAGCGTAATGCCGATCGCGGCGCTGCGTCCGCGCGGCTGTTCGAGATCGGTCGGCGCTACCTGCGTCGGGCCGATGGCGGCAGTGACGAGCGGCTTGCACTCGGCGTGCTGCTGGCGGGCGACAAGACACCGCGCGGTTGGGCGAGCGGAAAAGGCGCAGGATTCGATGCTTTCGATGCCAAGGCCGAGGCCGAGGCGCTGTTGGCCGAAGCAGGCGCACCGGTCGACCGCCTGCAGGTGATGGGCGAAGCTGGCCCGCAATTCCATCCCGGCCAGTCCGCCACCTTGCGGCTTGGGCCCAAGAATGTGCTTGCCCGCTTCGGCGCACTGCATCCGGCAACGCTGGCCGCTTTCGATATTGATGGACCGGTGGTCGCCGTGGAAATCTTCCTCAATGCCCTGCCGAAGAAGAAGGGCGGCGGCAGTTTTGCAAGAGCGCAATATGCGCCGCCTGCATTGCAGTCGGTGACACGTGACTTTGCGTTCCTCGTCCCGGCCGACCTGCCCGCAGGCGACCTGCTGCGCGCGGTGGGCGGAGCGGACAAGGTCAACATCGTCGATGCGCGCCTGTTCGACGTCTTTACCGGCGCAGGAGTGCCCGAGGGGCAGAAATCGGTCGCGGTCGAGGTCACGCTCCAGCCGGGCGAATCGAGCTACAAGGACGAAGACCTGAAGGCGATTTCGGACAAGGTTGTCGCCGCTGCAGGCAAGCTTGGCGCGACTTTGCGTGGCTGATCCGTTCGTCATTTCCAATGGCGAACTGACAGCGCGGATCGATCCTTTCGGAGCCGAGCTGCTCTCGCTGACCGATGGTACTGGCAGCGAATACATGAACGATGCCGATCCGGCGTTCTGGTCGGGCCATGCCCCCTTGCTGTTCCCGATCGTCGGGCGGCTCAATGGCGATGTCCTGCGCGTCGATGGCCGCGAATATCCCATGAAGCAACATGGATTTGCCCGACGTTCGCGCTTCGAGCTGGTCACATGGGGTGGTTCTGTGGCGACCTTCCGACTGGAGGACAGCGCCGAGAATCGGGCCATTTACCCTTTCGCTTTCGCGCTGGAGATGACCTTCGCGCTCGAAGGAGCGTCACTCAGGATGTCGGCGACGGTTCGCAATCCGGGCGATGTGCCGCTGCCGTTCAGCTTCGGCTATCACCCGGCCTTCGCCTGGCCGCTGCCCG
>DDNW01000142.1:0-1099 GCA_002341345.1 Erythrobacter sp. UBA2510
TGAAAGACGGCCAGGACATGAAAGACGGCCACGGCACGAAGAAGAACTGACCTGCCTTTCCCGGCAAGCGATCAGGCGGGGTCTTCCTGCTTGATCGCTCCGGGGCGGGTCGCGATCCAGGTGGCGACCAGGGCCAGCACGACGCCTGTCGCCGCCGCCAATCGCCAGTCCTCCAGCACAAAGCCCCAGAGCAGCGCGAAGGAAAAGCCGATCATCGTCACGGCGGCGATCTTGGCGCGCGGCGGGATCACCCCGTGCTCATGCCAGGCACGCACACCGCTGCCGAAGCGCGGATGGTTGTAGAGCCAGAGGTGAAACCGTTCGGAAGAGCGGGAAAAGGCCCAGACCGCGATCAGCAGGAACAGCGTTCCCGGCAATCCCGGCAGCACGATACCGGCAATGCCCACGGCCGTGCACAGAATGCCGAAGCAGAACAGCACATAGCGCCAGGGGCCGCAGATGGTTTTCGGAAGTTCACTCAATTCTCGTCTCCGCGCGTTCCGGCTCGCGCGCCGATTATGGTCTCGATCCGTTAAGAATTAGTTCGGGCCAGGCATTTGCCCAGGGGCAAAACCCGAGAGACAATCCCTAAAGCCGGCGGGCGAACCATATCACGCGGCCGACGATATTCACCTCCTCAATCGTCCGCTCGTAATCCCGGTAGCGCGCGCTTTCCGAGCGGATCAGCACGCGCGGCGGATCGCTGTTCGGAATATATTCGAGCTGCTTGGCAACCAGACCGATCCCGTCATGCAGCACGAAGATCCCCGGAGGCGACGGGGCCGTCCGGCTGAGATCGATCATCACCTTGTCGCCGGAATACAGCACCGGCTCCATGGAATCGCCATCGATGGAAATTACCCGCAGATCCCGGGCCGATGCCCGCAGCTCGTAGCGCAGCCAGCCCGCATCGAAATACCAGTCATTGCCGCCCGGCTCCTGCTCGAGATTGGCGCCGCCGCCGGCCGAAGCGGAAATCCGGACTTCGGGGACCGCCGTGACTCTCGCCGGGTCGATGGAGCCCGCGGCAGGGCCGAGACCGGAAAAGGGCCGCATGGCCGCCGAAGGACTGTCCCTGCCGGCAGCAGAAGGCAGGGGA
>DDNW01000142.1:1219-3828 GCA_002341345.1 Erythrobacter sp. UBA2510
TAGCGCACGTCTTCCGGCAATTTTCGCGGCGTCCCGCGATTGATGAACTGGTGCAGGTAGGCGTGATTCTTGCCACAAGCCAGCGAGGCTTTCTTCAGATCCGTTGGGGGATCACGATGCGCCACCAATTCCAGGATGCGCTTTCGCTGGATATCGAGCTTCATAACCGGAACCTAAACTTCCATAATCGGATGATCAAGAGTTTTTTTCCTATTGCCGAATATTAATCTTTCGCCTAGAACAACCTAAGCGTCAGTGGCAAAGATGTTTTTTGACCGGGAAAATCCGATCCCGCCGCAACCTAACGCTCTGAATGCAGAAAAGCCACGCCCACATCTTTAACGACGCTCTGATCATGCGGCGCGGACCGGTCCCGACTGGAGGGAGTCAATGACGAGCACGCAGATTGTGCCGGATCCAAAATGGATCAAACATTACCTGAAAGAAGCAGCGGACACTTTGCATCGACTACCGCGGGCATATGCCAAAGCCCGCCTCACGGGATGGCCGGACGTGGCGCAAAACAGCTTTGCGCATGAATTGTCGCCGGGCAGGACACGGCCGGCGTCCCCAAGTCCGGCAGCGATCGACCGGCTCGATGAAAGCCTCGGCTGGATGTTTGCCTGCGATCAGGAGGAACGGATCGTGGTCTGGGCCCGGGCCTGCGGCGTCGCCTGGCGAAAACTGGAGGATATTGACGGACGCAGCCATGTCACCCTGCGGCGGATCGAGGATCGGGGCCTGGCCGCAATCCGCGACCGCTTGCGGAAGACACCCCCGCCGCACGTTTTTCGCAGGCCCGATTAATCGGTTTTTTCCGATTAAAGAAAACTATAATATGTTGATATAGCTATAATATTTACAATTCATCGCTAGATCAACATACAAACAAATGACAACTATCGGAAAAAACCGCTTTACAGGGTTTATAAAATCGGCTAAATACTATCCTATCGTCGGCGCTTTGTGTCGGCTGCCACATAACATGGTCTCTTGCCATGTTAGTAGTATCAGAATGCCGGAGTTGCTGGCTTCGCAGCGCCAGAAACCTAGGAAAATCAATGATCAACCGATTTCATGCGAGCGCGGGCGGCTACACCTGAAAATTGTTGATTTGTTAGGACTGCGTCGATTATCTGAATGTCACATCAGGAACGGCGAGGACCAGCATGGATTCCCCAATCACGGTGAGAGTGAGCAGATCTACGGCAGCAGTACCGTTCTTGATAGGCTCTAAGACCGTTTTGCTTGCGTGGTGCCTAGCGCCCTCATCGCCTAAACCCAGATTTTTTAATACATCAGCCGAGCTCAAGGAAGCTGAAAATATTTATCAAAAAGATATTGCCCATAAGAGAAGCACACCGTCAAAATGCATAACAAAGACAATATTGAATTATACATCCGACCTTAATTTTAAGATTGTTTTTGTTAAATCATTCTCAAAAGGGATTGATGTTATCAAGATCATCGACGGAGGAAAAGTTTTTTACTTTGTCAGAAAGTATGGGCGGATAATAACTTGTCCCTTTTCCTCGATTGAGGTTTGTTTTGATTTTGCAGAGACACTGAGCATTTCTGAAGAAATCATGATTTCAAAAATGGGCAATGGAACTGAAGTCATAGAATTGAAAAATTTGGAATCAGAGATTTTTTGTATAAAGAGTGACGCAATATTTCGATCTGGTTTGCTGGAAAACCAGATCGAAGCTAAAGAATTTGCCTCGACCTTTGATGAAATATCTATGGAACAATTTGAATATAGCAATAAAAATTACACATAAATCATCATAATCCGTATACACTTTTTTTATGGAAATATTTTATCTATACGGATTATTGATCATGTGACAAAGTATCTCCCTGTTAAGGGGATGATTCATGTCAAGCAAAGAACAAGATCCATGCAGGCTTTCGTAAGAGATTGCCGATTCGAGCCACCGATATCCTTCTTCTATTTTAGACTTATAAAATGTCTCCGCGTACGGGTTGTCACAGAGTTCCCCCAAAGCATATTTGGCCGACGGAACCGATCCACGAGTCATCGCCCTATCAAGTATCCAGATGTTGCCTTCGACGTCCTTCCGATGCTTTGGCGTGGCAAATGTTTGTTTTCGAGACACCGATTCAGATGTCTCTATCACTAGCTCATTGACAGCCATTTCATCCTCCAATTTGCTTTGTCTTTCCGAGAATAGGCTCATTGCATGCAAGAGACGGTGTACAGGCAAGCAACACGATTTCCAGACAGCGTCGCGGCAATCCTGATTCCGAAGCGCAGACGGTTAATCTTACGGGAGAGAGCTTCCATTTTCGGAACTAGATACCTTAGTCCGCTCTCAAGCCCGAAACGCCACCCCACTAGCCATCAAAGCTTCCATAGACATCGCCGCCTCAAGCCGATCACCTTCGTCGCGCTCGATCACGACTCGATAGCAAGCTTTCGCGCCTTCGATATCGCCGAGTTCCGCAAGCTCGTCGCCCAGCAAGGCGACGGCCGCCAGAATGGTTTTTGCGCCGCTATCCCAGATCGATGTGATCTCGTCCCGCTGGCCATCGCGAACGCTCCGCTTACAGCTGCTGATGACCTCCTTCAGGAGCGCGATACGCTC
>DDNW01000142.1:3940-4500 GCA_002341345.1 Erythrobacter sp. UBA2510
ACCGCGGTCGGAGCATGTTCTGCGATAACCAACAACGCGGAGGCACAGCATGGCTCGATCTTGAGCGCCTTTCTGGCCCACGCAACCGAAAGCGCTCTGTCGTCGGCCGCGACTTCCATTTCATCTAGCGCCCGGTCAAGCGGCACGTCGATATCATTGATCCGACGGGAAGTTCCCAGCAGTTCGGTGTCGATCATTCCATCCTCCAGGATTGGTTACTCCACTGAGGATGCGATCGCTTTATGCAAGAGAGAGGGTGGCCATCGAGCAAAAAGGCTCGGAACCATTCACGTTAAGGCAACCATAATTCGGAGATCGGCGCTTCAGATCTTCCCTTTATACAGGTAAAACTTTCACACTCGAGAAATCTTCGGTAGGCTCTTTTGACGTTCGAGGGGCCGAGCATGGGGATCGAAAACCAGGGGGATCAAAGGAACCATTTGGCTCTAAACGCAAGGCGTACGCCGAGCAGGACCTTTCCTAAACCAATCACACCTGAAACTCTCTGGGATCACTGGCTTTCGCATCGGGAGCGGCTTCTCAGGCAATGCACCCGCACG
>DDNW01000142.1:4587-9088 GCA_002341345.1 Erythrobacter sp. UBA2510
TTCTCAGGCAATGCACCCGCACGACATCGGGTGATATAGCAGATGCCGAAGACGCGCTCGGCGACGCCTTGGTCCGGGCAGCGACTCATTTTAAGAACGGCAGAGGCTCCGGAGTCCGCGACCCGCGGGCCTGGCTTTCCCGGCTCGCCCACAATTCCTGTGTCGATTTTATTCGTGTCCGCGCTTCGCAGAGGCGCCGGGGCGAACAGGTCATGGGTATGGGGGTGGTTTCGCCTGCTTTGCCCTCCCCCATACCCGATCCAGAAGCAGTGATGCTGGACAAAGAAGCCTTGCGCCGACTCGAGAAAGCGCTCGACGAGTTATCCGAAGTCCTGCGGGTGACCTTTGTGCTCCGCTTCGGAGAAGGGCTCACCTATTCCGAAATCGCCAATCGCCTCCGCATAACCAATGCAACGGCCAGGAAACGAATTCAGTTGGCTCGAGATCGACTGCGTGGATATCGCTCCGCTGCACCACACTGATCGACAAGCAGTCCTACCCGCCCCCACCTCCGGTCGCGGAAATCCATGAGCTCGTGTCCCAACATCTACGACACCGCCAACACGCTCTTGGCGCCGGGATCCCGAGACGACGTGACTTCCGCGAATTGATCGGCTGCGACTTGGCGCTTGTAGATGGTGACCACCTCCTTCTAGAGGGCGATCCGCTCCACCACGGTCGCTGCTGATCGGCGAGAACCAGGAGTGCATCGGCGCATGCGAATGCGAACTGATGCCCCCCATCCGCGCGTCGGCCAGATCACGATCTGCGGCCGCGAAGGGGTGTTCATCGACCGCTAGCTCAACGCGCGGATGGGGGGCATCAGTTCGCGGCAGGCCGTCGAGAAACTGGGAAACGATCATAGGGTCTCCGGTAACTGGCCGTGACCGGCGTCCGGTGGCCGGGTTCAAGCTACAACGGTGCAGTGCGATCTCGTGGCCTCTCAGTGTCATTCGGGTTCACTTACGGGAAGAGCCTCATCCGCATACAGCTGTAATCGATCAGCTTCAGCGTTCATAGCGGCCAAGTCGAGGTCTCGCCTCATGGCGCCAGTGATTTCTCGAAGCTCGCGTAGAAGGCGGGTTTCTTGGCTGAGCGACTCTTGTTCGCAATTCTGCTCCAGGAACTCGGCTAGCGCCACCAGCTTCCGGTACCGCTCAAGTTCATCCGCTTTCGCGAACAGGAATTGACGTCGCTTCTCAGCCCTGTCGCGCCGCGCCCGCTCCCGCCGCTGCCGTTCCAGATCCTCAAGGCGCTGCCGCTCTTTCTCGGCTTCCTCGGCGTGTCGATGGCGGATCGCAAGGGCGCCAGTTGCCAACGTGGCCATCGCCTGGTCCAGGTAGTCCTCAAGTGACTTGTTCCTGCGGTCGCACCAGTGACCGATCAGATCCTTCCGGTTCCATCGAGGCGCGGATGGATCCCGCAGTGTCATGGCGAGGCGTCCAGATGGAACCTGGTCCCAGGAACGGAAGACGGGCCCCTCGCTACGGGACGAGTACAGGCAAGGATACTTGGCCCGATCCGCCTCGCGGCGGGCTTGCCAATTGAGCTCTTCCTTCGTTGGCACGTGCGGTATCTGATCCGTAGTCTCCTTCAGCTGCCACAAGACCGGCGTGCCCTCGACCAAGACCCGAACACCCTCAGGATGTTCGGTGAGCGAGAAGCCACGCTTCTCGGCTGCGGCGGCGAAGGCGTGAATGATCCGGACCACTCGGTCGACCGAGGGGTTGCCGACTACTACAGCGACCGCGCCGGGTTCGCTGACGTGCTTCAGATCGTGCTGGTCGACCTTCGCTGCCCGCAATGCCTTCGCAGTTCGGACTGCGACCGGATGTAGCTTCGTCGGTCGGTCCAAGGGAACTTGGATCGGCAGGAATTCTGAAGCCCGCTCAAGAGCCTTAGCTTGCTCAGCTTGGAGTTCGGGCTGTTCCGCTCCCAAAGGAACGACGCTCAGCAGCGGCTTCTGCGGTCCCTTCGTGGCAGGTAATTGCGGCTGATAAACTCGCTTCCCGTGGACGCGCTTCGCCCAGTAGCCCAAGGGTGGCGTCGGAATGTCGTGTTTCCGGCACACCTTCTTCAGGCCGACGTCCGAGAGGTCGAAGCGCTTCGCCAACTGCGACATCGGTGTCTGCCAGACCAGGTCGTAGAGTTCCTGTCGGCTCAGCTGGCGCTGTGGGCCGCCGAACCTGGATTCGGTAATGGGAAGCTCTATCAACACGCTCTCCGGCGCCAACATTGGTGTCCTCCATGCCGTTCTGGAACGTCAGATCGTGGTGCAAATCGCGGAGCGAAATTTTCAAGAGACATTTTGGATGCAACCTTTACGTGGTGTAGGTTGATCAAAGGATCAATTTGATTGAAACCGCTTCACTGTCGTGGGGGCTAGTGGATGGCAGAAGCTTTAAAGGGCGTGACCTGCGACGGGATCCCCTACTACCGACCGGAAGAGGTTGAGTGCGCGGTTGACGGGGTTTTGGCGTTGTCCCGTGAGGAGATTGTTCGCCGTCTTACTATTTTGTCGTCAAATAACGCGGAGTATATTCGCGATGAAGTACTTATGCATTTGATCAGATCGACAATATTTGAGAATAATCAACGATTGTTTCAAAGATTTTTTCAAGCGCTGGAAGCGCGGATTATCAAAAAACTACCAAGAGGCGACGATATAGTTAGCCGTGGAATCAGGGAATATGTCGTTGACAACCTCATTGAGATGATCGCCAAAGACCGTCAGGCTCACGTAACACGACTCGATATTTTCGAGTGTCGCTTCGAACGCGGCTTCAAGCTCCTGGTACACGACGCAAAACGACGAGTACTATCGAAAGCGAAAAGAACGGTGTCGATAGACGTGTCGGATGAGCTCCACTTACCGGATGAAATCGTTGACGGTATCCGACGTCTCGACACGACTGAAGGGGATGCCTTTGTTGACGTGCATTTCCGGTCGGACCTTCTGCGAGCGATTGCTAAATTACCTGACTTGGAGAGGCATGTAGCGACCTTGATGCTCAAGAACGTGCCTGACGTGGACAACGTGTCTGGAGGACCGTCGATATCATCCGAGTTGGGACGTTCGGCACGGATGATCCAGAATTACAGAGCAGCTGCGGCGAAGAAACTGCGACGCATGCTCGTCGATGGAGAAGATCTATGACCAATTCTGGACCAACCCTCGACGATATCCTCAATGATCTCGCCGTAGCTGAGCCGATTACCGGAGACCTGCTGCAGCGCTACGTAGACGCATATCCCCAGTTCGCGGGCGAGATCTTGGACTTTGCGCTCGAGTGCGAGACGCCCAGTGCAGATGAGGATGAACCGGTGACGCCAGCCGTCACTGCAGCTGGCAAACGGATGTACGATCAGCTTATGGCGATACTGCCTGAGCAGATGATGCCGCGGAATCCGCTCAAGGATCTCGATATGGCCGGGGTCGAGCGGGCAACTGGCATAGCGCGACCGCTCCTTGATGCAATGAAGAAGGGCCTGATGATCGTCGGAACGATCCCCGACGGCGTCTTAGTAAAGCTCGCAGCATACGTCAGGCAGACGACTGATGAGTTGCGGGCCGGGCTTGCAGGCGCCCCAAGCACCGACGCAGCGCTTGAGTTCAAATCCAGAGGCAAACCCGAGACCCGCCAACCCAGAACGTTCGACTACTACTTCGAGAACTCCGGACTGACTGACGGCGAAAAGCGGGCGACCTTGGAGGAGTAGCTTCGATGGGGAGTGTCGAAGCCGCTAGGCGCCAAGCCGCGGCGATCAATGAGCAACTGGTCACGCGTGGCATTGACAGATGGGATCCGAAATCCATTGTGTCGACTCTCGCGGTTGATCAAAAGATACGGATCATTCCTGTTCCGCCTGATGACCCCCGATTGAGCGGCTGCGAGGGGGTTTGGGATCCTGGCGAACGCTACATCTACCATGCTATCTCGGGCGACCCGTTTCGCGATGCATTCGTGGCTGCTCACGAACTCGGCCATGCGATTCTCGAAGGAGCGATCGACAAGGTTTTCAGTCGCGATATTGATCCTGCACGGACTGCGGAAGCGCCGGATATCGGCGTCGATCGAGTTTGGGACTACAGCCGCAGGGAACGAAAAGAGGTCACGATGGACCTCTTTGCGCGCGAACTCCTGCTTCCAAGGGGGTGGCTTCGGGCTCTTCACATCGATGAGGGCCTCAGCGCCAGAGATATCTGCATTCGCCTCGGCGCTGCATATGAGGTCATCGCGCAACAGATGCTCGACGCGCTTCTTTTGCCTCCGCCGCCAGAGAAGCTTCGTCATGAGCCTCTGCCTCAGTCAGGGCTTGACGATTCACAAAGGTTGGCGGCGTTCCACAAGGGGTCGCCGTTTCTCCTCGAGGCGGGCCCCGGCACAGGCAAGACCCGAACATTGGTTGCTCGAATCGAACACCTTGTTGACAATGGAGTTCCACCAAATCAGATCTTGGTGCTGACTTTCTCGAACCGGGCAGCGAGCGAACTGGTCGA
>DDNW01000142.1:9209-13284 GCA_002341345.1 Erythrobacter sp. UBA2510
GGCCACTCGAATCGTCGGCCATGTGGATTGGTACCTTCCACTCCTTTGGACTCGACATCATCCGACGGTGCAACGAGCAACTGGAGCTTCCTCCTGATCCTCGGCTTTTGGATCTTTCTCTTTCGATTGATCTCATTGAAGACGAGTTTGCTCGCCTGCCGCTCACCCACTACCGCGATCTATACGATCCACTCGATAAGATCGTCGGACTGCTGCGTGCTGTCTCTCGTGCCAAGGACGAAGTCGTTTCGGCGGAACGCTATCGCGAACTGGCGGAGGCGATGTCAGCGCGCGACGAAGCCGCGGGTGCCATGGCAAAGGAAGTCGCTCTCTTTTACGAAAGCTACGAGTGGCTCAAGAACGCGAAAGGGGCCGTCGATTTCGGCGATCTCGTCTACCTCCCCGTTCTTCTCGTCGAGGGGCATCCCGAGGTCCTCGCCGCTCTAAGGGACCGTCACAGGCACATCCTTGTCGATGAATACCAGGATGTTAACCATGCGAGTGTGCGACTCCTCTCCGCGCTGGCGGGCGAGGGCGAGAACTTGTGGGTGGTAGGCGATGCAAGGCAATCCATCTACCGGTTCCGCGGGGCATCATCGGCCAACATGAACATTTTCCGGAAGACGTTTCCAAAGGCATCCCACGGCAGACTGGCCATCAACTATCGCTCCACCAAGGAGATCGTTGATCTCTTTAATGCTTTCGCAAAGCGAACGGGTTCTGGGGATGGCCCTACAGCGCAACCAGATGGCCCTGGCGTCAAGCCGGAGCTTCATGTCTGTGGCACTGCCGATGACGAAATTGATGGGATCGCTGGGTCGATCCGATCCTTGCGCAGTTCCGGGCACGCCTGGTCAGAACAGGCGATTCTTGTCCGAGGGAACGAACGGCTGGCGACGATCGCGCGACAGCTTGAGGCTCATGGTGTACCGGTCCTCTTCCTGGGAGTTCTCTTCGAGCGTCCTGAGATCCGGGATCTCCTGTCTCTGCTGTCGCTCGCCCATGACCGATATGGAGCGGCTCTGGTACGGCTTTCGGATCATCCCGACTTCGAGATGTCGCTTTCCGAGGCAATGCAAGTTGTCGAAAGGCTTCGTGGGCGGAATCAGCCGATATCCGGATGGGCCGGAGCAGGTATCTCCCGCGAAGGCCTGCCAGAGCGCGCCTGTTCCGTACTCGACAAGATCGATGACATTTTTTTGCCCACGGCCACACAGCCATCGCCGTGGCTGATCTGCGTGCAGACCATCCTTGACCATACTGGAATAGCGCGCCGCATGGCTTCGTCAAACCAGGTCGCGGATCGGTCGTGCGCGATCGCCATTTGGCAGTTCCTCAACTACGCCCGACTACACTCTGCGGAGACATCCTGGCCTTCGACGCTGGATTTCCTCAAACGGATACGGCGCCTGGTCCGCGTGTCGGATGAACGCGATCTTCGCCGCCTCCCGCAATCCGCCGATCATATCGATGCCGTCCGTATGATGACCATTCACGGCGCCAAAGGTCTCGAGTTTGACGTCGTGCACCTGCCCGGCCTCCACGCGCGCGGTATGCCGGGCAACAGCATCAGGCCCTATTGCATACCGCCGGACGGGATGATTGTCGGGTCTGAAGGCAAGACGGGCAAGCAGGCGGTCGAGGAGGGTCTCGACGAGGAGAAGCGGTGCCTTTTTTATGTAGCGCTATCTCGCGCGAAGAAGCGCACATTGATGTATCGACCCTCCCGGACCGAGACTCAAAGAGCCAACATCACAAAGTTCCTTGAGGGGCTTTCACAACAATACGTCGAGCGGAATGTTCAGCCCGCTGCAAATTGTGTCACTCCTTCACCTTTAAAGAACATCAACGTGAATTTTGAAGAGGAATTGATGTTCAAAGCCTCTACAATCGCGATCTATAAGAGGTGCCCGCGCCGATTTTTCTACACCTACGTCCTCGGACTTGGCGGTCGGCGGGAAGAAACACCGTATACGCGGATGCATGACGCGGTGCAGCGCTTGATTGATGCTTGCGCGATGAGGCCTATTGGCACGGCGCTAACACGCGCTGAATTCGATGTTCTGTTCGAGCGCTCGTGGAGAGAGAGCGGACCAACGGACAGTGGCTATGCCTCTGCCTATCTGACCATGGCGCAGGGTCTTGCGGAGAACTTTTGGTCGCACGTTGGTCAACGACCGCGCCGCGAAATCGCTGGATTGGGATGGCCACTTAGTGGCGGTACAATTCTCCCCGACGTCCAGGAGGTGAGCGAGGATGTAGACGGGGTGGTCCACTTCAAGCGGATTAGGACTGGGCGGTCATCTCCGGGCGCCTCAAAGGCTATCGAAAACCGGCTGTCACGGATCGCCGTTCAGTACTCCGGCGAGCCGCTGCGGTACAGCCTTATTCACTTGGCTGATGCAAGCGTCCTGGAGATGCCCTCGATTGCTTCGACGAGCGACGAGACGTTCGCTGCCGAGCAGTTGTTGGCGGCGATTCAGAAGGGCACCTTTCCGCAGGTGGCCGACAGTCGGACATGTCCAAAATGTCCGCACTACTTCATCTGTGGAAGCGTCGGGAACGGTGAGCTCACGGTTCCGCACTGATCTCGGACCACCCCCTCCGAGTTAGTCAGATCGTGGACGTCCGCCTGCGCACCAGTGGATCTCCCCATTGCGGATCCAGAAGTGGCAGCCGCAGGAGTTTTTCTGGTGGACAGACGGGCTCACACTCGGACGGCACCACCAGTCCGACACGATGCTCCAGCGGGGACGCCGGTTCGGGTTCAGCGACAGTGAGATTGTCTCGCCGCAACCGCCTGGACAACTGATGCATGCCCACTTGAGGATGTCACCGTCCTGGACGACAACCAGATATCCGGCCGGGAGTGAGTTCCGGTCAGGAATGGTTGGGACGTAGCGGATGAGCAGGTCGTACTTCAGCAGGCCTGCAAAGCGCAGCAGTGTTGCGATGAACCTCTTCATTTCGTTCACCGTATCACGTCGAGGAAAGGCTCGACGTCACCGCGACCCCATCTGTCACCCTCGCAGGACGGGCAACCTTCGCGGGGCGGCAGGTTCGGGCGAACGTCTTTCATGTCATGGAACTTGCGGATGATCATCGGCGCCATACCGTTCATATCGCGATAGCCAGTCAGCGCGTTGATCAACTCGTTCGTGGCCATTGTTGCCGCTTCGGTCGTGAAGGTGACGACGGCGGGAGCCGGATCGCCAGAGCCGACGACATAGGCTTCGACCTTGCGGCGCGCATACTCAGTGGGGTCACTCCGCTCAACGCTCTGTTCGGCTGCAATAGACGGTTCGATGAGGCCGCTACACATCATGCAAGTGTGGCCAGGCAAGTGGGTCGACACCCGCCCGGTAATATCGACTCTGTTTCGGGTCGTCGCCGCCCGCATGCTCAGGCCGACGTCAATTAGTGGGATATTGTAGAAGTAGGCCATACGGTTAAGGAAAGCGCGTCCGGCGTGGTCGTCGGTGCAGCCGAATATGACATCGCACGACTTCAACGCTTCATCGCAGGCCGCGTTTCCCACCCAGTCGGTGATTGTCGTGACGTCCACGTCGAGGCCAGCACCTCCGATCAGATCGCGAAGGATGATCGCCTTGTATCGGCCTGCAGACACGTCCTCACGCTTGGAACCATGGACGCGATTCAGGTTTGTGATCTCGAGTCTGTCGCGATCGATGAGTAAGAGCTTGCCGACGCCGAGGCGGGCCAGGAGCGTCGCGACAGCGCTGCCGGTGCCCCCGCAGCCCACCACAGCGACCCGGAGTGATCTCAGTAGGTCATTAAATTCCGAGCCGAACAGTCGTGCCTGGCGGTCGAGATGCGATGCCTCTGGCCGTTCAATGAACCCAGGGTGATGCCACATGGCTATGCGGCGCCCAGCGTCCATGATTCGATACGCGTCGACTACCATTTCGTTCGGGCTCCATAGTCGGCCACGCATCTCGCCAGCACTGCCGATGACGATGCTTCCGAGGCCCGGGATCCCCCTATTGTGAGTTGTCCGTGCAAGTTCACGTTCGTTCCGGTCGTCCTGTTCCGAGAAGTAGGCGTGGCCGTAGGG
>DDNW01000142.1:13459-14873 GCA_002341345.1 Erythrobacter sp. UBA2510
ATGATCGCTGGCACCGTGCCGGTGCGCGCCGCGTCACCGAGAAGGCGCATGAACCCGTTCGTCGACCAGGTGACATGCATTCCCGATCTCGAGACGATGTCCTCGGCGGGGATCTGAATAAAGCGGTGCGATGTCAGACGGAGCCGCCGATCCCGCGTCCACGGATCGGCTTCGACAACCGAACGGCCAAATAGCATATAGGCCGCCCGTTCGGCTCCACTTCCGTCGAGCAGGGAGCGGATCCATCCGGCGTGAGTACCGGTCAGAACGATATCCAGCGAAGCCTCCATCACGCGGCCTCCTGGAGCGCATTCAGCGCACGATTGACCATCGTGTGGATGCCGTCGACGCCTGGCCGCCAAGCCTTGTTATGCCGCGACCAGCGCTGCCAGTTCCTGCCTGCGAAGGCGTGGGAGACGCTGGCCGCCTTCGGGTGCACGCCCGAAGAAACAAGCTTCACCCAGGGGTACAGGTAGAACATGTCGGGGCAGGCGTCGGGATAGCCGGACGGTAGAAGTATGAGCGCATCGGCGACGCCCTGGTCGAACTTCCCATCGGGCAGCGCGAGGCCCTTCAGGATCACGCCCGTCATGCTGCCTTCCGCGACCACCTCGTAGACGTAGCCGCTCTCGTCGAGATAGCGGCGGCCGCGCTCCGGGAGGAGCGCGCTGCCTTCGGTGGTGTGGCGAATCAAGGTGACGAACTTCTCGACCCCTGGGGTGTCGAGGCGGATCAGTTCATCATTTCCGACGAGACAGTCGTGCCCGCCCCGCACCTCGAGATAGACGTCGTAGGTTGCGGGGTCGACGCCGACGAGGGTCTTTAGGATGCGTCCGGAGACCAAGGGCTTGCCCCACTGAAAGTCCCGATCGTCGATGCAGAAACGGAAGTCCCGGTCACTCTTGAAGTGGACGAACTGCTCGGCGCCGCGACCGCGCAAGTCGATCGTCTCGTCCAGGCGGACGTCCTCGAACCCGCCGTCAGGCAGGATCGCGAACAGTGAAAACTCCTGGATCGGATGCAGGTTGATCGCCTGCAGGATCTGACGCCCGGTCGGAACCGGGTCGGTCACAAGCGCAGGCTGAAACTCGAGGTTTTCATCCGCATGACGGATTCGGTAGGCCCGCGCCGGGCGAAGCGGGCGGCCAGCACGGATGCATTCCTCGAGATCCTCGATTTCGTCCTCGGGGGTAATGGTAAGATCTGCCATTGTTCGTCTCCGATGAATAGGGCGCCGAATGCACCCTTCAGCAGTTCAATCGCCGCGATAGGCCTCCTCCGGAAACCGCCGCTCAATAATTTTTCGGACAGTCGTCCGATCGCCGAGCGGAGTTTTATCAGGCCGCCTCGGGGGAACGCTGTGAAGCAAGCGCTCAAACCGCTAACTCCCTACCGCGTTGCGGACATTCTTTGC
>DDNW01000142.1:14974-15452 GCA_002341345.1 Erythrobacter sp. UBA2510
GAACTTGTTGCCGCGTGTTCAATCTGGAAACATCCCGCGCAGGGGACAGGGCCACCATCGCATGCACATCATCCACGCCGCCGACATACATCTCGACAGCCCTCTCGCCGGTCTGGCCTTGCGCGCCGGTGAGCGTGCGTCGGATCTAGTCGGTGCCACCCGCCGCGCGTTCACGGCGCTGGTGGATCACACCATCGACATTGAGGCCTCGCTGCTGCTGATCGCGGGCGACCTTTATGACGGCGATTGGAGGGACTTCTCGACCGGCCTGTTCTTCGTTACCGAGATGGCGCGCCTGGACCGCGCCGGAATTCGGGTTGGCGTTATCAAGGGCAACCACGACGCCGAGAACCAGATGACACGGTCGTTGACCTGGCCCGGCAATGTGAAGGTCTTTCGGAGCGACCGCGCCGAAACGTGGACACTTGATGACCTTGGCGTCGCGGTCCATGGCCGCAGCTTCCCGAAGCGGGATGTT
>DDNW01000142.1:15478-18031 GCA_002341345.1 Erythrobacter sp. UBA2510
GGGATGTTACCGAAAACATCGCGCTGGCTTATCCGGATTCGGTGCCCGGCTTGCTGAACATCGGTATGCTGCACACCGCTGCCGACGGTCGTCCGGGTCACGCCTTCTATGCTCCGTGCTCCATTCCTGAGCTCCTTGCCAAGGGCTATGACTACTGGGCGCTCGGACACATCCATGCCCGAGCCGTCCTGAACGAGAACCCGTGGGTCGTATTTCCGGGCAACCTTCAGGGGCGCCACGCCAACGAGGCCGGTCCTAAGGGCGCCACTGTCCTGACTGTCGACGGGCACGAGATCACCCGCGTCGAGCACGTCACGTTGGACGTCGTGCGGTGGGAGCATCTGCGGGTCGATCTCTCGGGGTCCAATGAGTACGAAGATGCCCTGGCTCGCGTCCGGGACGTATTGTCCGATGCCGTTGACGCAACCGAGGGCCGGACACTGGCCGCTCGGCTGACGATCTCGGGCCGAACACCGCTGCATAGTGAGCTCGCCGGGGACCTTGAGCGCACTCGGGCGGAATGCCTTGGCATCGCTGAGCAGGTCGGCGGCGACGTCTGGCTCGAGCGCGTGGTTCTGCAGACCGAGGACGTGGAGCAGCCTGTAGTCTCGACCGACGCCGATGCGATAGCCGAGCTTCTCCGGACCGTCGACGAGATCCGGGCGAGCCCCGAGGAGATGACGGCGCTCAGGGACGAGCTCGAGCAGTCATTGACCAGGGTGCCAGCACGCGTACGGGAACTGGCAGGTCTAAAGGAGATCGACGACGATGCCCTGGTCACTGTCCTCGAGGGCGCGACGGCGACTCTTCGCCATCGCCTGCTCGGCGCGGATTAGGGGCAGCCACAATGCGGATTGAGAAACTCCATCTCGAGAGGTTCGGCCACTTCGATGATCTGCGCCTGGACCTCTCGGGCGACGATGTCCGGCTCCATGTCATCTACGGGCCGAACGAAGCGGGCAAGTCGACTGCGCTCGCGGCGATCTGTGAAGTGCTGTTCGGGATGCCGCATATCTCGCGGTACAACTTCCTCCACGACAACAGCCGCCTCCGCGTCAGCGCGACGATTACAAATGCGGTCGGGCAGCGGTTGGCATTCAAGCGCCGGAAGGCCCGCGGCCATGGCTTGCTGAAGCCGGACGAGAGCGGCGAGCTTCCGGCGGACAGCCTGGTGCCGTTTCTGGGCGGGGCGACGGAAGAGTTCTTCACCCGCATGTTCGGCCTGAATCACTCGCGTCTGCGTGAGGGCGGCAAGGGCATGCTGGAGGCCGGTGGCGACATCGCGCGCAGCCTATTCGAGGCCGGTGCGGGTACCGCTCACCTCTCGGCCGTAGCGAAGCAGTTGTCGGAGGACGCGGACGAGATCGGCGCTCCATCGGGCAGAAAGGCCTCCTCGAAACCGTACTGGCAGGCACACGACCGGTTCGAGCAGGCCAGTTCCCGCATGAAGTCCGAGATGCTGCGCGCGGACCACTGGGTCGCGGCCGAGCGGGCGGTCACAGCGGCCAGAACGGCTCTGAAGGAAGCCGAGGATGCCTTGGCGGAGTCGCGCAGGGAGCAGAGCTCCCTTGAGCGGATCCGCCGGGTGGCACCGATCCTCCGCAGGATCGACGATCTGCAGGAACGCCTGGATGCCCTGGGCGACGGAGTGGATCTCCCTGAGGGCTTCGCTGAGACCTGGCAGCAGGCGACCAAGGCTTTCGAGGACACATTCGCGGCAGTCAAGAGGACCACCGAGGCGCTAGATCACCTGCGGGGTGACCTGAAAGCGCTTGGGAGCGCGGACCCGTGGCCTGCATCGGCGGACCGGATCACAGCCCTCATGACGCACCTGGGTGACTACATCGACAAGTGTCGGAGCATACCGAACCGCGAACGGGAGCTTGCCCTTGGATTGGGACAAGTCGAAGAGCTTCTGAAGAAGCTTGGGTTGTCCATGTCGCCGGAGGAGATCGCGGATCGAGCACCGACCGCGCGATCAGTCGGTCGGGTGAAGGCGCTGATCGCAGAGTCCAACCGGCTCGACGTGAAGATGACCTCGGCCCGTGATGAACTCGAGCAGGTCGAGGCGGCTGTGCGCCAGGCCGAGAGACAGCTGGAAGAGGCGGGCTCGCCGGTCGACCCTGCGGGCGCGGCGGCCGCCGTGAAATCGGCCTCCGAACTGGGAAACACGGCTGCCCGGCATGCTCAGGCCAAACGCGCGCTCGAGGAGACCGAGGAAGACCTTGCCGACGCTCAGTCCGGCCTCGGGCGATGGTCCCTCGGCGCCGATGAACTGGCGAAGAGGGCATTCCCCGCTGGTGAAGCCGTCGCCCGCCTGGGGCAGGCCTTGGATCGCCTCGGGCGTGATCAGGAAGCACTGGCCGATGAGCGCGAACGCAAGCTGGCGGAACAGCGAGATCTGGGAGGCGAACTCGTAGCGCTTCAGGCCGGAGGCGAAGTTCCGACGCCCGAAGCCCTGCAGACGGTTCGCGAGCACCGCGACGATGGATGGCGTTTAATCCGGCGCCGTTATGTCGAAGGCGCCGACGTGCCCGAACAGGCGCTTGCGGA
>DDNW01000142.1:18174-18924 GCA_002341345.1 Erythrobacter sp. UBA2510
GGTGTGGCCGAGGCCTTTGAGGGCGCGGTGCACCACGCCGATTACCTAGCCGATGGCCGTGAACGGGAGGCTGACCGTATTGCCCGGTTCGCTACATCCACTGGCCAGCTTGAGAAGGTCAAAGCGGATCTCGCTGCCTTGGAGACGCGCCAGGAGGACCTTGAGCAGCGGAAGCACACCTGGACATCGGAGTGGGAGACCCTGTGGCAGCAGACCGGCGTCGAGCTTGGTGAACCAGCAGATATGCGGGATTGGCTGGCGCGCAAGGATCAGGTTCTCTCGAAGCTCCGGGACTTCAGATCAGCGCGGTCGGCCGAACAGGAAGCGGCAGCCGAGGACCATCAGGTCCGGGACCATCTCATTCGCGCGGCCGCCGAACTTGGGCTCGACGGCACCGAGGAGCTTACGACGCCGGTCCTGCGAGAACGGGTGACGGTCGCGTTGGATGCGGCGGACAAGCGTTGGACGGGAGCGGTAGAGCTCAAGCGTACGCTGACCGCCAGCCGCCAGCAGGTCGAGGAGCGTCGGGAGGATCTGGCCCGGGCCGAGGCGGATCAGAATCAATGGCGCAAGCAGTGGGCGGCCGAGGTGCCCGCACTTGGGCTGCCGTCGGACGCCGCGCCCGAGGAAGCGGACGAGGCGCTGTCGGTCTGGCAGGAGATCGAGAAGCTCCGGGCGGACCTGTTGCAGACGGCAAAGCACCTGAGGGACATGCAGGAGGTGATCGCGGCCTATGAGGCCGATGTCGGA
>DDNW01000142.1:19019-20811 GCA_002341345.1 Erythrobacter sp. UBA2510
CGATGTCGGATCCCTGATGAGCGAACTCGGCGAAGCCGCCGCCGATCTGAGCAAGGAGACGGATTGTGCCGTTCTGGTGCCGCTGCTCCGGAACCGGTTGGATGAGGCTCAGCAGCGCCAGGCCCGTATCGATGAGGTCCAGGCCCGCATCCGTAAGGCAGAAGCTGACCATGAGGTTGCCGAAGAGCAACTCGCGGCCGCTAATCGAGAACTGGCATCGCTTCGCCAGACGCACGGCCTTCAGGCCGATGCTGATGTCCCTGCACTGGCCCGGGCATCGGACGAGCGACGGGTGATCGTACATGGCCTCCAGAAGGAGCGTGACGACCTGAGCTCGGCGGGTGACGGTCTGGATGAAGATGCCCTGCGGGAGGCTGTCAGCCGCTTGGGTGCGGACGATGTGGTCGCGGGCATCTCCCGCATCGGCGACGAGATCACGCGCCAGCTGCAGGACGTCCAGGGAGCCGAACGGACGCTCACTGAGGCTCAGGGCGAGCTACGGGCGCTGGGACAGCGAGAAGGCGCTGGATCGGCAGCCCAGGAGGCGAACGACGCCGCGGCCGAGATGGTCGACCATGTCGAGCGCTGGCTACGTCTCCGAGCCGCCAACATCATCCTGAATCGGGCCGTCGAGCGGTATCGAGAGGCGAACCAGCACCCGCTCGTCCAACGCGCGAGCGAGATCTTCGCTGCGGTAGCTTCGACCGGCGCCAATCCGATCACGAGGCTCTCGGTGGACTACACTGACGCCGAGAAACCGGTGCTGGTCGGCTACCGAGCCGACGGAAAGATGTGTCCGGTCTCCGGGATGAGCGACGGCACCCTGGATCAGCTGTACCTAGCCCTCCGGATAGCGGCGATCGAGCGGCACATGGAGAGCACCGAACCCCTGCCGTTCGTCGCCGACGACCTGTTCATTACCAGTGATGAGGATCGGACGGCAGCTGGGATCCGGACGCTCGCGGAGCTTGGACGCCATACTCAGGTGCTACTGTTCACACATCACCGGTATGTGGTGGATGCGGCGCGAGCGAATACCCCAGCTAAGGAGTGCATGATCCACATGTTAGACTCTTCGGCATCGAAGGCTTTAATTGGCTGAGTCAGTTTGACACAGCCCCCACGTGATACTCTGAGTAGCAATTGTGTTCACCCCGACCCCAGCGTTGCGATGATCGCGTAACTCTAAAGACCCAAGCCGGTGGTTTCGAGCCAGCGCCTTCTCAGGCCTAAATCTCCGGTCCCCGTTCTCTCGTTATCCACCCACTCTCTGGCCGCCATATCCCAATCGACTTCTGTCTCCTGCGAGCCGCCTTGAGCAATGGTCGACTGAACTCTCCTACGCGCCCCAAGACAGCTTCGAAGCTGACCTCGCGGCCACCGGCCCTCGGCTGTCGGCGCCCCCAAATGCGGACGGACTCGTGTGGATGACCGCATGCGAACCCGGTCGAGAGACCAGCCTCCCAATAGCCGTCTGTACGCCTCAGGAAGTCTATGCTGTGACGTCGTCCAAGTTCCCTTCGTATAGCTCTGATCATGACCTCGCTGTCGAATTCGGACCTGTCCGCGAGCGCCGCTATGTCCCAGTAGTCCCGGATGCGCGTGTTGTCCCGGCCGAACTCCACGATCGTCGCGACTTTATCCGCCAGCATGGTCTCTTTCGGTACCGCCAGAAGCGGGATATCTGAAAAGCCCTCAAGCAAACTGGGGTAGCTGATTTGTTCCGGACCTGGCGTGATGGGATGGCCAAACGCCACATCGATTTTCAGAGGAATGACCTTTGCATCGAGGA
>DDNW01000142.1:20845-26204 GCA_002341345.1 Erythrobacter sp. UBA2510
CTAGGATGCAGTTTACGATCACGCGGCTACCGACTGGATTCGATCCGCTTATCTCACGGCGCCGCATGCTCGTTAGGTCATAGTCGACCCCATCAGGCTCAGAAATCTGCGTCTTCGTGATAGCCGCAATCACCTCCGAGATCCCGGGTGCCATTTCGGCATCCAACCCATCAAGGTCGATATCCATGGTCGTGCGGAACCAGTTCCCCTCCCAGGCTGCGAACAAGAGCGCTCCTTTGAGGCAAAAGCGATCGCGATAGTTCGATTGGGAGAATCGTCTGAGGAAGCTTTCCATCACCCATCGGGAGTAGACGGACTCGGGTGTCATGCCCAGCGCACGGGCTCTAGCTTTCAGTTTTGCGCTTATTGCCGCCGGTAGGTTTCGCATGGCGGGTCTCCATGTAAGGGATTGCCGTGAGGTAAGGAGTCAACTGCTTGCCGACACCTATGGTGTCCGCGATTTCGCGGACCTCCCTCACCGAGCCGCCGCTTATCGCGTAATCCCGGAGACATTCCATCGCGCGGTCAGCACCAACCGCCTTCATCATCCGCAACATGTCGACGACCGTACGGGCTGGCCCCGTAATTGGAACATCGACGCCATGGATCCGATGAACCTCGACACCGACTTGCCTTGAGGCTGCAGAGCGCCAGCGAACCAACCTGACCGGCGGCCAGCTTTTGGTCGGCGTCCGTGTATTGTTTGGAACGGCAACCCACACCTGATCGGGAGCTTCGTCCGTCAGGCCATAGTACTCAGCCGCGGTAAGTAGACAAATCACGCCGCCGGTATACCGCGCGCAGACTTCAGCCAGGTCGGAACCTTTTTGATCGGAGGTGGCGGCACCGCGATACAGCCCTCGCGAGAGAGCCTCGACCCATCCAGCATCAACGGCTCGCCGGACTGTGGTACGGGCGATCCCTTGAGCCTCTAGGTCGTGCATTCGCCACACTGAACCATCGGCAAGCAACATCTCAAGCCTCCGCACCTGAGACACGTCATACTCCTGATTCTCATTGTTACATACCGCGAGTCAAGTTTAAAATTGCCTCGCATTATGTAACATATTTTGTTGCCGCGTTTTCCTTTGCGCAAGGAAAATTGGTCGCTTGTCGAATTCCTACGAACAGCAATTTGGATCGCTCGGGTAAGGAGAAAAAACTTTCCTCCTATGGACTCAATAGAAACAACGTCCGCTCGACCTTCATCAAACATGAAGCAGCGACCGAGACACATACCTCCGACAGCGCCTTTCGTGCATCACTAGCGTCGTCAAGGACTTCCGTTGCGCCATCGGACCAGAGTGTAAAGGACTTAAACATGACGACAGGCTTCACGGATCCATACTTTTCGCGGTGCGCCCGGAAATCGACGTGGGAGACGCTTGGTCTCTTAGTCTAGCGCTACCCAGGTCTCATCCAGTCCCTTCGTTGTGATAAGGAACAGTTGGACGGTCTCGTCAATTTAGGCACTGAGCAGCTTGCAAGAAAATTCTCCTTTCACGAGAATATTTGACTATCAATTACTCACTGAAACGTCGAATCTTCTAGACGCATACATCTGCTCGAAATTCATTTTGCAATTGGAGGCTAGCGGACAGCAAATGAAAAGCATTGCGCAGATATTCGCTGCTGAAGTTGCAGCAAAATTTCAAAGGCTCGTTCAACCTAATATCATCGCAATATACGCATCCCACAAGTCGCGGCCAGATACTCCCGTCCAAGTCGGCACTGGATTTCTCATACAACACCAATCAAGACCGGTCCTGATAACCGCAAGACATGTCTTACGAGGTCATACTTTCAAGGAGGATCCGGCAGAGAAATCCGTGCACATAAATGGAAGCTGGGTCTACGTGGGTGACGGTTCTCGAACACTCGTTGAACCAGAGGGTCGAGACCTGTCCGTTATGTTCATGGATGAGTTCGCACCACGCCAGTGTTTGAGCACTCCTTCTTCGCGGCCCCCTGATTCCAAAATAATCACGATGGCAGGGTTTCTATCCCGGGATTTCAAACGATCTGGCAACGGCCTACACCCCTCTCCACGCACATACACCAACGTAGCCGTTCCCGTTGCGCCTGGAATGGTAGGACTGAGGCATCCCAAACGCCGAAACGTCGATACTTTCACGGGTGCTCCAGTAGTATCTCCGATTCCTCGGGGGCTTTCCGGTGGGCCGATGGTAGACAGTTTAGCTTTGCTAAAAGGCACAGTTGTTCTAATGGGCGCCCTCACCGAAATGAGTGATGGAATCGCGCAAGGGGAGGGCATCGACATTATCACACGATCGATTGCTGCTCTATGAAACACCTATGGGACCCGATGCTTTAAGGCGCGCAACAAACTAGTCAATCGTTTCCGCTCGGAGGGCACTACGAATTTCTGACAAAATTTCCGAAAGTGGGTTCCTCCGCAAACTCGGTTGTAGAAGGATGGGGCCATTCGCGCATATGTACTCGAAATTACATCTATGATCCGGGTCTGTTGCCTACTCATTTTCTCCGTCTGGATCGCTTTAGGTCCAGCAACGAGTTACGCTCGCTCCGATAAAATTTTCCAGGCTCAGCAACGATTGGAAAGCATTGGAATCTCTCCGGGACCAGTAGATGGTTTAATGGGAGGAAAGACTCGCGAGGCCATCCGCGAGTTCCAGCGCAGGAAAGGTTTGCCAGCCACCGGTGAACTCGATCCTGAGACCGAGTTCACTCTCCTGGCAACCAGCGTCAGATCGGCCCCGAGCAATGCGGCGGTTACATCCCCGGGTGCAGTGCCGGTACCAAAGGTTTCTGCGCTCCCTCTAGTGTCGCCTTCGTCGAATGGAGCGGAGGAAGGGGCCAAGGCTACGGGACAGGTTGCTGGCTCTACGCAACAATTGGACCAAACCGCCAAGATTTCCACTCAGCAGGAGAAGAAGGAACTTTGGAGACCAAACTTCTGGGTCTTGGGCGCCGCTGGACTGGCTTTTTTTTGGTGGCTGCGCAGGCGAGCGAGAAAGGCAAAGTATGCGACGCGTTCGACATCCCCTTCGCGCACATCCTCTCGGGGCAGAGCATCTGGGGCCAATCCGGCACCGCCTGAAGCCGACCTGACTTCAAATATCGATTTCGCAGCGCCACCGACGTCGAAACCCGAACCTTTGAAGTCAAAATTCGATGGTCTGTCGAATTGGAAAGAGGCGCCTTCCGCCTCAGCAAACCGGAGAGCAGACGGAAAGTGGATCCCTGCCGGGGGAAACGTCACAATTGCTGGCCGGGAAATCGGCGGGATAATTTACGTCGGTCGAGCACCTAAGAGTGGGCGGTACGGCAACCCCGAAAATGCTTTCATCGACCCTTCATTGAGAGTCGACACACGAGGAGGGGATCTCGCGGGCGACGGAATGTCGTATTGGCCGAGTTACTCGACAATATCGCCAAGATCGAGAGCGACTTATCTGGACTGGCTTTCGTCCGGCCGATCAGACCCTGACTACAATGCCGGTTACGTCTTCCTCTATTTTTATGGCCTGGAACGTCGATTTTTCCAGGAGAAGCCCGACGCTGACGAGAAGCTGCAGATTGTTGCGGAGGTGCAGCGCCTGCTCGAGGCCTATGGCGAAAACGGGTCAATTCGCCGGTACCTCGGGAACTTCCTTGAAGCAGCGAAGATCCTGATCGAAGACCAGGTTGAGCTTACGCCTGTGTTCGAGCGAACCGGTTACGAGATCCCGATCATTGTCAGGTTGGGGATTGGGCACCTTTTGGCTCACGACGAGCCTATCCCGGCGAACTGGATGCTGTCATGGCTTGTAACGCATCCGGAAAGGTGGCTGCGCACGCCTGGAAAGCGCGCGTTTGAGGAGTTCAAGGCACTCTTCGGAATTCGCTTCGACGAGCGGTATCCGGAAGGCCTGAAAGTCTCAAAGCCGAAGAGAAAGCTGTCGATCGACTATCACGCAGCTTCCGGAAATTTCGTTTCCAGCATTGTCGGCAGGAACAAGGATCTGCTGGACATCTCCGGTTTGAGCAAGCCGTTGGACCTCGCCTGGGAAATTGCTGAAACGGCGATGAACGACCTGGACAAGTTCAGTCGCTATCTAGGCCGCAACTCGGAAGGCCGGGGAACCATTGAAGCTCATGCGCTGTTGCCGGATGTCCTGAAGCCGCTCTTCCCATGCCCTGAACTCGATGCCCTTAGAGAATGGGCTGATGAACGGATCCAGGGTGGCGGAATCGTACCGTTGCCAGATCTCATCGAGCGGCTCGAAGGTGCCAGACCTGACAAGATCGGCAAGAAGCAGCTGACCGGAGCCGCGGACGCGCTCGCCAACCTCGGAATTGGGATGGCACCTGATCCACGCTTTGCGCTCCGGAGCCCAAAATACGAGGAACCCGTGGTCCTCTTCCGGCTGCCAGAGGGTGCTCAGGCAATCGAAGATGCCGGTACCGGATACCAGGGCGCACTTCTCTCCATCACGCTGGGGTCGTTCATCGCGCATGCTGACGGAAATGTTTCGGAGCTCGAACGCCGTCATCTGGAAGAGCGAATTCAAGGCACTCCCGGATTGTCCGGATCTGAGCAGGCTCGCCTGCGGGCGAACCTCGACTGGATGATGGCAGTGCCGCCCGACCTCGCCATTCTCCGGCGTCGCCTCAAGGATAAAGACCAAGATGTCCGCGCCGATCTCGGCAAAGTCGCATTGGCGGTTGCGGGTTCGGACGGTCACATCGATCCGTCCGAGATTAATGCCATTCAAAAGCTCTATGGGGCTCTCGGGCTTGAGGCTGACGGTATCTATGGAGATCTCCATGCCCTCGCGTCATCGCCCGGTCCGGTGACTGTCTTCCAACCAGAAGCCGCAGGGACGGAGTACGCCATTCCACCCGCTCCGACGCCAACGGAACCAAAGTCGGGCATTACGCTCGATCAGGACAGGATTGCCGCCATCATGACTGACACCGCCCGAGTGTCTGGCGTCCTGCACACCATCTTCGCGGATGAAGAAGAGGATCGGGACGAACCTGCCGACGCTACTCCGGAGATGGAGCCCGCAGACGATGGTCGTTTCGAAGGGCTGGATGCAAAGCACCGAGCACTTGTCGAGGAACTGTTGCGAGCCGAGGAATGGTCCGAGGAGGATTTTGGGCGCCTCGCCGGGCAGTTCGGATTGATGTCTGCAGGAGCCTTGGAAGCAATCAACGAATGGGCGTTCGAGCGGTTTGACGACGCTCTTTTGGAAGAAGATGACATGCTGCTGGTGAACCCGGAAATTGCGCCACAGCTTTCGGCCTGATGGAGGAAACGATGGACGCACCAAAAATCAAACGCCGGGAGCGGGACACCATCATCCAGGCGCTTCGCGCTGGCGTCGTGCCG
>DDNW01000142.1:26260-32059 GCA_002341345.1 Erythrobacter sp. UBA2510
CCGCGGCTCGGGCTTCAGCACATCCAGGTTGGACGTGTTCGCGAAATCGAGGAGATGGTCAAAGACATCGGCCGAATTGAAGATGGCGGAGCCAGCATCCGCTTCATCATCGGTGAGTATGGATCCGGGAAGACTTTCTTCCTCAACCTCGTTCGCCTGATCGCGCTCGAGAAGGGTATGGTCGTCATGTCGGCCGACCTGGCGCCTGATCGCCGCCTACACGCGACCGGTGGCCAGGCGCGGTCGCTTTTCGCCGAGCTAACCAGGAACACCGCTACGCGTACCAAGCCGGAAGGTGGCGCGCTTACGAGCGTGGTCGAGCGCTTCGTGACACAGGCAATTCGAGACGCCGAGACAGAAGATCGAAATCCGGACGATGTGATCCGCGAGAAGCTCGCTCACCTTGAGGAACTCCATGGCGGCTTCGAGTTTGCGACCGTCATCAGCCGTTACTGGCAGGGCCACGAGGATGGAAACGAAGATCTCAAGGCCAATGCCATGCGTTGGCTCAGGGCGGAGTTCGCTACCAGGACAGATGCTAGAGCCGCTCTCAAAGTGCGCACGATCATCGACGATGCGTCGGTGTACGATCACCTGAAGCTGTTTTCGGCTTTGGTTCGGGAAGCAGGATACAAAGGCCTCGTCATTGTTCTCGACGAGATGGTCAATCTCTACAAGCTTTCGAACAGCCAGGCTCGAAACGCGAACTATGAGCAGATCCTCAGGGTTCTGAACGACATTCTCCAAGGAAGTGCCTCGCACTTCGGCGTCCTCCTCGGCGGCACTCCCGAGTTCCTGATGGACACGCGCCGCGGTCTCTACAGTTATCAGGCACTCCAGTCTCGATTGGCTCAAAACACCTTTGCCCGAGATGGTCTGATTGATCTTTCTGGCCCGGTCGTTGGGCTCTCAAACCTGACGCCTGAAGACCTCTACGTCTTGCTGAGAAACATCCGGAACGTGTTCACATCGGACGGTTCTGTCGACTTGCCGGACGAGGCTCTCCAAGCTTTCATGCATCATTGCTCCGAGCGGATTGGAGATGCTTATTTCCGGACCCCACGGAACACGGTAACGGCGTTCGCCCACCTCCTTTCTGTGATTGAACAAAACCCAGGAATTGAATGGCGAGATTTGCTCAGCGAGATTCCGCTTACTGAAGATGGCGGGGATGACCTCTCCGACATCGACGAAAGTGTCGGGTCCGTCCAACAAGACGAAGGAACAGAGCCCTCCGGAAGTGATGAGCTCTCCGAGTTCAAACTCTGAGCATGACTTCGGTATCGAGCAGTTTCGATCTTCTTGCTGAGCCGGTCAGGCGCTGGATCTGGGAGAAAAACTGGTCTGCACTTCGAGATATTCAGGAGATGGCAATTCCTCTCCTGCTACAGTCGGACCAGGACGCGATTATCGCTGCAGCGACAGCGAGTGGGAAGACAGAGGCGGCGTTCTTACCCCTCATTTCAAGCGTCATTTCCAAGGAATCCGGATCCGACGGAACCGGGTTCGATCTCGTCTACATCAGCCCACTAAAGGCTCTCATAAATGACCAATTTCGCCGTCTCGAAGACCTGTGCGAACGCCTCGAACTGCCAGTCTACCCGTGGCACGGCGACGTATCGGCCTCGGTCAAGGCCAGGGCACGCAAGCAACGTCGCGGGATATTGCTGATCACTCCTGAATCGCTTGAAGCGATGTTCGTTCTCCGTGGCTTGGAGATCCCGGCGCTGTTCGGCCGCGTGGAAGCCGTGGTTGTCGATGAGCTTCACGCGATGCTCGACACCGAACGGGGTATCCATCTGCGATCCCTGCTAAATCGGCTTGAGATCGCGACCCGACGGAGAATCCGCCGGGTTGGACTGTCCGCAACGCTTGGTGACATGGATTTGGCGAGAGCGTACCTGCGACCGGGCTCTCCAGACACAGTGGAAGTTCTCAGGAGCAAATCCGAGGGGCAGGCGCTAAAGCTGCAACTGCGTGGATATATGATCGGAGCCAGCAAAAGGGAGGACGACCGCGCTTCCTCTGACCAAGAGGAAAACCAGGTCAAGCCGGAGGAAGTCGCGGTCGAGCGGGCAATCGCAGAGCACATATTCGAGAACTTGCGAGGAACCCAGAACCTGGTATTCGCCGGATCGCGAAGGAATGTCGAGATCTATTCCGACCTTCTCAGCAGCATGTCGGAAGAGCTGCACCTCCCGAATGAATTCTACCCCCATCACGCTAACCTATCGCGGGATCACCGGACCTTTGTCGAACGCCGCCTTAAAGAGGCGAAGGAGCCAACGACCGCAATTTGCACGTCTACGCTCGAGCTTGGCATCGACATTGGCGATGTCGAAGCGGTTGCTCAGATCGGGGCGCCATTCTCGGTATCGTCCCTGAGGCAACGTTTGGGCAGGTCAGGTCGTAGAGCGGGCAAACCGGCCGTTCTAAGGATGTATGTCACCGAGAAAGAACTGCAGGCGGACTCGCATCCCTCTGACATGCTTCGCCTTGGACTCGTCAGGTCGATCGCAATGGTAGACCTGTTGCTGGAGCAGTGGTGTGAGCCTCCTCGGCCAGACGCGTTGCATCTCTCGACGCTCGTCCACCAAATTCTGTCGGTCATTGCTGAGCGTGGCGGCGCCAAAGCGGCTGTCTTGTTCAAAATCCTTTGCGAACTCGGGCCGTTTCATCTCGTTGATGCGGACCTGTTCTCCCGCGTGCTGCGGCGCATGGGGGATCCTGCGGTCGCTCTAATCGAACAATCGCCTGACGGCATCCTTCTGCTCGGGAGAATTGGGGAACGCGTGGTCGAGCACTACGGCTTCTATGCCGTGTTCCAGACAGCCGAGGAATACCGGATTGTCTCGAATGGGAAGACGCTCGGAACGCTGCCTGTTCTGACTGTCTTGGCGCCAGATATGACGATTATCTTTTCCGGCCGCCGTTGGAGGATTCTCGCTATCCACGACGCAGAAAAGGTCATCGAAGTCTCAAGAGACGCGACTGGAAGGCCCCCCAAGTTTGGCGGTGATGGCGGCAATATCGACGACACAGTGGTTCGGCGAATGAGGACCATCCTCGCCGGAAACGACCCGAGGAAATATCTCGATGAGAAGGCCGCTGGCCTGCTTCAGGAGGCGCGAGCGTCCTTTGTGCGACTGGGGCTTGAGGCGTCGAATATCGTCCAAATAGGCGACGGTCACTGCCTCCTCGCCACATGGGCCGGGACTGTGAAGAATTCGACAATGGCTCTCACGCTCAGGTCGGAAGGCCTCATGGTCGGCAATTATGATGGGCTTCTCGACGTAGGAGCCGACATAGGGCGAGTGAGCGATATTCTCGATCAGATGGCAGTGTCGGACGCGCCGTCAGGAGAAGAAATCGCTACAGAGATTGCCTTGCCTGCGACAGAGAAATTTCACCCCTACCTATCACCGGACCTATTGGTGGTCGATCTGGTTGCCAGCCAGATCGAGTCAGAGGCTATCCCAGTGATGGCAGCCCAATTACTTGAAGGATAATCAGAAATTCAATCAGTCGGTATCTCGACGCGAAAACTCGATTGTCGCTGGGCGCCAACGGAATAGCTCGCACTCAGCACCCTCCATCCAATCCTCCGTAGGCCAATCCGATTTCAACTCAAACCCGTACTCTCTTCCAACTTCGGCTCTAATTCTGACCCCACTATGATCCGAGTTTGAGGTTTGCAGTACTTCACGTGCCCAATCCTGAAGAAGCTCTTCCACTCGTTTTTTTGCAGCTATTGGCTCCTCATCAACGCGCTGGAAGAAGGCTTTCTTGTGACCTCTATCCCTAGCTCCATCGTCGTGCAGAAAAATTGCGCAGTAGGTAGCTTCCAATCCCATATTTTTGAGGATGGAGACGAAATTCGCGCACCGGATGACATCTTGAGCGATAGGCCCTTTTTCCCATCGCCTCTTCACCTCAATGATATGAGGAACTTTGTCTCCGCGCGTGTAAGTGCAGATATCCGGTCTGAAAGCTGGCTTGATATCAACGTCCACAAGGCTCTTCGCTTCAATTTCGTCGCAGAACTCGGAGACATTTGGTTCCAGAAATACGCCTAAATCGCCCCCTCCCGCTTCGTAGATCTCCTCAGCAATCAGCACTTGGATGAGGCCTTCAGCACCGTAATCTGAAACCCAATGGTTTTTGGTCCACGCGACATGCCGCATATTGGCCCGAACGATTCCACGTAGGATTATCTCCCGCATATCGCTGGTCTGAAGCATGAATTGTCACTCTTGATAAAGTTGCTGTCGTAAAAACATGATGCATCTTAAGGTTCATTAATTATCAAAATTGTGCAATTTTTAATGTCAGCTATCGTTACCGTTGCGACCTAATTTTAGCGCCATACTAGCAAGCCGATAATCCACCAAGCTTCGCTCCGAAGCAAAAACTTGGAGGAAGTAATGTGTCGAGTTCTATGCCTTCTAGCGCTGCTGTGCGTTGTTTCCAGTCCGGCCCTCGCTTTCGATGTCGGAGAGCGTATTCGCCTAGAGGCGACCAAACCCTCCGGCGTCCCACTGCACCGTGAAGCCAAATCAAGCATGTTCGGAAGAGCTCCGACCGGTTCTGAAGGTGTGGTGCGAGAAACAGCCAACAAAGGTCGCTGGAACAAGGTGGTTCTCGACGATGGCCGGAATGCCTGGATTATCGACAAGTACCTTCGAGCAGCTTCCGGTTCGTCAAGCTCCCCGACGAGTCCGGCTACGTCGGTCGCCTCTGATAGCGAACGCAAAGTCTGGTCATCCCCAAGCGAGTGCCGTCAGGTAGTTGAAGCAGGCGGACGCTTCGACACCAGCGAGGACCAGCTGCGTATAGCAACGTGGAACATTCGTTGGTTTCCGGAGGAGAGCACGGACCTTGAATGGCTTTCCTGTGCGCTCGCGTGGTTGAATGCAGACATTATCGCTGTTCAGGAGATAACGGCGACACGAGGTGCCCATAGCGCCATGGAGTCCGTCACCGATGGTCTGACTGGGTATGTAGGCGGAGATTGGAAGCTGGATCTGCATGGATGCGGTCGAGACGATGGCCAACATGTCGGCTTCCTCTGGAACGCCGATAAAGTCTCGATGTCCAATTTCGAAGATCGCTGGCGCATGAACGGTGCTGCGGCAAATGGCAACGGCAGTGACTGCGATGGAAGCCTTCGCCCAGGCCGATCTGCCTACGCGAGCGTCGCTGGTGGCATCGATTTCCATTTGGTCTCCGTGCACCTTGATTCCGGCGTGAACGACCGAGATTACGGTCACCGAAAAACTTCAATTGAGCGCATCGGTAAAATGCATGGGGCTCTGCAAGCGACCGTGTCCGATGCCGATGTTCTGGTCTTAGGTGACTACAACACCATGGGGACAAACTCGGTGGCAGCGGGAACTGAAATACGGGAGTTCCGCGAGAAAGTTGGAAGCCTCGCGACACCGCATGTTGCTCTGGCACCTGACCTCGAATGCAGTGAGTATTTCGAGGGCAAATGCGGCCTTCTCGACCACTTCGTTCTCTCCAAAACGCTGGCTGATGAAGAGGGGCGATCTGCGAAAGCGGTCGTTACCGGTTATTGTAAAGTCGAAGGAGGTAAGGATCTCGATCGGCGAAATATGCCAGACGCTTACAAAAAGCTCTCGGATCATTGTCCGGTTGTCATCAGCCTCCAAAGCACAGATCAGGATTAGAAGGCGGCCAAATAGAAGCAGCTTCCGCTCGCTAGATAAGGGCAAGCGGCAAATATAACTGGAAAGCCGCCAATGAATTTAGATCAAGACGTCCTGTGGCTCAGCGCTT
>DDNW01000003.1:0-133 GCA_002341345.1 Erythrobacter sp. UBA2510
TGCATGGCAAGGAAGCCGCCCTTTTGATGACATCAGGCTATGTCGCAAACTGGACGACCCTTTCAACACTCGGGTCGAAATTGCCTGATTGCGTCATCATTTCAGATTCGCAGAACCACAATTCCATGATCGA
>DDNW01000003.1:374-25456 GCA_002341345.1 Erythrobacter sp. UBA2510
CCAAGGCCGAACGCCGCATCTGGGAACATAACGACGTCGAAAATCTCGAAGCCATCCTCAAAGACATCGGCCCGGACCGCGCAAAAATCGTTGCGTTTGAATCGGTCTATTCGATGGATGGTGATATCGCACCGATTGGTCAAATTCTTGATCTTTGCGAAAAATACAACGCGATTTCATATCTTGATGAAGTCCATGCGGTTGGCATGTATGGGCCGCATGGTGGCGGTGTTGCCGAACGCGATGGCGTAATGGACCGCGTTGACATCATTCAGGGCACCCTTGCCAAGGCATTTGGTGTGATTGGCGGCTATATCGCGGCCAAACCGGAAATCGTTGATTTCGTCCGAAGCTTTGGCAATGGCTTTATCTTTACCAGCTCCCACCCGCCCAGCATTGCGGCCGGTGCGCTGGCCTCTGTCCGCCATCTCAAAGAAAGCAATGCCGAACGCATCGCGCAAAAAGAACGCGCCGAAACCCTGCGTGAACGTCTGCGTGCTGCGGGGCTTCCGGTCATGGATGCGCCAAGCCACATTGTTCCGCTGATGGTCGGCGATGCCGCCATGTGCAAGGAAGCAAGCGATCGGCTGTTGTTTGAACATGATATCTATGTCCAGCCGATCAATTACCCGACCGTGCCGCGCGGCACCGAGCGGCTGCGCTTCACCCCCGGCCCCGCGCATACCGAGGCGATGATGGACTCGCTGGTCAATGCACTCGTCGAGATCTGGAGCCGGATGGAGCTGGAGCTGGCGAAGGCGGCTTGAGGGGAGACGAGCGTGCCATATCTAGTTTAGGCGTTGTGCTCTCAAAGTTCCCAACCACACGTTTCCGCCACTTTGCCTATTGCCTCTTTGCCGCCTTCAAGGTCGAAAACAGCGGTCATCGGCGCTTCGTTATATGGCGTTGTTTGCACTACCAACCTCTCAACACCGGAGATTTTCCTAAGAAGATCGATAGCGGCAGGTGCAAAAGTCGCTTCGTTGTCGGTGGAAACGTCCCAGCGTTGCGTTTGTGCTTCTGAATCACCGATACGAACCATTACATTCTTGTAGTCGTCATAAACGCTGCGACCATCATCGCCTAAATACTCGTGCCAAACGACATAGACCTCGGTGGTGTTGGACTTGCATCGCGCCACAAACCGGACCGGACCTTCAAACCGAGAAACGCCCTCAACAGCATCTAACGAAACGATAGTCGTTTTTGAGTCGTCGAGGGGATTGACATCATTTGTGACCAGCCATTTTCCGGTCACGTTGTGGTCAAATTTGCTATCGCCTTCGGCAGCATCTACCATCGCCTCTGCCGCAGCTTCCACTTCGTCGGTCGCAGAAGTAATGTTCGAATAGCAGCGATTCATCATGTCGGAGAAGCGGCTGTCAGCCACAAACACAACGGAAACACCATCATAAAAAAACGGTTCAAACCCGGTGTATGCTCCCATCCGGTTTTTAGCGTTTACCTCGCCGCGCCAGATTTCCCGGTCGTTGCTGCAGCGCTCGACATCTCGAAAACGGGCTGACTCGGAGTCAATCAGTTGAGCTGCGACCGCTTCTTCTGCCGGATTCTTGCAGCCTACGAGAGCAAGGCTAACAGAAATCAGGAAAATCATTCGCCGCATAACGCCCCCCCATTCACACCTTCACATTCGTATCGAACAGAAGTTGGGGTTTCAATGTTCTGGGTTAACAACTTACCCTGATCTGATAATTGGCCTTTTATCAGACAAAATGCGGTCTGCCCCTTGCCCCATGGGGACTCACCGCAAGCTCACCACATTGTCGCTGCTGCGCGGATCGGGCCGGTCGCCGCGATAGAGGCTCGCCATCGGCTCGTCCTCGACGATCACCGCCTCTGCCGCACCAAAACCGTTGAACGCGGTCTTCATCGCCGCGCCATAGGCGCCCAGCATCCCGATCTCGATATAGTCGTTCGCCTGGATATCCTCGGGTAGCATGAAGGGGCCCTTCATGTAGTCCGCATCGTCGCAGGTCGGCCCGTAGAAGGCGAACTCAGCGAGCGGCTTCGTCAGGTCGTCCTCCAGCGCCACGACCGGGAAACGCCAGTCGACATGCGCGGCATCGAACAGCGCGCCATAGGCACCGTCATTGATGTAGAGTTCCTCGCCCCGGCGCTTCTCGACCTTGACGATGATGCTAGAATATTCGGCGCACAGCGCGCGGCCCGGCTCGGCCCACAGCTCCGCCGAATAGGAAATCGGCAGCGCTTCGAAATGGCGATGGATCAGCGCGAAGTAATCTTCGAGCGGCGGCGGCTCCATCCCCGGATAGGAGGACGGGAAGCCCCCGCCCACATCGACGATGTCGACCGTGACGGCGGCATCGGCGATCACCGCGCGCACGCGCTCCAGCGCCTGCACATAGGCGAACGGCGTCATCGCCTGGCTGCCGACATGGAAGCACACGCCCAGCGCATCGCAATACTGGCGCGTCTCGCGCAGCAACGGTGCGGCATCGGCCAGATCGGTGCCGAATTTCGACGCGAGCGAGAGCAGCGAATGTTCTGAGGAAACGCGCAGGCGCACCAACAGGTTGAGGTCTGTCGCCAGCTCCCCGCTTTCGCTGGCGGTGGCGCCCACGATCTTCTCCAGCTCCTCGCGCGTGTCGAGGCTGAACGTCTTCACGCCATGCTGGTGATAGGCCTCGGCAATCGCGCCGCGCGTCTTGACCGGGTGCATGAAGCACAGCTTGGCCTCTGGCAGGAGGCCACGCACCATGCGCACCTCGGCGATCGAGGCAACGTCGAAATGGGTGACGCCATTATCCCACAGGATCTGGATCAGCTCGGGCGACGGATTCGCCTTCACCGCATACATCGACTTGCCCGGAAACTTCTCGGTAAAGAAGCGGGCAGCGCGCGCCGCGGCATGCGGGCGGTTGAGGATCACAGGTTCGTCCGGCGCGAGGGCGCGGACTACAGCCTTGGCATCAGGGAAATGGTGCAACTCAAGGGACCTCCGGTATTCAGCGTCGTACAAGCTGCCTTGCGGTGGAAGTCCCTTGGGGCAGCGGAATGGCGCATATAAATCCGCTCGCGTGAATCGCAAGTGAATTTCGCTGCTGCGGCACGTGGTTTATGCGGTCATCCGCAAGCTGGTGCGAAGCAGCGTTCAGAACTGGACGTTCGGAACCTGATCGACCACGCCCTTCTCGCTGTCATCGAGCTGGTTGAAGTCGGCCGGTTTGAAACCCAGCATTCCTGCAAACAATACGGCAGGGAAGCTTTCGATCCCGGTATTGTAGCGCGAGACCGCAGCATTGAGCGCGCGGCGGGCGGCGGCGAGCTTGTCCTCCAGCGAGGACAATTCGCTCTGCAGCTCCCTGAAATTGGCGCTGGCCTTGAGGTCGGGATAATTTTCCGCGAGCGCCAGCAGCCGGTCGAGCGCGACCCGCAGCTTGGCCTCGTCGCCAGACGACAGTGCGCCGCTGGCGGCATTGTTGCGCGCCGAAATCACCTCTTCCAGCGTCTCGCGTTCGTGCCCGGCATAGCCCTTCACAGTGTTGACCAGATTGGGGACCAGATCGTGGCGCTGGCGCAATTGTGCGTCGATATCGGCCGTGCCCTGCTTCACGCTCTGGCGCAGTGCGACCAACCGGTTGTAGATGCCGATGATGAGCAGGACGAGCAGTGCCGCCACCCCCAAAGCCACGAATTCCATGCGAAAAGCCCCTTTTCCCTGTTGGCCCACGCCTGATGTGACATAGAAGAGTGAAAGTTTGAAGGGGGGCGGGAAACTCGCCGAAATGATTGAAAGACCCGATGTCGATGCGCTGATGGCCGGGCCGCTGGGCAATTGGCTGGACGGGCAGGCCATCGCGCGCGAGGCAGCGCTCAAGGCGACCAACAATCGCCGCTTCGGCGTCGTGCTGGTGGTGCTGGTGCTCGCTGTCTTCGCGCTGATCCTGTTCCGGATCGAGCTGGGCACGGTGCTGGCCGGCACATTCTTTGTCGGCGCCGCTGGCTGGGCCTGGGCGGAAGGCCCCAAGCGCAAGGCGATTCTGGCGGTCAAGATCGGCATCAACGATGCCATCGCCGAGGCGCTTGGTATGGAATACCACCACGATTGCGAGGCGGGCCTGCCGTTCGAACTGGCCAAGGCATGCAGACTGGTGCCCAGCCACGATCGCGCGAGTTTCGAGGACAGCTGGTCAGGCCATTTCGGCGAGATCCCTTTCATGCTGCACGAGGCGCATCTGGAAGAGCGGCGCGGATCAGGCAAGAACCGGCGCTGGGTGACCGTCTTTCGCGGGCTGATCATGGACGTTGGCTACACCCGTCGCTTCCATGGGACGACGCTGCTGGTGCGAGACAATTTCTTCCGCAAGATCTGGGGCAGCAAGAAGGACAGCATCAAGGTCGCGGGGCTGACGCTCGACTATGCGGCGATGGTCCACCCCGATTTCGAGGACATCTACGATATCTACACCAGCGACCAGACCGAGGCGCGCTACCTCATCGACCCGCTCTATGTCGAACAGCTGATCGCCCTCGAACGCAGCTATGAAGGGCAGGACGCGGCGACGATCTTCCACGAAGGGCATCTCGTGATCGCGCTCAAATCAGGCAATCTGTTCGAAAGCGGCTCGATCGACGCCAGCGACGACCGTGCGCGGATGATGCGCACGATCGACCAGTTCGAGAACCTCGCCAGGCTCGCCGCGATGGTGAATTCCCGCCACGCGGCCCAGACCTGAGCGCGCGACGGGCGCACCTTTCTGTTTCAGGCAGGCTGAAACATCGCGGCTCCGGCCCAATCCTCCTCCCAACCTCCCAAACCATACCCTGTCGTGAGGTTGGGAGGGGGAGCGGGCTGGTGCCGCAAGGATCGGACGGATGTTCGATCCGCACCTGACAAATTCCGCTCACTTCACATTAAGCTGATCATCGCTATATCGGACACGCCGGTTTCGGCCGGAGATGGCGATGAATTGCGGTGTGCAATAGGCACAGCGGACCCGGGGGCAGTACCCGGCGGCTCCACCACAAGGCCCTGAATTCAGGGTGTTCTGACGGGGCCGAACCAGGATCGACGTGTGTTCAAAAGCACTGTTTTCGCCCGGGCTGAGTAACCCGTAAAACTGTTCACAACACACAAGTGCCAACGACAACGAAGCACTTGCTCTCGCTGCGTAATTTTAGGGCCTAGCGGCCTGACCTTACAAAGTTGTGAGCACGGTTCGGACCGAACCGGGTAACAGAATCGGAGACCGGGGGCCCGGGGGAGCCTAGCAACAGAATCCCCCACTCAAATCCTTCCAGATTCGACTGATCCCGGCCTGTGAGCGGCAATATGCTGCGATCCCGGTGCTCACGACCTACAATGGTCGCTGCGCGCCGGTTCTCGCATCTCACCACTCTCGGCTCGGGCTGAGCCAAATCTGATTTGGATTTGCCTGTGCTTGAATTCTTGAACTAGGGCTTCGTTTCGCAGGTCAGGTGGCTGAAGTAGAAGTGATTTTCATGCGTCCAGACGCGGCGCGCGAGGGGGCGGCCATAGCGGTCCCCCAGCGCCTGCTTGCACAAATCGGCGGCGCGCTGCTCGTTGTCATTGAAATTGTTGTCGGGCCAGCCGGGCAGTTCGGTGGGCGTGAAATGCAGCACCACCACCTGCTTGCCCGCGCTTTCCTGCAACTTGTCGACCTCGGCCTGCAGCGCGATGAGTCGCTCTATGACGGGATCGATCGGGGTCGCCTGAAAGCCTGGCGTGCGGTCCGGGTTTGTCCGCGTCGGTGTCGGGTTGACGCGCGTTTGCGCCTGAGCGGTATTGGCCATGGCGAACAATGCCAGTGCGATAGCGCCTGCGAATAGTTTCATAATTTTACTCTCCATCCCATTGTATGGGGAGGGTAGCAGCCCCGGCGGGGGAAGGGAACGCGTGCGCTACTCAATCAGCGGCATGTCGCTTCAGGGGGCTTCTTAGTCGATCAGCTATGTCGTCTCGCGAAGCGCAGGAATGCGATGCCGATGATGATTAGAAGCGCAATGCAAATGAACCTGAGAAACCAGCTTCCGTCATTCTCTGAGAGATAGATGAGACCGCCAAGGGGAATCATCCAGACAAGGGTGAAGAGTAGCGAGCATCCTGCCCCTTCAAGCGTGACCGGCATGTAAGACAGGCCCCATGTCCGCACGAACAGCTTATGCCGTGGCTTGTTCAAGCGTCCTCGGCGACTGCCTCTGCGGCCTCCTTCGCCTCACGCTCGTAGCGCAGCGCATCGAGGATCTTTGCACCCGCGAGGAACACTGCGCCGGTGCAGGCGAGGAACAGCAGCTTGCCGCCCCAGCCGGGATAGTCGGTCAGGTAATGCGAACCGCGCGCGGTCGCGCCCAGCGCCAGCGCATAAATGATGATGAACGCCTCCACCCGCGTCTTGATGATGAAGAGCCGTTTCACCTTTTGCAGCATCTGCATATCCTCAACCGGCGGTACCAAATCGTTAACACGGTGAAGAGCAAGACCCGTGCCAGTGACGGATTCGGGCGACTTCCGGTGGTTAACAGAATGCCGAGTGTAAAGGTGCCCGACGACTTGTCCAGCGCGTTAACCATGTTCCGGGCGGCCAGTGGAAAGCTGTCCCCAAACGGGTCTGGATTGCCCCTCAGCGCGGACCAAGTGCCCGTGCCAGCGCGACGAATTCGGCGATGGAGAGCGTTTCGGCGCGCCGCTCCGGGGCGATCCCCAGCGACTCCATTGCCGCCAGGGCGCCGGATACGCCCTTGAGTGACTGGCGCAGCATCTTGCGCCGCTGCCCGAACGCCGCCTCGGTAATGCGCGAGAGCGTCACCGCCTGAATGTCCTCGGGGGCAGCGGCAGGCACGACATGGACAACGGCGCTCATCACCTTGGGCGGTGGGGTGAAGGCGCTGCGATGGACCTTCATCGCCAGCTTCGCCTCTGCCCGCCACTGCGCCAGCACCGCCAGCCGTCCATATGTGCCCGAGCCCGGTGCGGCGACGATCCGGTCGGCCACCTCGCGCTGGAACATCAGCGTGAGCGAGGTCCATGCGGGCGGCCAGTCCTGCCCGTCCATCCAGCGGGTGAACAGCGCGGTGCCGACATTGTAGGGCAGGTTGGAGGCAATCGCGAAAGGCTCGCCCATCAGCGCCGCATGATCGACTTCGAGTGCGTCGCCTTCGATCACGCGGAGCTTGCCCGGAAAGGCCTCGGCCAACTCCGCGAGCGCGGGCAGGCAGCGCGCATCGCGTTCGATTGCGGTCACGCGCGCCCCGGCCCTGAGCAAGGCGCGCGTCAGCCCGCCCGGACCCGGCCCGATTTCGAGTACGGCCTTGTCGGTCAGCTCGCCCGGAATGCGGGCGATGCGGTCCAGCAATTGTTCGTCGAGCAGGAAGTTCTGCCCCAGCGCCTTGGAGGCGGAGAGTCCGTGTTTCGCGATGACCTCGCGCAACGGGGGCAGATCAGCCATTGCGTCGCCGTGCGGCAATTTCGCCCGCCATGCGCAATGCAGCGATCATCGCGCCCGGATCGGCGATCCCTCTGCCTGCGATATCGAAAGCGGTGCCATGATCGGGCGAGGTGCGCACGATCGACAAGCCGAGCGTGACATTGACCCCCTTGTCGAAGTCGAGCGTCTTCAAGGGGATCAGCGCCTGATCGTGATACATGGCGAGCGCCACGTCATAAGTGGCGCGCTTGTGCGGGGCGAACATCGTATCGGCAGGGTGGGGGCCGCTGGCGTCGATCCCCTCTGCGCGCAGCTGGGTAATGGCGGTTGCTATCACTTCCCTATCCTCGCCCCCCATCCGGCCTTCCTCGCCTGCATGCGGGTTGAGGCCGCACAGCGCGAGGTGCGGCGCGGCAATCCCGTAATCCTCCTGCAAGGCCAAGGCCACGATCCGCGCGCGGCGCACAATCAGATCGGTGGTGAGCAGGCCCGGGACCTCGGCCAGCGGCACATGCACGGTCAGCGGGACGGCCTTCAGGCTGGGCCCGGCAAGCATCATCACCGCATCCTCCGCCGCCAGCCCGCAGGCATGGGCGAGGAATTCGGTCTGGCCCGGAAAGACAAAGCCCGTGCGCGCCAGTTCGGCCTTGGCAACCGGGGCGGTGACCACGGCCCCGGCGAGCCCTTCGCTTGCCAGATGGACCGCGCTGCCGAGCGAATGGAGCGCGAGCGCAGCGCCTGCCGCGCAGGGTTCGCCGGGCGAATAGAACGAGTCCTCATCGCCCAGCACGGGCAGGGCGGTCGCGAAGGCCGTGAGCGATTCGGCAGGCGTGGCGACCTTGATGACGGGCACCTGCAGACCGCGTAGCGCCGCTGCTTCGGCCAGCACATTGGCGCCGCCCAGCACGACGAAGGGCGCCAGCCCTTCCGTCGCACGCCGCGCCCACGCCTCGGCAATCAGTTCGGGGCCGATGCCCGCCGGATCGCCGATCGAGACGGCCAGCGGCAGGGGGCCGGTCACAGCGTCAATTATACTCGATCACGGCGTCGCGTCGCAGGTCGCGCAGATAGCGCTGGGCACGGCGATTGACGCGTTCGGTCTCGAGCTGGTTCATGAGCGTGTCGTAATCCGGCGCACTCTGCGAGGGCGGATCGTCGCGGCCGCACAGGATCAGGACGCGCACGCCCTCTTCCAGAGAGCCGAAGGGCGGGGTGGCCTCCCCGACATTGAGGCCCAGCACGATGTTCTGCAGCGCCTCGGGCAGCGCGCGGACCGCGATCTGGTCATTATCGACCGTGTTCGCGCCGATTGCGGCGGCCTTGGCATCGGCATCGCCGCAGCCATTGATGCCCTGCACGCCCTGCGCAAACAAATCGGCGCGGGCCTGCGCCGCCTCGGGCGTGGTGCCCGGTGCGAAATCGATCGAAATCTGCTTCAGGCTGAGCAGCGCATCGCGCGGGTCGGCCATGCCGACCTGGCGCCGGTCGATCAGCAGCAGGATCGAATAGCCACCCGGAATCTCGATCGGGCCGACCAGCTGGCCGGGCGTCAATTGCGCCGCGGCCGCTTCCAGCTGCGGGTTCTGCAATTGCTCGAGCCTGATCCAGCCGAGGTCGCCGCCGACCGCTTTGGTCGAGGCTTCGGAGAATTGCCGTGCATAGGCGACGAAGCTGCCGCCCTGCCGCAGCTGCTCGACGATCTGCTGCGCGTTGGCGCGGACCTGTTCCTGGTTGGTATTATTGGCCGAGAGGTAGATCTCGCCGATCCGGTATTCGAACGTGCCGCGCGATTGCTGCATCTGTTCGTAGAGTTCGGTGACCTCGCCCGACGAGACGTTGACGAAGGGTTCGACATTGCGGCGCAGTAGCCGGTCCCATGCCAGCTCACCCTCGATCTGGCGCTTGAGCGAGCGCGGCGAGGAACCGATCGATTCCAGATATTCCGCCAGCTGGTCGGTGGTCATGTTGAGCTGGCCGGTGGCATAGCGCTGGTATGCGCCATCGACCTCGTCCTGCTCGACGGCCATTTCCTGTGCGGCAGCCTCCTGAATCTGGATCGTCTCGTCGATCAGATTGCGCAGCACCTGCAGGCGCAGGCGCTGGATTTCTTCCTCGGGAAAATCGACCCCGCGATTGGCCGCCATGATCAGCGCCATGCGCTGTTCGACATCGGTGCCGGTGACGATGCTGCCATTGACGCGCGCGGTCGCGCGCCGCTCGTTCGGATTCGCATTTCCCATCACCTGGAAGTTTTCCGGGATGTTGAAATTGTCGGTGCCGGTCGAGGCGGCCTGCGCGGCGGCGCGCTGCTCCAGGGCGGGCTGCACGGCGAAGCCGGTGGCGATGAGCGCTCCGGCCATGGCACAAAGCCCTAACTTGCGGCCCATCCTGATTCCCGGTGCTTTTTTCGCGATCGCTGTCACGTTGCTTTGTCGTCCTGTCGATGGCGCACCGCGAGGGCGCGCATTGAGTTCCGTGTGCCCGATGGCGGGGCGCGGCTTAACCCAAGCTTAGCCCGTTTCACCCTTCCGAAAGAGCGGGAGGGCGGGCCTTAACCGCTTTGTCCGCTTCTGCCAATCGCGACGCGCCTGATTGCGACAGCTCGTTAAATCCCGATATTGCGCAGCGCGAAGTAGACGCGGAACGAATTGCCGCTGCGCGCATCGGCCACGTCGAAGTAATCGCGCCGCCAGGTGATACCGAGGTCGAGGCAATCGTCCGAATAGGCGATGCCAAGGCGGGTACGCAAAGGTTCGAAGCCGTCGGCAGTATTGGTGATGTCCTCCTCTGCATCGGTCAGGTTGACCACGGCGGAGCCGAAGATCGACCAGTAGCGGGCAAAGGCGACGCGGCCTGCGACGCGCACCTCCTCACGGTCCTGCAAATCCTCGAAATTGCGGTCGATGTCGCGGTTGAGCCTGAGATAGCCCATTTCCAGATAGGTCCGGTCGCTGCCGATTGTGGCGTCGAATTCGTTGCGGCGAACGGCAAGGTTATCCTTGTCGAGCCGGAAGCGGTGAGTGAGCTTCAGGAAGTCGCGATAGCGCACCTCGGTCCGGCCCACGAAGTCGGAGAATTGCTCGTTCAGACCGGTGCCGTCGGGAAACAGCGTCTGCTGGTCGGTCAGGCGATAGGATTGGCCGATGGTGGTTTCCAGCCGCCAGCCGGGCATGGTCAGCTGCCAGTCGAACCCATAGGTGACGCGCGCGCCTTCTTCCACGCGGTCGTAGCCGGGGAAACGGTTGAGCGCGAAGAGGTTGCTGTCTTCGAGGTCGATCGCGCGCGCATCCTCGTTCGGGATCTCGAGGTTACGGATATTCGGCGTGGCGACCAGCTGTACGCGCGGGGTCAGGATCTGCGTGCCGCCGAGCAGTTCGCCGATCAGTGGCCATTTGACGTCCAGCGCGCCGATGGCGATCCCGCGTGTCTGCCAGCCTGCGTTACCGCGATAAAGCTCGGTCTCCGTCAGGAGATTGCCGGTCGAGTGGTAGACGTCGCCCCGCACCATCCCGGTCAGCGTGACCTCCTGCCCCCATGGCGTGACGCGGCGCATGTCCCATTGCGCGCGGGCAAAGGCGCGTTGCGTATCCTGCCCCTCGGCCCGCGTGATCGCCAGCGTATTGGCCTGAAACATGACCGATCCGCCCAGCACCTTGTCCTGCAGGCGACGGCGATAATCGATCAGCGGCAGCGCCAGCGGGACCGTGTCCTGCTCGGTCTGCACCAGCAGCGCCTGCGTGGCCCAGCCCTGAATGGTGAGGTAACTGGCCTCGTCGATCCGCTCGACATTGACGGTCGAGCGCAGGCGATCCTCGCGGCTGATGTCATAACGGCGCAGGAAGGTCCGGTCGCTCGCCACCCGCAGCGAGGTTTCGAGGCTCCAGTTCTCGTCGAACTGGAACCGGCCATTGGCAAACAGATAGCCGCGAATGTCCTCTTCGGTAGTCCGCTCGTTCGAGCGCAGGTCGATGCGTGTGCCATAGGTGGCATAGCCGGTGATCTGGAAAGCGCCGTTCTCGTTCAGCTGGCGATACTGGCCTGAAACCATCGGTGCGGTCTCGGTATAGACATAGCCCTTGAGCAGCAGATCGCGATTGGGCGCCATGCGCCAGTAATAGCCTTCCGAAAGCTCGAAGCCGTTCGAGGCGGTGATGCCGATTTCCGGGATCAGGAAGCCCGAATCCGCGCTGCTGTCGGCGCGCACCGACAGTCCGGGCATCGGCAGCAGGCGCATGCCGAACAGCTCCAGGAACGCGCCCTTGAACCGGATCCGCTGGGTCTGCGCATCGTAATAGACGCGCTCGGCCGTGACCCGCCAGCTTGGGTTCTTGGGGCAACCTTCCGCATCGACCACCGCGCAGGAAGAATAGGCTGCCTGCCGCAGCACGATGTCGCCGTCCTCGTTACGTTCGGCCTCGTTCGCGGCCATGCGCCCGCCCTCGCGGAAGGCCAGCAGCAGGCCGGTCATGGCGCCCGCCTTGAGGTCGTCGGTCAGTTCGAGATGATCGGTGAACAGCTGATTGCCGTTCTCGTCGACATAGCGGATATTGCCATCGGCCAGGATTTCGCCGGTTGTGCGGTTCCACGAGACCGCATCGGCGCGGACCGACTGATCGCCCGATTGCAACACCACATCGCCTGACGCGCTGACGATATCGGTTTCGTAATTGTAGGCGAGTTCGTCGGCCTCGAAGGCGATTTCGCGCTCTTCAGCCTCGCTCTGGCCCGCTTCGGTTCCGCTGGGTTCGGCCTGCTCATCCTGCGCCAATGCGACGGCAGGCGTCATCAGCGCGGCCCCGAACAGCCCCAGCGCGCAGGCAAGTCTGGCGGGCCAGCGGAGGATTATGACCTGCTGCAGGGGCGTCAAGCTCGGGGGCATGACTTGCCTATCGCACCGCCCGCGCTTAACTGCAACGCCAACTGTCGCGCCCGAAAATCCTTATGTCGCGCGCGCTACCCGAGAACCCGAATTCCGGAGCCGTAATGCAGATCACCTTCGCCAGCAGCAAAGACACCGCCACCCGCCTGGTTGCGCGCATCATCGCCAGGGACAGCTTTCCCGCCGACCTGCCTGCCCATGTGCGTGAGGGCGCCGAGGCGGCACGGTTCGCAGGCAAGGCCGGGCAGGTGTTCGAGACCTGGTACGAGGAAGGCGGCCGACTGGTGCGCCTTGCACTCGCCGGTTGCGGCAACGGCAATGGCGAGGCGCTGGCCGGCCATGCCGGGACGGAACGCGCCGGGGCCGCGCTGGCGGCGAAATACCTGACCTCGGGCGAGAGCGCGCTGGTGCTCGACCTGACCGGCAGCGGCCTGACCGCCGAGCAGACGGCTGGCGCGCTGGTCGGCCTGTCGTTGCGCTCGTGGCGCTGGGACGCCTATCGCACCAAGCTGAAGGACGAACAGAAGCGCAGCCTCGACAAGGTTATTGTGATCGGCGCGCCCGACGGGGCGGAGGCCGCGTGGGACGTTGAAGCGGCCGTGGTCAAGGGCGTCGAATTCACCCGCGAACTGGTCACCGAGCCCGCCAATATCCTCTATCCTGAAAGCTTCGTCGCGCGCGCCAGGGAACGCTTTGCGGGCACCGGCGTCGCGATCGAGGTGCTGGGCGAAGACGAGATGCGCGAACTCGGGATGGGCGCCCTGCTGGGCGTCAGTCAGGGCTCGGTCCGCAAGCCGCAATTGCTGGTGATGAAGTGGCTCGGCGGCAAACCGGACGACAAGCCTGCTCTACTGGTGGGCAAGGGCGTCACCTTCGATACCGGCGGCATTTCGCTGAAGCCGCCTGCCGGCATGGAAGACATGAAGTGGGACATGGGCGGCGCAGGCGCGGTCACCGGCGCGATGCTGGCGATTGCCGGGCGCAAGGCCAAGGCCAATGTGATCGGCGTGTGCGGCCTTGTCGAGAACATGCCCGACGGCAATGCCCAGCGCCCCGGCGACGTGGTCACCACCATGTCGGGCCAGACGGTCGAGGTCATCAACACCGATGCCGAGGGACGCTTGGTGTTGTGCGATGCGATGACCTGGGCGCAGGGCCAGTTTGCGCCCGACGTCATGGTCGAGCTGTCCACCCTGACCGGCGCGATGATGATTGCGCTCGGCAGCGAGCACGGCGGCCTCTTCTCCAACAGCGACGCGCTGGCCGATCAACTGCTCGCCGCGGGCAAGGACAGCGGCGACAAATTGTGGCGCTTCCCGCTCTCGCCCGCCTACGACAAGCTGATCGATTCCCCGATTGCCGACATGAAGAACGTCGGGCCGCGCTATGCCGGGTCGATCACCGCCGCACAGTTCCTCCAGCGATTCGTGAACGAGGGCGTCGACTGGGCGCATCTCGACATTGCCGGGATGGTCTGGGCCGACAAGCCGGGGGCAACCTGGGACAAGGGCGCAACCGGTTATGGCGTGCGGCTGCTCGACCGCTTCGTGCGCGAGACGCGCGAGGGGTGAGGGATAGCCGCCTCAAGTAGCGAAGCGGTAGGCAGACAATCATGCCTCAAGTAGCGAAGCGGTAGGCAGAAAATCGTGCCACAAGTAGCGGAGCGGCAGGCAAACCGGAATGCGCGTCGATTTCTACCAACTGGCAGGCCTTGATCCGGCCAAGGCCACCGCGCAACTCGCGGGCAAGGCGGTCGAGGCGGGCCTGCGCGTGCTGGTGGTCGACGAGGACGAGGCGGGCCGGCAATCGCAATCGCGTGCGCTGTGGGAGCAGTCGCCCGAAGGGTTCCTTGCCAACGGGATCGCGGGCGGGGCGCATGATGCGCGCCAGCCGGTGCTGATTGCCGAGGAACCGACACCCGCCAACGGCGCCACGGTGCTGATCCTGGCCGATGGTCACTGGCGCGAGCCACCCGCGGCTTACGATCGGGTCATGCTGCTGTTCGATCAGGAGAGCCTGGCGGGCGCGCGGGCGGCCTGGCGCTTGCTGGGCGAGCAGGACGGGGCGGAGCGGCGGTTCTGGAAACAGGATGAGCGGGGGCGCTGGGTCGAAGGACCTTAGGTCGGCCGGATAGGCCATAGTGGGTAGGAGGCTGTGCTTGCCCCTTGAGGATTGTGGCGCTAGTGCGCGCGCCAACTCATCTTCCGACATATATCCAAGGACAAGACCATGGCGGTTACCCGCACCTTTTCGATCATCAAGCCCGACGCCACCCGCCGCAATCTCACGGGCGCCGTCACCAAGATGCTGGAAGAAGCGGGCCTGCGGGTCGTCGCCTCCAAGCGCATCCAGATGACTCGCGAACAGGCCGAGGGTTTCTATGCAGTGCACAAGGAACGCCCCTTTTACGGCGAGCTGTGCGACTTCATGACCAGCGGCCCGGTCGTGGTGCAGGTGCTCGAAGGAGAGGACGCCGTGAAGCGCAACCGCGACGTCATGGGCGCGACCAACCCGGCTGACGCCGCCGAGGGCACAATCCGCAAGACCTATGCCGAATCGATCGAGGCGAACTCGGTTCACGGTTCGGACAGCGACGAGAATGCGGCGATCGAGATCGCCTTCTTCTTCACGCCAGAAGAGATCGTCGGCTAACCCTGACCCTAGTCTGATCTCGAAAGGGCCTCCGAACGTGTTTCGGGGGCCTTTTGTTTTGGGCGTGGCTGCTCTATCTTTCGTGCAAAGGAGTAGAGGTATGAAAGGCATGGGTGAGAGCGGCGAGGATTGCCCGTTCGAATTCAACTTCGACCCGACGACCTTCAAGGTCGGGGATGTTGTCAGCTACCGTGTCACCGGAAGCCTGGAAGGCTTTCCCTTCGTCGGCACGCTGGTCGAGGTTCACGCGGATCACGTCGTCATTCAGGGCGATCCGAACGATCCGGGACAGCTATACCGCGGCACGCGCGAGGATCGCCCGGTGGTCGAGTTCGAGCAGATATGAATCGTCGCGAACGCAATAAGGCTCATGCCGAATTCGTGAGGTCATTTCCTGGATCGATGTTATAAACGCCCGATAATCAGCGGAAAAACCGGAGAAATCCGGCGGACTCGCTCGAGTCGCGCAACGTTCGCGCCGGTACCGGAGCCGCGTTATGCCATTCAGGCGTCGCAAATCGATGATCGACACCGTCAAGGCCTTTGTTGAGGCGGTCAATGCGCGCGACCTCGAAAGGCTCCGCGCCCTGATGGCGGATGACATCAAGCTCCTCGATACCGCCGGCGATGAGCTTTCCGGCAAGGATCACTGTTTCTCATTCTTCATCCGGCTGTTCGAGGTCGCACCGGACTTTTCGCTGAGGGTCGAGACGTGCAGTACCTCGGGCGATTCGGTGCTCATGCGCGGCTACTCCAGCAGTTCCGTGCCGCGTTTCAGCGACAGGATGCAGTTTCGCGCCCGGGTAGTGAAGGGCGTCATCCATGAATGGCAGTCTTACAGCGCCCGCCCGGCTCGCAATATCGACCACCTGATGAGCGCCCCTGCCGAGGGTCAACGGCCAGCAGCCTGAAGGCGTCCGGCCCGCTCAGAACTGATCGGCGGCATCGTGCAGGCGGGTCAGCCGAGCCGGCGCGACACTGCGCCAACTGCGTTCCAGCCATTGCCGTACATGCTCCCAGTCTAAACCGGGCCGGTTGAGAATCAGTCCGACCCAGCCGCTCGCACCGTAATAGTCGGGGCGGAAATAGGCGTCGGGATCGCGCTCGATCAGAGCGGTCATTTCGTCCGGCCCGTCGGTTTTTACCAGCACCGCAATATGTGCGCTGCCGTGATGCCGGTCGGCGAAATGGGCGAAGAATTTCCCGCTTTTGCCGCCGGTACGAAAGCCCGGAGAGCCGTGGCTTTCGCGGGCCTCGGCTTCAGGCAGGGCAAGGGCGAGTTCACGTACCTTGTCGAGTAGCCAGTCGGCACGAAACGGGCGTGCGACGTAATCGGCGAGGCAGCGCGGATAGAGCTGGTACTCGGCCAGGCGGACCCGGTCGCCGAGCTCCTCAGGCGTGTCGCCGGGCAGGATCGCGACCGGCAGCTGGCCCAGCAGCGGGCCGTCATCGAGTTCTGCGGTGACGAGGTGAACCGAGCAGCCGCCATGGCTGTCGCCTGCCGCAATGGCGCGGGCATGGGTATCGAGCCCCTTGTACTTGGGCAGCAATGAAGGGTGGGTGTTGAGCATCCGGCCCGCCCAGCTCTCGACGAAACCGGCGGTCAGGATGCGCATATAGCCGCACAGCGCGACATATTCGGCGCCGCTATCCTTGAGCGCGTCCAGCATGATTGCCTCATGCGCTTCGCGCGTCATTCCGCGATGGGGATGGGCGAAGGTGGGAATGCCCTCGGCCGCCGCGATCGCAAGGCCAGGTGCATCGGGGATGTTGCTGGCGACGAGCACGATCTCATAGGGGGCATCGGGCAGGCGCGAGGCATGCAGCAGCGCGGTCATGGTCGTGCCCTTGCCCGAGAGCATGACGGCGACCCTGGCCTTGTGGGGCACTGATCCGGCAGTGCCCTCAGGCATGATGCGTTGCTTGCCAGTCCTCGCGCGCGGCCCATTCGCCCGCGCTGCCGGTCACGGTGCAGCTGCGCTGGCCGGTCACGATCTCGCCGACCATGTGGACCTCTTCGCCCGCCTGCTCGAGCGCGCCGGTGACCTTGGCGGCATTGTCGGGCGTCACCGCCAGCACCATACCGATCCCGCAGTTGAAAGTGCGCGCCATTTCTGCCGGTTCGATCTGGCCCTGTGCCTGCAGGAAGGCCATCAGCGGCGACTGCGCCCAATTGTCGGCATGGACCATCGCATGCGCGCCTTCGGGCAGGACGCGCGGGATGTTCTCGAGCAGGCCGCCGCCGGTGATATGCGCGAGCGCGTCGATCAGTCCGGCGCGGATCAGCGGCAGCAGCCGCTTCACATAGATGCGCGTGGGGGCCATCAGCGCATCGATCAGCAGCGTGTCGATGTCGAACGGGGCGGGTCGGTCGAGCTTCCAGCCCTTGTCCGCCGCCAACCGCCGCACGAGCGAGAAGCCGTTCGAATGGACGCCCGAGCTGGCAAGGCCGAGCAGAATATGGCCGGGCGCGACCTTGCCGCCGGTCAGTTCTTCACCGCGTTCAACGGCGCCGACGCAGAATCCGGCGAGGTCGTAATCGCCAGCGGCATACATGCCCGGCATTTCCGCCGTCTCGCCGCCGATCAGCGCGCATCCCGCTTCCTTGCAGCCCTCGGCAATGCCCGCGATCACCCGCTCGGCAACGCCATTGTCGAGCTTTCCGGTGGCGAAATAGTCGAGGAAGAAGAGCGGCTCTGCGCCCTGCACGATCAGATCGTTGACGCACATCGCGACCAAGTCGATGCCGACCGTATCGTGGCGTCCGCTGTCGATAGCCAGTTTCAGCTTGGTGCCGACGCCATCATTGGCCGCGACCAGCAGCGGGTCGGTATAGCCTGCCGCGCGCGGATCGAAGAAACCGCCGAAACCGCCGATTTCGCCATCGGCTCCGGGGCGGCGCGTTGCCTTGACCAGCGGGCCGATCGCCTTGACCAGCGCGTTGCCGGCCTCGATCGAGACACCGGCCTGTTCGTATGTATAGGAGGGCGTATTCGAGCTCATGGCCTGTCCATAGGCTTTCGTGCTTGGATTTCCACTCGCCATTGGGCAAAAGGCCCGCGATTTCCCCGATGCCGAACTTCACCGCTCTTTCTTCAAGGCACTTGCGCGCCTCCCCAGCCACCCCGGCGCTGGCCGTGGTGCTGTTGCTCGCGCTCGCACTGGGCGCCGCCCTGTGGGCGCAGGTCGAGGGGGAGCGCGGAATCGCCCCTGTTGCCAGCAGCAGCGACATCGCCGTCGGCGGGATCGAGGTGGATGTACGCGGCGACGATGCCGAGGATGCGCGGCTGAAAGGCTGGGCCGAGGCGCGGCGGCTGGCGTGGGAGAAGATCGGCGGGCCGGACGTCGCCGATTCGCAGCTTCAGGGTCTGGTCTCCTCCATCGTGATCGAGCACGAACAGCTTGGTCCCAAGCGCTACATCGCGCGGCTTGGCGTCATTTTCGACCGGCAACGTGCGGGCGGCCTGCTCGGTGCGGGTGGCGAACGCACCCGCTCGGCGCCCATGCTGACCCTGCCGGTGCTCAAGACCGGCGGCACGGCGACCATGTTCGAGGTGCGCAACGAATGGCAGCGCGCCTGGGCCGAATACCAGTTCGGTTCGAGCGGTGTCGACTATGTGCGCCCGACCGGCTCGGGCGGCGATTCGCTGTTGCTCACCTATGGCCAGACCTCGCGCCGCAGCCGCGCCTGGTGGAGCACGATCCTCGACGATTTCGGCGCGGCAGACGTGGTCGTGCCGATTGCGGATCTGCGCTGGGAATGGCCCGGCGGCCCGGTGGTGGGTACGTTCACCGCCCGCCATGGTCCCGACAATCTCTATCTCGACAGCTTTACCATGCGTGCCGAGAATTCCGAAGAATTGCCCGCCATGCTGGTGCGCGCGGTCGAGCGTTTCGATCAAATCTACAATGCGGCAATGGCGAGCGGGAAACTGCGCCCGGACCCCACGCTGACGCTTGACGATGTCGAACTGAGCCCTGAAATCCGCGCGCTGATCGAGGCGGCGCAGGCGGCCGAGGCGGCTGCGGCTGCCGCAGCGGCGATGGACCCGCTCGATCCGAACGGCATTGGCACCCCGCTGCCACCCACCACGACCTTCACCCCACCGGTTGTGGCAACCACCTCGGTGACGCTGTCGGTCCAGGTCTCGACGCCGGACGCGCGCGCTTTCGATGCGGCGCTGGCGGGTCTGCGCGGGGTGTCGGGGACCAGCGGCGTCGGCGTCGCCAGCACCGCGATCGGCGGCACATCGGTGCTGCGCGTCACCTATACTGGCAGCCAGTCCGAACTTGCCGCTGCGCTGCGCTCGCAAGGGTGGCAGGTTACCGAGGGCAGCAACGCGCTCGCCATCAGTCGTTAGGCCGGAGAGGCGTAGTGGCCCGGTCCCAGATAGTCCTGCCTCTACCACCGGCGCGCGAGGAGCCGACGCGTCTTGTGCTCGGCCATGCCAACCGTGCTGTCGTGGAGGCGCTCGGCAACCCTGACAGCTGGCCCTATCGTACCGCCGTGCTCACCGGCCCGCCGCGTTCGGGCAAATCGCTGCTGGCGCGTTATTTCGTGCGCTCGGGCAAGGGCGGGGCGGTCGACGATGCGCAGGACCTGCCCGAAAACGACCTGTTCCATCGCTGGAATCGTGCACAAGAGGATGGTGAGGCGCTGCTGATCGTCGGCGGTCAGCCGCCGTGGGAAATCGCTCTGCCGGACCTGCGTTCGCGCATGGGCGCCGCCTTGCAGCTCGAAATCGGCATTCCGGACGACGACATGGCCGCCGACCTGATCGAATCGCTGGCGGTCCAGCGTGGGCTGGCCTTGCCGGTTGAGGCCGCGCAATATCTCATCCCGCGCGCCGGACGCGGCTTTGCCGAGATCGAGGCGCTGGTGGCGATGATCGACCGGCTGAGCATGGAGCGCAAGGTACCGCCCACGCTCGGCATCTGGCGCGCCGCGCTGGAGGCGATTGTCGGCCCGGATGAGCCACGCATGCTATGACCGAACCCATGATTATTGGTTCTTTGCGATTCCGTCCTATATGATCGGTACCGGTCAGTAATTCGGCTGGGAATTTATCGGGCTTAAGGGAAGGGCGCGATTGATGGAAAGACTCATCGCCTATCTCGATTCGGTGCGTGCCCGCGACCCGGCGCCGCGCTCGCGCTGGGAAATCCTGCTCTATCCGGGTGTGCTGGCGCTCGGCCTGCATCGCGTCGCGCACTGGCTGTTCGGTGCGGAGATGTTTTTCCTTGCCCGGCTGATCAATCATATTGCGCGCTTCCTGACCGCGATCGACATCCATCCGGGTGCGAAGATCGGGCGGAATCTGTTCATCGACCACGGCTTTACCGTGATCGGCGAGACCGCTGAAATCGGCGACGACGTGACCATCTATCAATGCGTCACGCTGGGCGGGACCAACCCGACCAACGGCGTGGGCGGCAAGCGTCACCCGACCCTGTGCGACGGGGTCATCATCGGTTCGGGCGCGCAGATCATTGGCCCGATCACCGTGGGCGAGCGTGCCCGCGTCGGCGCCAATGCGGTTGTTACCGACGACGTGCCCGAGGGTGCGACGATGATCGGCCTCAAGGCGCGCTCGACGCTCGTCTCCGCCGAGACCTGGCTGCGCGAGTTCATGCCCTATGGCACGCCCTGCAAGGAACCGTGCGAGCCGTGCGAACCCGCGCCCGACCTTGACCGGGTCGCAACGCTGGAGGCTGAGCTTGCCGCCATGCGCGCCGAGCTGGCTGAACTTCGTGGTGCCTTGGGCGATCCGGCACGCAAAAGCGGGACCGATCGCTGATGCGCGCGGGCGCCGGTGGCCCTAATATCATCGCCTTTCCCGCTTCGCGGCCGCCGTTGCAGGTAGGGTTCGAGCGTGCCGAACTAGCCCGTATCCTCGACCTCTATGGCCGCATGGTCGCTGCCGGGGAGTGGCGCGACTATGCCATGCAGTTCGGGCGTGACTGCGCCAGCTTCGCCGCCTTCCGCCGCACCGCCGAGGTGCCGCAGATGCGGTTGGAAAAGCGCCCGGCGCTACGCCAACGGCAGGGCATGTGGGCGCTGTTCGGCGAGCAGGGGCAGGTGCTCAAGCGCGGCCATGAACTAGCGGGTGTCCTTGCGCCGATCGAGCGACGCCTGGTGAAGCTGGTCTGAGGGTCAGCGAAGGGCCGCCAGCGCGGGAACCAGCTCGTCAAAATGGTCGATCAGCGCGTCGCAATCGAGTTCGCCAGCAGGCCGATCGTTATAGCCGAAGCTGACTGCCACCACCGTCGCCCCGGCCGCGCGCCCGGCCGAGGTGTCATAAGTCGAATCGCCGATCATCGCGAAGCGCCCGCCGCCGCAATCCTCGACCGCCGCCAACAGCATGTCGGGTTGCGGCTTGGCCCGCTCCTTGCCCAGCGTGTCCGAGCCGTAGACCGTCTTGAACAGGTGATCCATGCCCAGTGCCTTGAGCAGGATACGTGCCGGCCCTTCGGTTTTGTTGGTGCACACAGCCAGCGTGCAGCCACGTTCGATCAGCACCTCCAATGCGGCAATGCAGCCGGGGAAGGGCACCGTCTTGTCGGCGATATGTGCCCAATAATGGTCGAGCAGCGCTTCCTTCAGGATCTCGAACCGGTCGCGATCGACCATGCCGCCCTGTGCCTCGAGCGCGCGCTTCAGCATCCCCACCGCTCCGCCGCCGATCTTCTGGCGCAGGTCATCAGGGGTTACGGGCGCGCGGCCTTCCAGCGCCAGCGCATGATTGACTGCATCGGCAAGGTCGTGATGTGATTCGACCAGCGTTCCGTCGAGGTCGAAAAGGACGATGTCATAAGGAAATTCGCTCATTGCGCGTCTCTGTGGCGCAGGCCGGTGGAAACCGCAAAGGTTTGATGGCATTGCACATCGCATGACCTCAAATGTCGCCTCCCTTTCGCGTCCGCTAGCTGCCATCATCCTTGCCGCGGGCAAGGGCACGCGGATGAAAAGCGCCCGCCACAAGGTGCTGCATGAAATTGCCGGTCGCGCGATGATCGATCACCTGCTGGCCGAGGTCGAAGGCCTGGGCGCGGCGCAACTGGTGGCCGTGATCGGCGAATATGGTGAGCAATTGCGTGCCGCGCTGGGCAGCCGCGTCGCCTATGCCGAGCAGGTCGAACAGCTGGGCACCGGCCATGCCGTACAGCAGGCCGCCGATGCCTTGGCGGGGTTCGAGGGCGATGTGCTGGTCCTCTATGGCGACGTGCCCTTCGTCACCGCCGCCACGATGCGCCGCATGGTCGAGCGGCTGCATGAAGACGACGCGCCAGCCGCCGTCGTGCTCGGCTTCGAGCCTGCCGACCCGCTGCGCTATGGTCGCGTCATTGCCGACGAGGCGGGCGTGATCGCCAAGATGGTCGAGTACAAGGACGCGAGCGAGGAAGAGCGCGCCTGCCGTCTATGCAATTCGGGACTGATTGCAGCCGATGCGAAGGAGCTGTTTGCGCTGCTCGATCAGGTCGGTAACGACAATGCACAGGGCGAATTCTACCTGCCCGACGTGGTCAATATCGCCGCCGCTCAGGGCCGCCCCAGCGCGGTCGTCACCTGCGAGCGCGCCGAAGAGGTCGCCGGGATCAACAGCCGCGCCGAACTCGCCGCCGCCGAAGCGCAGTGGCAGGAGCTGAAGCGCGCCGAAGCGATGGATGCGGGCGTCACCCTGCGCGCGCCCGACACCGTCTTTTTCAGCTGGGATACCCAGATCGCGGAGGATGTGGTGATCGAGGCGAATGTGGTTTTCGGCCCCGGCGTCACCATTGCCAGCGGCGCGCATGTGAAAGCCTTCTGCCATATCGAGGGCGCGACGATTGGCGCGGGCGTCGAGGTCGGCCCCTTTGCACGGCTGCGCCCCGGCACCGTCCTCGAAGCCGGCAGCAAGATCGGCAATTTCGTCGAGATCAAGAACACCGTGATGGGCGAGGGTGCCAAGGCCAACCACCTCACCTATCTGGGCGATGCCAGCGTGGGCGCGGGTGCGAATATCGGTGCAGGCACGATCACCTGCAATTACGATGGCTATTTCAAGCACCGGACCACTATCGGGCCACGGGCCTTTATCGGCTCCAACAGTGCGTTGATCGCGCCGATCAATGTGGGTGCCGATGCGATCGTGGCGGCGGGCAGCGCGGTCAGTCGCGACGTAGCCGATGGCGAATTGCGAATGGTGCGGGCCGAACAGATGGTCAAACCCGGCTGGGCCGACCGCTTCCATGACGCCATGCGTCGCAAGAAGAAGGCGGCCAAGAAGTGATCGCGGGCACCACCCGCAAATTCAAATCAGCTAACAGGTATATGGCCTAATGTGCGGAATTATCGGGATTGTCGGTGAGCGTGACGTTGTGGCGCGGCTGCTCGACGGCCTCAGGCGCATGGAGTATCGCGGCTATGACAGCGCGGGCCTGTGTACCATCCACGAAGGCCAGCTGCTGCGTCGCCGGGCTGAGGGCAAGCTGAAAAACCTGGTCGAGGAACTGGCGCGCAACCCCGCTGCTGGTGTCACCGGTATCGCGCATACGCGCTGGGCCACGCATGGGGCCCCGACCGAGCGCAATGCCCACCCACATGCGACCCCGCATGTCGCGCTTGTCCACAACGGGATTATCGAGAATTTCAAGGAGTTGCGCGACGAACTTGTCGCCGATGGCCGGGTCTTCGAAAGCAAAACCGATACCGAGACCATGGTCCATTTGCTCAGCCGGGAGATCGAGGCGGGCCTGTCGCCAGAGGATGCAGTGCAGAAGGTGCTGCCGCGCCTGCGCGGTGCCTTTGCGCTGGCCATCGCCTTCCGCGACCATCCCGACATGCTGATCGGCGCGCGGCTCGGCTCGCCGCTGGTCGTGGGCTATGGCGAGGGCGAGACCTTCCTCGGCTCGGACGCACTGGCACTCGCCCCGCTGACCCAGCAGATTTCCTATCTCGAAGAGGGCGACTGGGTCACGATCACCCGCGACGAGGCGGTCATCCACGATGCCTCTGGCGTGATTGTAGAGCGGGCGGTGCAGACCTCGGGCGCGTCCCCGTCGGCGATCGAGAAGGGCAATTTCCACCACTTCATGCAGAAGGAGATTTTCGAACAGCCGACCGTGGTCGCGCAGACGCTGCGCTCCTACCTGCGCCCGGTCGAACAATGCGTGGCACTGCCGCAGATGGATTTCGACATCAGCACGGTCGAGCGCGTCACCATCGTTGCCTGCGGTACATCCTATTATGCGGGCATGGTCGGCAAATACTGGTTCGAGCAGTTTGCCCGCGTCCCGGTCGACATCGATTTCGCGAGCGAGTTTCGTTATCGCGAGCCGATCCTGCCGAAAGGCGGGCTTGCCCTGTTCATCTCGCAGAGCGGAGAGACGGCGGACACGCTGGCCGCGCTGCGCCATTGCAAGGCACAGGGGCAGGTCATCGCCTCGGTCGTGAACGTCCCGACAAGCTCGATGGCGCGCGAATCCGACCTACTGTTACCGACCCATGCGGGCCCCGAGATCGGTGTCGCCTCGACCAAGGCCTTCACCTGCCAACTGGCGGTGCTCGCCGCGCTTGCCGCGCATTTCGCCGTGCGCAAAGGCCATATGACCCGCGAGGAAGAGGCCGAGGTCGTCGCGCATCTGCTCGAAACGCCTGCCAGCCTCAATGCCGCGCTCGACCATGACGGCGAGATTGCCGAGATGGCGCATCTCGTCGCCCCGGCGCGTGACGTGCTTTACCTAGGGCGCGGGCAGGACTTTCCGCTGGCGCTGGAAGGGGCGCTGAAACTCAAGGAAATCAGCTACATCCACGCCGAAGGTTATGCGGCGGGCGAGATGAAGCATGGACCCATCGCGCTGATCGACGATGCGGTGCCGGTAATCGTGCTGGCGCCGTCAGGCCCGTTGTTCGAGAAGACCGTCTCCAACATGCACGAGGTGCAGGCGCGCGGCGGCAAGATCGTGCTGATCTCCGACGCCCAAGGCATCAAACAGGCCGGAGAGGGGTGCATCGCGACCATCGAGATGCCGAAGGTCCACCCGCTGATCGCGCCGATCGTCTATGCCGTGCCGGTGCAATTGCTCGCCTATCACGTGGCCTGCGTGAAGGGCACTGATGTCGACCAGCCGCGTAACCTCGCCAA
>DDNW01000003.1:25661-26483 GCA_002341345.1 Erythrobacter sp. UBA2510
GACCAGCCGCGTAACCTCGCCAAGTCGGTCACGGTCGAATAGCACTTAACCGCGCCTGAAAGGCACCTGACCGGCCACAATAGCCCCAAAAAAGGGCGTTGCGCGCAGGGTGTGCTTTACCGCCTCCTAACGATTGTGCCGGTAAAACGGCGCGGTGAAAGAGAACACTTCCAGTCTGCCCGCTTTGCCGCTGCGCCTCAGCACGGCCGAGATCATCGGCTTCAAAGACCCCAAAGAGGGCGACTGGTCGCGTCTGCGCGCACTGCAATATCGCGATCTGCACGCGGTGTCGGTCGTGCGCGCCATGGCGCATGCCATTGCTGCTTTCATCGTCGTCGGCCTGTTCGAGGGCGACGTCTCTTCCGGCCTGCTGTGGACCTGGGCGATCGCGCTGTTCATGGCGCTGGTCTATGCGCTGCGGATCGATGTCTCGCTGGTCGACATCGACCGCCGGTCGATGACCCGGTCCGACTTCTACCGCCACGCAACCTGCACCGCAGTGGTCTCGACCTTGTGGTCGACGCCATTGCTGGTGTTCGCGCCGGTCGGCTCGCTGGCCGACCATTACGCGTTGTGGACGCTGACCGCGATGCTGATCGTCGGCTCGGCGGCACTGATGGCCTCGGCACCGCTCAACACGATGATCTTCGCCAGCCTCGCCGGTATCGCTGCCTGTGCATCGTTCCTGGTCAAGGGCGACATCGGCTTTGCCGTCGCCACGCTGGTCTTCGCCATCCTGATCATCGCGGGCAGTGTCCAGAGCGGACGCACCTATCTGGCCGCGCAGATTGCGCAGGCGGGCGTTGCGGAAAAGGACGAGGT
>DDNW01000003.1:26573-26794 GCA_002341345.1 Erythrobacter sp. UBA2510
GGCGTTGCGGAAAAGGACGAGGTCGTCTCGCTGCTGCTGCGTGAGTTCGAGGAGAACGAGGCGGACTGGCTGTGGCAGCTCGATACCAAGCGCTGCATTCGCTCGGTCAACCCACGCTTCGCCTTCGCGCTGGGCAAGGACCCGAAGCAGATCGAGGGCCAGAGCTTCGTCCGCCTGATCGCCGGTTCAGCCTGGGAAGAAGGTAATTTCGAAGGGAGCCT
>DDNW01000056.1:0-200 GCA_002341345.1 Erythrobacter sp. UBA2510
AACAGCGCCGCTGTCTTGGATCCGATTATGTCGAGATAGCGCTCCTCGCTCGTCTCGATCTTGCGCTGGCTGACCAGTTGATCGACCTCGCCCTGCACGATGATCGCGCTGGCGCCGGAGAGGATCTTGAGCACTTTCAGGCTGCCGTCCTCGACCATCAGCTCAAAAGCGCGCGAAAACAGGAAATCGCCGACCAGCAC
>DDNW01000056.1:409-13592 GCA_002341345.1 Erythrobacter sp. UBA2510
CAGGAAATCGCCGACCAGCACGGTCGCCGGATTGCCGAAGACGATATTCGCCGCCTCCTTGCCACGCCGCATTTCCGAACCGTCGACGACATCGTCATGCAGCAAGGTGGCGGTGTGGATGAATTCGACCGCGGCGGCGAGCTTGTGATGGCGATTGCCCTGATAACCCACCAGTTCGGCCCCGGCGAGTGTCAGCATCGGGCGCATGCGCTTGCCCCCGCCCGCGATCAGATGCCCGGCGAGCGCCGGAATCAGCGGAATTTCGCTCTGCATCCGCTCGAGAATCACCTGATTCACCGAATTCATCGCGGTCGCCGTAAGCGAGAGAATAGCCGCGAGGCTGGGCGGTCGGTCTGCCGAACCGCGCTTGATCGAAACTATATCAGCCGTCATGACCGCGATTTCATGGGGAAAGCACGAATGGTTGGCAAGCGCGCAATTGCTGCTAGCTACACAGCATGGCAGGCGAACGATCCATTTCTCCGCTGCAAAGCCGAAAGCTGAACCGAAGGACGCGATGAGCCAAGAACCGCAGCCCGATCCCGTACCCGATCCCGTACTGGCCACTTATCGCAAGAGTATCGACAATATCGATGCCGCGCTGATCCACATGCTGGCCGAACGCTTTCGCATCACGCAGATGGTCGGTCAGTACAAGGCGGCGAACGCGCTGCCACCAGCCGACCCGTCGCGCGAGGCGACGCAGATCGGTCGCTTGCGCGCGCTGGCGGTCGAGGCCGATCTTGACCCCGAGTTCTCGGAGAAGTTCATCCGCTTCGTGATCGACGAGGTGATCCGCCATCACCGGCTCGCGCAGGGGAGTTAAGCGCGCGGCAGGCTGAGCCTGACAAGCAAGCCGCCCAGGTCCTCGCTCTCGGCCAGTTCCACGTCGCCGCCGTAGATCTTCGCGACGTCGCGCACGATCGCAAGTCCAAGGCCGGTCCCCGGCTTCTCGGTGTCGAGGCGCGCACCGCGTGCGAAAATGGCGCTGCGCTCGGCCGCAGGAATGCCTGCCCCGTCATCCTCGATCCAGGTCACGCATTGGGCGCTGTCCGGCTCGGCATCGACGGTCACGAAGACGCTGCCGCCCCCGTATTTGGCCGCGTTCTCGATCAGATTGCCAAGCAATTCCTCCAGGTCCTGCCGTTCGACGGCCACCTGCGCCTCGGCGTTGCCGGTCACGTCGAAGCGCACCTCCGGGTAAAGCCGCGCCACCGCGCGCTCCACGCCCTTGGCGACATCGAGCACCGGGCTGCGCGCAAGACCGATCGCGCGGCGACCAGCGGCGCGGGCGCGGGCGAGATGATGGTCGACCTGCCGCCGCATCAACGCTGCCTCGCGCAGCACCGTACTGTCGAGGTCGCTCGCATGCGCGCTCGCGGCATTGGTCAGCACGGTGAGCGGGGTCTTCAGCGCATGGGCAAGATTGCCCGCATGGGTGCGCGCTTCCTCGGCCTGACGTTCCGAATGGGCGAGCAGCGCGTTCAGCTCCTCCACCATGGGCTGCACCTCGAGCGGTAGCGGGTCGGTGACGCGGTTGGCACCGGTAGAGCGGATGCGCGCAATGGCGAGGCGGATGCGCCGAAGCGGGCCGAGCCCGTACCAGGTCTGCGCCATCGCCATCAGGAACAGGCCGATGCCGAGCACCGCGAAACTCCAGCCGAGGATCGAACGGATATTGGCGCGCTGCGTATCCAGCTCCTCGCGGCTGCCCGCAACCACGAACTGCCATCTTGTGTCGCTGCCGGGCAATTGCACGGTGCGCTGGACGATCCGCAGGCGTTCGCCGGGAAACTGGCTTGAATCGTAGAAGGTCGGCTCCATCGCATCGAGATCCTCGCGGATGTCGAGCGTGCGGTCCCAGAGCGAGCGTGAGGGAAACGGGGCGTAATTCCCGCCCTCGATCTGCCAGTAAAGGCCACTATTGGGTTCGAGGAAGCGCTGGTCCCCCAGCGCGCGATTGAAATAGATTTCGCCGAAAGGGTCGATTTCCGCCGAGCCGAGCATCGCATTTAGCGAAGTTTCGAGCTGTTCGTCGAATTGGCGCGATACGAGATTGTCGAGCGCGCGGTCGAGCGCGATACCGCCGACCAGCAGCAGGATGGTGATCCAGCCGGCCGCTATCAGGATCATCCGCCGTGCAAGGCTGCCTGTATGTGGTACAGGGGCGCTGGCCACGGCCTCTCCGCCCGTCAGATCCCGGGCGACGTCAGCGAGCGTAGTGCCAGCATCTCCGGCGTCAGTCGCGAGACGGTTCGTCGGGGTCGTCGAGGCTGTAACCGAGGCCACGGATGGTCGTTATAACATGGGCACCCAGCTTCTTGCGAATGCGGGTGACGAAGACCTCGATCGTGTTGGAATCGCGGTCGAAATCCTGATCGTAAATGTGTTCGATCAGTTCGGTGCGGCTGACCACCTTGCCCTTGTGGTGCATCAGGTAAGACAGCAGCTTGTATTCCTGCGCGGTCAGTTTGACCGGTTCGCCAGCCAGAGTGACGCGGCCCGAACGCGTGTCGAGCCGTACATCGCCAGCCGTCAGTTCGGAGCTGACATTGCCCGAAGCACGGCGGATCAGTGCACGCAGGCGAGCGATCAGTTCCTCGGTCTGGAACGGCTTGGCGAGATAATCGTCGGCACCGGCATCGAGCCCGGCGACCTTGTCCGACCACGAATCGCGCGCAGTCAGCACGAGTACAGGAAACTTGCGCCCTTCCTTGCGCCACATGCCCAGCACGGTCAGGCCGTCGATCTCGGGCAGGCCAAGGTCGAGAACCACGGCATCATATTCCTCGGTCGACCCGAGAAAATGGCCGTCCTCGCCATCGGTCGACAGATCGACCGCATAGCCGTTCTGTTCGAGCGTCGATTTCAATTGCTGGCCGAGGGTGGGTTCATCCTCGACAATCAGGATTCGCATTGACCTCTCCCCCTGTGGGCACCAGCGCCCAATGGTTCATATTCCATGCGTGTGTGGGACAAACGCGTCAACCTCGTGACCGTTTCCGTGGTGCGCAAAGAGAACGACCTAACGCCGGATACGCAGGATGCGCGCGGTCTGGGCATCGACATCGACCCAGACCATCTTGCCGGCATCCATGAACTTGAGCCGATAGACCTGCGCCGCGCCGTCGAAATCAAAGCCGATATATTCGTGACCGCGCATCTGCGGGATCACGCGCCGTTCGATCTCGCGCGATTCCATCTGGCGGCCGGCGCGCAGCTCTGCGCGCGCGCTTTCCTGATCGCGCCGCTCTGACTGGCGGCGAGGCGGCTGACTGCGATTCTGCTGGCTCTTCTCCTGCGCCTGCGCCGCCCCGACGGGAAGCACAGCGGCGCCCAGCGTGCCCGAAAGCAACCCAAATGCGGCAAGAGAGGAGATAAAGCGGCGCATATTGCGGATGTGCCTAGGTCAGAAGCTTTGAACAAGGTGTGAATGCCGCTTACAGCCGCCGTCTTTTATTTTGCAGCGCACAAGAGTGGCAATCATGTCGCAAATGCCGACGCCGCTTCGTTACGGCGTCATCTCGTAGGTCACGCTGAGCGAGATGCCGGTTTCGACCTGGCCGGGGCGGACCGGAACCGATTCATCGCGTGCCGCCTGCGTGCTCACGGGCATCGGCATCGGCTCCCCACTTGAGATGCTCTCGCTGATCTCGAGCAGGCGAATATTCGCATAGCCCGCCCCTTGCGCCATCGACAGCGCCCGTTCGCGCGCAGTTCTCAGTGCGGCGGCCCGCGCCTGCGCCTGCGCCGGTGCCGGATCGTCGACCGACCACGCGATCCCGCCGATATCGGTCGCGCCAGCCGAGACCAGTTCGTCAAGCACCTGCCCGGTACGCTCGATCGCCCGCAGCTTGACCGACACGCGGTTGGACACGCGATAGCCGGTAAAGACCTGCCGCTGAGTCGCCTGATCGTAGTCATATTGCGGATAGAGCGACACACCGCTGGTCTGGATGTCACGACCTTCGATGCCGAGTGCTTCCAGCCGGTCGATCACCGCATTCATCTGTACCGAGTTCTGCCGCAGGGAATCGACCGCCGTGCGCGCCAGAGTCGTTACCCCGGCGCTGACCGTGGCAATATCGGGTTCGGTGGCGACGCTTTCGCTGACGGTCAGGGCGATGACGGGCCCTTGCGAAGTTACCTCGACCTCCGCGGGAGCAGGCATGGCGGCCAAGGCAGTGGCAGCAAAGGGGGCGGCGATCAGGGCAAGGTGGCGATACATTGGGCATTCTCCCGATATGGATGAGGCGGATTTCCCGCGCGCTTGGGGTGCAAACGACCCAGCGGCCCAAGCTGTTCCTTGCCAGCCGCCGCGCACGGCCCTAACCCGCCCGCCGATATGGCCGAACCCCCGATCCTTTCGCTGGAAAACATGGCGCTGCAACAGGGCGGTCGCTGGCTGTTCGGCGGACCGGACAAGAGCGCCAAAGAACCGACAGGGCTCGACCTGCATATTGGCCCACGCGATCACCTCGCGCTGATCGGCCGCAATGGCGCAGGCAAGACGACGCTGCTCAGGATCATCGCCGACCTGCTCGAGCCCGACCGGGGCGAGCGCAAGACCCGGCCCGGAACCAATATCGTGCTGCTGGAGCAGGAGCCCGACTTTACCGGCCATGCCAGCCTGATGGACTTCGCGCTGAGCGGCACCAACGCCCCGCAGGCGCATGAGGTGGAATCGATCGCCGGCCAGCTCGGCATCGACCTGACGCTCGATCCGGCCAATGCCAGCGGTGGTGAGAAGCGCCGCGCCGCGATTGCCCGCGCATTGGCGATGGAACCCGACCTGCTGCTGCTGGACGAGCCGACCAATCACCTCGACCTCGCCGCGATCGACTGGCTCGAGGCGTGGCTCGGTCGCTACAAGGGTGCCTTCGTGGTCATCAGCCACGACCGGACATTCCTGAAACGCCTGACCAGCGCGACCTTGTGGCTCGACCGCGGGGGGATGCGGCGCAAGGAAGTCGGCTTCGGTGGCTACGAGGCGTGGGAAGAGCAGGTCTATGCCGAAGAAGCACGCGCAGCGGAGAAACTGGACGCGAAGCTGAAGATCGAGGCGCACTGGCTCGAACGCGGGGTCACCGCACGGCGCAAACGCAATATGGGACGGCTGGAAAAGCTGTGGGAGATGCGCGCGGTGCGCGCTGCGATGATCAACCCGGCGGGGACGGCCAAGCTGAAGCTCGCCAGCGACGAGGACTTCAAGTCGAAATCCGTTATCGTCGCCGAGAACATCTCCAAGACCTATGACGGGCGCGAGCTTATCAAGCCGTTCAGCCTGCGCATCCAGCGTGGCGACCGGATCGGCATCGTCGGGGCGAATGGCGCAGGCAAGACCACGCTCCTGAAAATGCTCACGAAAGAAATCGAGCCTGATACTGGCAGCGTCGAACATGCGCGCACCCTTTCGGGCGTGATGGTCGACCAGCAGAGGAAGCTGCTCGACCCGCAAAAGAGCGTGCGGCAGGTGCTGGCCGAGGGTGGCGACTGGATCGATGTGCGCGGCCATCGCAAACACGTGCAAGCCTATCTGAAAGACTTCCTGTTCGATCCCTCGCTGGTCGATGCGAAAATCGGCACCTTTTCCGGTGGCGAGCGCAGCCGCCTGCTGCTGGCGCGCGAATTCGCCCGCACCTCCAACCTGCTGGTGCTGGACGAACCGACCAACGACCTTGACCTCGAAACGCTCGACCTGCTGCAGGAGGTCATCGCCGATTACGAGGGTACGGTGCTGATCGTCAGCCACGATCGCGACTTCCTCGACCGGACGGTGACGATCACGCTCGGCCTCGACGGCAGCGGCACGGTCGATGTCATCGCGGGCGGCTATGAAGATTGGGAAGCCAAGCGCAAGGCCAGCAAAAAGCCCGCAGCCAAGCGCACCGAAAAGGACACAGCGGCACCCAAGGCAGCTCCACCGCCGCCCAAGACGCCAACAAAGTCAGCCAAGCTGAGCTATAAGGACCAGCGCGACTACGAGAACCTGCCCGCCCGGATTGCCGAACTGGACGATCTGATCGCGCGCGGAGAAGCGGCACTGGCCAATCCCGATCTCTATACCAGCGACCCGGACAAGTTCGCACGGATCAGCAAGAGCCTGGAACTGGCGCGCGAGGAAAAAGACACGGCGGAGGAGCGCTGGCTGGAGCTGGCAGAGATGGTCGAAGCAAGCGCTTGACCGAAGTCATTTCCGCAATCGCGCGAATCGGTGTAACATACCCTATGCGCGAGTACCTCACCCCCACTGTCCTGACGCCGCAAATGGCGTTCTTCGAGATGTGGATGACCTATTGGTACGAGTTCTGGATGGAGGGTGCCTGCCAGTCGATGCAGTTGTGCTGTGCACCTTTCTGCGCCGAGGCACTGCCCAGGAAAAGCGGCCCGTTCCAGATGTTCGTCCCGATGCCGTTCCGCGTCGACGAGGAACAGGACCTGTTCGCCTGACGGGATCGGGGCCGCTGCCCCTCACCCGATCCGGTAGAACTGAGCGACCCGTTCGAGCGCGAGCTTGAGCACCAGCTTGCCGCTGCGCGCGGGCCATTCAAGCGCTTTCTCGGCCACCGGCAAAGTCTCGCCCGCACAAACGACGCGCCACAAGATGTCCGCAAGGCCTGTGCCGGCCTCTTCCAGCGCACCGTCGAAGCGCGCGCGCGCCGCGATCTGGCGCTCGGTAGGCGTGAGGCCCGTATCGCCGCCCGATCCCTTTACCCGCACCGGGTCCCAGCGCATCGTCACGCTGGGGCTCAGCTGGGCGCGCTCGTAATCGGCGCGCAGCCGTTCGCCCGCATCGAACAGCCGGTCTTCCAGATGGCCATGCGCATGCAGCCAGCCAAGCGGACTTTCGGCGAGATTGACGGTGACCGAGCGACGCCGCCGCCCTACCCCGCCACGACGGCGCGGCCCCTCGGGCGTAAGTTCGCGTTCGACGAGTTTGCGCTGCATGAAGTTCTCCCCTTCCGGTGCCTGTGCACATCAATGTCGGGAGCCTTGCCTGAATTGGCAAAATGTAGGAAAGAACGTTTACCATATAGGTTCGTTAAGAGGTGCCGCCATGATCAATCGCATCCGTGCGATCCGCAAGCAGAAGGGCATGACGCTGGCCGAAGTCGCCGCCGCCTGCACTCCTCCCACCACCGCACAGACCATCGGGCGGCTGGAGACGGGGATGCGCAATCTCTCGCTTGACTGGATGAACCGCATTGGCATGGCGCTGGGGGTCGATCCGCAGACACTGGTGAAGGCCGACGACCGGCTGGTCCCGCAGATGATCGCGCGGCTGACCGATAGCGGGGCCGAGCCTCTGTCCGCGCCGCGCGATGCGATCCTGCCGAGCGAGCTGGTCGACAGCGAGGCGCTCGTCTGCCTGACGGTAGAGGCCCCGCAGGGCGAGTATCGCAGCGGCGACCAGATCTGGATGCGCCGGATCATGCCCGAGGATGCGGGCCGCCTGATCAATCGCGATGTGCTGGTACCGCGTAGCGGCGGTCGCTTCGCCTTCGGCCGCTTGATCGACCGGCAGGGCAGTCTGATCGGGGTTTTGCCGCCCGGCGCAGGCCAGCGACAGATTGTCATCGACAACCCCGCGTGGGTCGCCGCCGCCGAGATGCTGGTGAGGAAGCTCTAAATGCCTTCGACGTGCATGGAGGGGCTTTGGTCCACTCCTGTTTCAGTTCAACTGAACCAGTAATCAGGTTTCCCCGCGGGCCTTCTTTTCCTGTTTCTCGACCACGCTCTCGGTCGGCACGAAGCTGTCCGAATTGACGCCCAGCCAGATCAGGATCGGCGCGGCCATGTAGACCGAGGAATAGGTGCCGACGAAGATACCCAGCGTGATCGCTGCGGTCAGGCCGAACAGGCTGGCCGGGCCGAGGAACAGCAACGGAACCAGCGCGACGAGCAACGTCAGCGAGGTCATCACCGTGCGTGCCAGCGTCTCGTTCACCGACAAGTCGAGCAGCTCGGGGACTTCCATCTTGCGATACTTCTTCAGGTTCTCGCGGATGCGATCGTAGACGACTATCGTGTCGTTCAGCGAATAGCCGATGATGGCGAGGATCGCGGCGATGATCTGCAGACTGAATTCGAGCTGGAACAGGGCGAACATGCCCAGCGTCAACGACACGTCATGGAACAGCGCGAACAGTGCGCCGACGCCGAACTGCCACTCGAAACGGATCCAGATATAGATCGCAATCGCCAGCATGGCGAACAGCAGCGCCATCAAGGCGGTCTGGCGGAATTCGCCCGCGACCTTGCCCGAGACGGTTTCGTTGGCGTCCTGCCGGACATTGGGGAACTCGCTTTGGATGGCAGAAACGACCTGGTTGCCGATCTCGGTCGCCGCACCGGGCTCATCCTCGGCCCCCTCGGGCAGGCGCACCCGGATCGAGACCGAATTGGGGTCTCCGAAGCGCTGGATCGTCGGTTCGCCAAAACCAAGGCTACCGATCTGTTCGCGCAAGGACGCGATCGGCGCTTCCTCGCGGTCGGTGAAAGTGACGCGCACCTCCTGTCCGCCGGCAAAGTCGACGCCGTAATTGAGGCCCTGCGTGAAGACGAGCGCCCAGCTCGCCGCGATCAGCAGCATGCTGACCACGTAGAAGGGCACGCGCCACTTCAGGAACTTGATATTGGTGTCCTCGGGGACAAGCTTGAGCAAACGCATATCTCTACCCTCCCCTCATACCGTGATGTCGGTCGGCCGCGCCTTGCGCAGCCAGCCTGCGACCCACATCCGGGTCAGGGTAACGCCGGTGAAAACGCTGGTGAACAGGCCGATGATCAGCACGACCGCGAAACCGCGTACCGGACCCGAGCCGAACAGGAACAGCAGCACGCCGGCGATGAAATTGGTGATATTGGCGTCATAGATCGCGCGGCTGGCTTCGCGATAGCCGTTCTCGACCGCAGCGATGACACGGCGGCCTTTCTTGCGCTCCTCGCGGATGCGCTCGTAAATCAGCACGTTGGCATCGACCGCCGCACCGATGGTCAGCACGAAACCGGCAATGCCCGGCAGCGTCAGCGTAGTGTTCATCACCGCCATGATGCCCAAGATCATAAGTACGTTCAGCACCAGCGCCACGCAGGCATAGACGCCGAAGCGGCCATAGGTGGCGATCATCAGCACCACGACCAGCAGAGAGCCGATCGACATGGCAAGGATACCGGCGCGGATCGAATCGGCGCCAAGGTCTGGGCCGACCGTGCGTTCCTCGATTACGGTAAGGTCGACCGGCAACGCGCCTGAACGGAGCGAGATCGCGAGGTTGTTCGCCGTCTCGACCGTGAAGCCGCCCGAAATCTGCGAGGTGCCGCCAAGAATCGGTTCACGGATCGAGGGGGCCGACAGGACCTCGCCGTCGAGGATGATCGCAAAGCGCTGGCCGACATTCTCGGTCGTGATACGCGCCCATCGGGCCGCGCCTTGCGAATCGAGCGTGATATTGACCACCGGTTCGTTGGTCTGGCTGTCGAAGCTCTGCTGGGCATCGGTCAGCGAATCGCCGCGCAATCCGCCCAGCCGCTTCACCGCGATGACGGTGCCCTGATAGTCGCTGCCCGGTGCGCCGGGGACCAGTTCGCTGCCCGGATTGGCAATGCCCTGCTCGATATCGGCGGGCAGCGCCTGTGTGTCGAGCATCTTGAATTCCAGCTCTGCCGTCTGGCCGAGCAATTCCTTGAGCGCCTCGGGATCGTCGAGACCGGGCACCTGCACCACGATCCGCGTGTCGCCTTGCCGGATGATCGTCGGTTCGCGCGTGCCAAGGCTGTCGATCCGGCGGCGCACGACCTCGGTCGCTGAATCCATCGCATTGGTAACCGCTAGGTCGAGTCCGGCCTCGGTCTGGGTGAGCACGAAGCGGCTGCCGTCCACCACCTCGATATTCCAGTCGCGCTGGCCGGTCAGCCCGGCGCCCTGCGTCAGCGGCTCGAGCGTGTCGCGCGCGGCATCGACCTGGCCGGGGTCTTCAAGCAGGAAACTGATGCGATTTCCGGCGGTGGAGACATCGCCGATGCGGATGCGCGGCTCGGCATCGCGCAGCGCGTCGCGCACCGCCTCTTCCATCGTCTCCAGCCGCTGGCGGGCGACCTGTGCGCGCTCCGCCTCGAGCAGGATGTGGCTGCCGCCGGCGAGGTCGAGGCCGAGGTTGACCGTCGGCTCGGGCAGCGCGCTGGGCCAGCGCACGTTCGACAACGAGGCCAGCGAAGGCAATGCGCAAGCGATCAGGAGGAGCGTAAAGCCCCACAGGTAGATGCGCCGGGAGAGCGGGAATTCGAGCATCGTTTATTGCGTGCCTTTACCGGCGTCAGTCGTTGGCGGGCTTGCCACCCGGGGGTACGATGTCGCCGATCATCGACTTGACGACCTTGACCTTCACGCCCTGCGCGATCTCGACATCGGCATATTCGTCATCGGTGCGCGTGACCTTGCCGACGATACCGCTGGAGGTGACGATCTGGTCGCCCTTCTTGATCCCGGCGATCTTGGTCTGATGCTCCTTCTGGCGGCGCATCTGCGGCCGGATGATCAGGAACCAGAAGATCGCGATCATACCGATGATCGGCAGGAACTGGACCCATCCTGGAGCGGCTCCGGCTCCGGCGGCGGCAAGGAAATCAAGCATTGTGTCGGTCCATCAGGAAAGTTCAGGAAACTGGTGAGGGATCGGGAAGGGTCGCGGCCCCGGGGATATCCGGCGGCAAAGGCCTCTCCCGGCCCGTGGGCGCCAGCGCCTAGCAGCATTGCCTGTGGGGCGCAATCGAGGGTGCAATCGAGCCCCCACGTCTTTGTATGTTGTCATTAGAGGGCGGCCTATCTATAGGCGCGGCCTCCACTGGTAACGGGACGTAGCGCAGCCTGGTAGCGCACCATACTGGGGGTGTGGGGGTCGCAGGTTCGAATCCTGTCGTCCCGACCAGTGGAAAGCCCCTCCCATCGATATGCCGGATGTCTTCGCACTAACCGAGCGGATATTGCGCCAGGGCGTCCCCGCTGCCCGGCCGCGCAACTTTCTCGAAGAAATAGCGGACCTGCGGCGGATGTTCGCCGACATGGCACTGGAATATCAGTTCCTGAAGTCGCTTGGCCTCTACCGTACGACGCTCGCGCTGGAGGAGATAATCCTCGCGGCTGCGAACCTTGAAGCTCTCGATGAAATGTTCCGGCCTCTCCGCATCCTGGAGCAATCGCACCTGCCGTGAACCGTCACGCAAGCGCAGGCGCTGGCGCTCCGCCACCAGTTCTCGGAACTTCTGCTGCCGCTCTACGGGAATGTTATAATCGATCACGACGACGACCGCTGCATTCTGCGGCCCGTCGGGCATCGTCCTGCCTGCGGAAATTGGCGCTGGCTCGGTCAGATCGGCATCGATTTCGCGGATCGGCATTTTCAACGCAAGCAGAAGTGTCGTGAACAACAAGCCGGCACAAATCTGATAGGCCAGATCGACGCCCACTTGCTCGGCCACAAAACCCCAGAACCATGCACCAAGCGTCAAGCCCCCGAAGATGCCGGTCTGGTAAAGCGACACCGCCCGAGCCGACACCCAGCGCGGCACGGACATCTGCACGGAGACATTATAATTCGACAGGCCGAGCATCTGCGCCGCACCGATCACGAACATGGCAGCGCAGGTCAACGTCAGGGACCGTGACAAGCCGACCGTCATCAAGCCGAGTGACGACACCACGATCGACGTGCGCAACAAGGTCTCGACGGAGAACTTCTCGCGCATCCACCCCAATTGCAGCGCGATGCACACTGCCCCCACGCCCAGGCAGCCGAGCAGCAGGCCGAAAATTTCCGGTCCGCGCCCGAGCAGCGTCTTGGCGACCAGCGCCATCAGTCCCATGACGATGGAAATGCAGAAGGTGAAGAACAGGACGCGGACCATCACCCGGCGAACCGGCGTAGTATGGATCGCGTAGGCCGCCCCGTCATGCATGGCCGCCAGCACCGTGGCGGCTCCAAATCGTCCCTTCGGATTTTCTGGTTTCCATACTATCAGGACTGCGAACATGCCCAGATAGCTGAGTGTATTGAGCGCAAAATTGGCCTTGCTGCCCGCCAGCGCCACCACCACGCCGGCGATCGCAGGGCCAACCGTGCGGGCAATGTTATAAGCCATGATGTTGAGTGCCACACCCCGGGGTATTTCGCGCCGGGGCAACAGGTCGGCGACCAGCGACTGCCACGATGGCGCCATGATCGCGGTGCCGGCGCCAACCAGAAAAGTCAGCAACAGCAGCAGCATGGGCGTAACCTGCTCTGCATAGGCCGCGAAAGTCAGCACCGCCGAAGCGGCGAACATCAGTGTCTGCGCCACCAGCAGCACGATCCGCCGACCGACGATGTCAGCCATCGCGCCGGCAGGGAAGGCAAACAGCAGCACTGGCAGCGTTGCCGCCGCAGTCACCAGCGCAATCAGCTGCGGCGAAGAATCAATCGTCGTCATCAGCCAGGCCGCTCCGACCTGCTGCATCTGCGTGCCGATCGAACTGAAGATGCTGGCGGTCCAGATGGCCAGGAACACCTTGTGGCGCAACGGTGCAAAGGCGGACACCGGGGCTTCGGCTGGCTGGCTTTCGGTATTGTTCGTCATAAATGGGACATCGCGCTCGCTCGCGGCGGGCATAGCGGCCAGTGCGACAAATGGAAGATGCAGCGCGCGAATGACCGATCCGAAGAGGCCGGGCGCGCATTCGGCAGGTTCTGCTTTCCTACATCCTGCGCGCGATGGAACTTGCCCGCCGATCTGCTCATTTGCTGGAGACCAGACACCATGCCCCTGCTCGAAGCGCTTATCGGACCGCTCTCCTCGATCATCGACAAGATCATTCCTGACAAGGAGGCGCGGGCCAAAGCCAAGTTCGAACTGCTTAAGCTGGAGGGGACGCAGGAGCTGCAGCTGATCGAGGCGCAGATGGCGGCGATCCTGGCCGAGGCCAATGCCCGCGACCCCTGGACCAGCCGTGCGCGGCCCAGCTTCCTCTATGTCATGTATGTACTGATCCTGTTCGCGGTGCCGATGGGCGTGCTGGCCGCGTTCAATCCCGACGCGGCGCAGGACATTTCTGCGGGGATGAACGCCTATCTAGGCGGCCTGCCAGAACCGCTTTATGCGCTCTTCGGTACTGGCTATCTTGGCTACACGGCGGCGCGGCAGTGGGGGA
>DDNW01000056.1:13717-14653 GCA_002341345.1 Erythrobacter sp. UBA2510
CCGAACCTGAACCTGCTGGGCACACGCGAGCCCGAGATCTACGGCCACGACACGCTCGACGATATCGCCGGGCGGCTTGAGGATCGCGGGCGCGAACTTGGCCTCGAGATCGACATGCGCCAGTCCAATCACGAAGGCCATCTGATCGACTGGATGCATGAAGCACAGGCCGAAGGGGCCAAGGCGGTGATCATCAATCCGGGCGCCTATACCCACACCTCCATCGCCCTGCTCGACGCGGCAAAATCCATCACGACGCCGGTCATCGAGATTCATCTCTCCGATCCGCTGCAGCGTGAGGAATTTCGCCATATTTCGTATATCGGCATGGCTGCGGTCCGCACCATCACCGGGCTTGGACCGGACGGCTACATCGTGGCGCTGGAAGCGGCAGCCGATCTCTGACGACTCTCGAAACCGCCGACCAAAACAATGGCGGAAGGCTTGCCTATCGGCGCGCGCGCTTCTAGCTGGCACTCTTTGAAGAGTTAATCCGCCAGGGGGTTGCATGGCCGAAACCAAGAGCTCAACGCCGCGCAAGAGCAGCATGAGTGTCGATACTGCACTGGTCCGCGAGCTGGCCGAACTGCTCGACCAGTCGGGCCTCAGCGAGATCGAGGTTATCGACGGAGAGCGCACCATTCGTGTTGCGCGAAATGGCGGCGTCGCGACCGTCGCCCCCGCGCCCGTCGCAATGACTGCACCCGCGCCGGTCGCTGCGCCCGCCGCCGAAGCGACGGCCGAGACCGCCCCGGTTGCCGACACCTCCAATGCGGTCAAGTCGCCGATGGTCGGCACCGTCTATCTCGCGCCCGAGCCCGGCGCCCCTAATTTCAAGTCGGTCGGCGACAGCGTGAAGGCGGGCGATACGATCGTCATCGTCGAGGCGATGAAGGTCATGAACCCGATCACCGCCGACAAGGACGGCAAGCTGAC
>DDNW01000056.1:14857-14997 GCA_002341345.1 Erythrobacter sp. UBA2510
GCCGACAAGGACGGCAAGCTGACGCAGGTGCTGGTCGGCAATGCCGATCCGGTCGAATTCGGCCAGCCGCTGTTCGTGATCGCCTGAGCGGACGGACCATGGGTATTTCGCGCATATTGATAGCCAATCGCGGCGAGATT
>DDNW01000056.1:15295-15427 GCA_002341345.1 Erythrobacter sp. UBA2510
GACACATGTGCGCTTGGCCGACCATGCGGTGTGCATCGGCCCGCCAGCCGCCAGGGAGAGCTATCTCAATACCGCCGCGATCATCTCCGCGGCAGAGATCACCGGTGCCGACGCGATCCATCCGGGCTACGG
>DDNW01000152.1:0-19857 GCA_002341345.1 Erythrobacter sp. UBA2510
CGCCAATCTTTGCAACAGAGCCACCTGATCGGCTCGCTCGCCGGGATCGTGGTCTTCTCGCTGCTGAGTTTCGCGCATGCCCCGTCGATCGTCTGGGGCCTGATCGCGGTGCCGTTCTACGTCATCCTGCAATCGAAAAGCCGCCGCATCGTGTCGATTGCCTGGTCGCTGGGACTGCTCGCAATCCTGGCGAACGAGAGCATGCAGCCCAACGTCAGCTGGTCGCCTTATTACAAGGTGCGGCTGCACGAGATCTCTTCGCCCAGCATCGCCGGATATGAAGACAAGATCCGCATGATCAGCACCAATGGCGTGCCCCATCAGCTGATGGCCCCGGCCGAGTGGAAACTGACCGAGGGCGAGGACATCTATGCCATGCCGTATGAGCGCCGCCCGGCTGGCGCGCCGCTCGACGACGTTCTGATCATCGGGGCCGGGTCCGGCTCGGACGTCGCCATCGCGCTCAGCAAAGGCGCGGGCCATGTCGATGCGGTCGATATCGATCCGCGCATCATGGAGATCGGCGCTGAACTGAACAGCGACCGGCCCTATCAAAACCCGCGCGTCACCCGACATGTGAATGACGGGCGCGCCTTCCTCGAAGGCACGGACAAGAAATACGACTTCATCCTGTTCGCGCTGCCCGATTCGCTGACGCTGGTGAACGGCGCCTCGCAGATCCGCCTCGAAAGCTTCCTCTTTACCGAAGAGGCCATGCAATCGGTCCGCGACCGGTTGAAGCCGGGCGGGACTTTCTCGATGTATAATTACTACCGCGAGGACTGGCTGATCGACCGGCTCGGCAACACCGCCGCAACAGCTTTTGGCCATGCGCCCTGTGTTGACACCTTCGTCGGTGCACAGGCGGTCGTCACCGTCGGCCTCACGACTGAAGACCAGTCCTGCGCCGCCGAATGGGCGCCGGTCAGTGCCGCCAAGGACATGACACCGGCGACCGACAATGCCCCCTTCGTCTATTTCCGGGGCGATAATTTCCCGCCGCTTTATGCGATTACGCTCGCGCTGATCGTCATCGCCTCGCTGGTGACCGTGCGCGTGCTCGGCGGCCCGCTTGGCGAGATGCGTCCCTATGCCGACCTGTTCTTCATGGGCGCGGCCTTCCTGCTGCTGGAAACCAAGAATATCGCGACCTTCGCCCTGCTGTTCGGGACGACCTGGTTCGTCAACGCGCTCGTCTTCGGCGGTGTGCTGATCGTGGTTCTGGCTGCTGTGGAAACCACGCGCCGCCTGCCGACGCCGCCGCTCAAGATCGTCTATGTCGCCATCGCGGCCAGCCTCGCGCTAGCCTGGATCGTGCCGGAGGAATGGCTGCTGGCGATGGACTTCGTGCCGCGCCTGATCTGCGCCACGCTGCTCGCCTTCGTGCCGATCTATCTGGCCAACGTCGCCTTCGCCAAGCGCTTCCGCGAGAGCGGCGACACGCGCTCGGCCTTTGCCCTGAACCTGCTGGGCACGATTATCGGCGGGTGCCTGGAATATGCGGCACTGTTCACCGGCTACAACAATCTGCTGATCGTGGTTGGCCTGCTCTATCTGCTCGCCTTTATCTTCGTGCCGAAGACGCGCGTAGCGACCGCCTGATATACCGTGCCCGTGGCGGGCGATCGCCGCGGGCACGGCCTTGGCCCCCACGAGGGCCAGCATATTGTACTTCTGCAATTGCAAGCGCGGCCCGATGGTGCTTTAGGCACTGTCGAGTCCATTCTGCTGCATTTGCGAAAGAGCGTACATTATGAACCTCCACGAATACCAGGCCAAGGAACTGCTCGCGAAGTTCGGGATCGGCATCCCGGCAGGCTATCCGGCGTTGAGTGTGGAAGAAGCGATCGAGGGTGCGGGCAAGCTGCCTGGACCGCTCTACGTGGTGAAGGCGCAGATCCATGCCGGCGGCCGCGGCAAGGGTAAGTTCAAGGAACTGGGCCCCGACGCCAAGGGCGGTGTTCGTCTCGCCAAGTCGATCGACGACGTTAAGGCCGACGCGACCGATATGCTCGGCAACACGCTGGTCACGGTGCAGACCGGCGAAGCGGGCAAGCAGGTCAACCGCCTCTACGTCACCGACGGCGTCGACATCGCCGAGGAATATTATCTGTCGCTGCTGGTAGACCGCGCAAGCGGCCGGGTCGCGATGATCGTGTCGACCGAAGGCGGCATGGACATCGAGGAAGTGGCGCACTCCACGCCCGAGAAAATCACCACCATTACCATCGATCCGGCGCAGGGATTCATGCCGCACCATGGCCGCGCCGTGGCCTTCGCGTTGAAACTGTCGGGCGACCTCAACAAGCAGGCGCAGAAGCTCGCCAAGCAGCTTTATACCGCGTTCATGGAACTCGATTGCGAGATGCTCGAGATCAACCCGCTGGTGGAAACGAAAGACGGCAATCTGCTCGTCCTCGACACCAAGATGAGCGTCGATGGCAATGCCATGTTCCGCCACAAGGACGTCGAGGCGCTGCGTGACGAGACCGAGGAAGACCCGGCCGAGGTCGAGGCGAGCGAATATGACCTCGCCTATATCAAGCTCGACGGCAATATCGGCTGTATGGTCAATGGCGCGGGCCTCGCGATGGCGACGATGGACATCATCAAGCTGAATGGCGCCTTCCCGGCCAACTTCCTCGACGTGGGCGGCGGCGCCACCACCGAGAAGGTGACCGCAGCCTTCAAGATCATCCTCAAGGACCCGGCGGTCGAGGGTATCCTCGTCAACATCTTCGGCGGGATCATGAAGTGCGACGTCATCGCCAATGGCATCGTCCAGGCCGCCAAGGACGTGAACCTGTCGGTTCCGCTGGTCGTGCGCCTCGAGGGTACCAATGTCGATGCAGGCAAGGAAATCCTCGCCAATTCGGGTTTGCCGATCGTGCCGGCCGACGACCTTGGCGACGCGGCGAAGAAGATCGTTGCGCAGGTGAAAGAGGCCGCCTGATCGGCTGACTTTCCTCTCGTTATTCAAAAGGCCCCGTCGGTTCGCTCCGGCGGGGCTTTTTCGTGGTGGGAGGCTAGAACAGCTGCGTCAGCGCATGCAGCGCAAGGCCGACCAGCCCGCCCACCATTGTGCCATTGATGCGGATGAATTGCAGGTCGCGGCCCACCGCTCGCTCCATGCGCATGGTGATCGTGCTCGCATCCCAGCGCTTCACCGTCTCTGACACAAGTCGCACGATCTGGTCGCCATAGCGCGCCACGAGGCCAACAGTCACGCGCCGCGCCAGCCGGTTGACCTGAAGTTGCAACGCCGGATCGTCGCGCAGGGCTACGCCCAGCTCTTCGAGGCTTTCTCCGATCCGCGCGCCCAGCGCCGCCTCGGGATTGCGCGCCGCCTCGATCAACGACAGGCGTAGCCTTTCCCACACGCCCATCCACCATTCGCCCAGCGCCGGGTTGGCGAGCAGTTCCGCCTTGGCACTCTCTACCTTGGCGCGCAGTTCGGGATCGTGCTGGAGCCGTCCGGCAAGATCGGCTAGCGCGCTTTCGGCCCTGGCACGCATCGGGTGCTCGGGATCGACGAGGATTTCGGCCAGCATCCGGTAGAGCCCGTCGAGCACCGAAGTGGACAGACGCTGGTCGAGCCCGGTCCAGCGCAGCACCGCATTGGCGCGGGCGCGGATCATCTCGCGCACCAGTTCCTCATTATCCTCCAGCGTCAGCCCCGCCCAGCGCACAAAGCTGTCGATCAGCGGGCGATGCCGGTTCTCGGCCATGAAGCTTTCGAGCATCCGGCCGAGTAGTGGCGCGACTTCGATCCGTTCGGCCTGCCGTGCCAGCCCCGCCTTGACCTGATTGCCGAGCCGCTGCGGGTCGAGCACGCCCAGCAACTCCACGAACAGCTCCGCCACGCCGGTGGTGATGCGACTGCGTTCGCCTGCCTTGCGGTCGAGCAGATAGGCCCCGGCCGCCTGCGCTACGTTCATCTCGCGCATGCGTCGCCCGACGACGGCGGGGGTGAGAAAATTGGCCTGCAGAAAGCTCGCCATGTTATCGGCGATGCGGCCCTTGCTGCGCGGGATGATCGCGGTGTGCGGGATGGGGATACCCAGCGGATGGCGGAACAGCGCGGTCACCGCAAACCAGTCGGCCAGCCCGCCGACCATCGCCGCTTCCGAGAACGCCAGCAGATAGCCCCAGCCCCAGTGGCGCGGCTCCATCGCATGCGACAGAGCAAACAGCGCCGCCATCGCCACCAGCAGCAGCGTGGCGGTGATGCGCATGCGCCGGGCACGGTCGGGGGGCAGCGAGGCAGGCGAATGCGAGGGTCGTTCAGGTCGCCGTGTCATGGCCGCAATCCGCTCACTCGGCCGGGGTCGCCTCCGGCGAAGCATCCTGATGATGGCCACCATGGCTGTCGCTCGGCTTGTAGGTCAGGAAGCGGTCGCGCAACCATGGGCCAACGCGCTTTTCCAGCCCATCGGCCAGACTGAAGCCCGCCGGGACGATGACCAGCGTCAACAGAGTCGACAGCAGCAACCCGCCAATCACGGTGATGCCCATGGGCGCGCGCCATGCCGAATCACCGCCCAACGACAGCGCGGTGGGAATCATGCCCGCGGTCATCGCGACGGTGGTCATGACGATGGGCTGAGCGCGCTTGTGCCCGGCATCCATGATCGACTGACGCTTCGTGCGACCGGTCGCCATTTCCTCGATCGCGAAATCGATCAGGAGGATCGAGTTCTTGGCAACGATGCCGAGCAGCATCAGCATGCCAATCAGCACCGGCATGGATATCGGCAGGGGCTGCCCCACGGTAATCAGCCCGACAAGCGCCAGCGCCACAAAGCCGCCGAGCGGGGCGAGGAAGAGCGAACCCATATTAACCAAGGGCGAGATCAGGCGACGATAGAGCAGCACCAGCACCGAGAATACCAGCAGCAGACCGGTGATTACGGCGATGACGAAGTTCTTGATCATCTCCTGCTGCCATTCATCCGCGCCTACAGGAGCGTTGGACACGCCGCTGGGCAGGTTCTGCATGATCGGCAGGGCCATTATGGCGTTGTAGACATCGCCGCGAGCCATGCCGGGAGCCAGGTCGACCCCAACGAAAACACGGCGGTTCTGGTTATAGCGCTCGATCGATGCGGGCCCCATGCCGAAGCTGATTTCGGCCACCCGGCTCAGGGGCACCGATCCACCGCTGGCGGTCGGGACCGGAAGGTTACGGATGGTGGCGACATTACGCCGGTCGGTTTCGGACATACGCACCCGGATCGGAATCTGGCGGTCCGAAAGCGAAAACTTGGCTGCATTCTGGTCGATATCGCCCATGGTGGCGATGCGGATCGCCTGACTGAGATCGGATGTGGTGACGCCGAGGCTGGCGGCCAGCTCTTCGCGCGGTTTGATGATCAGCTCGGGCCGCTGCATGTCGTATTCCACGCGTGGCGCAATCGCGCCGGGAACGGCGGCAATCTGCTCGGCAAGCGTCTCCGCTGCATCGTTCAGCTTTTCAGGGTCCGAGCCCGACAGCATGATCGAAATCGCCCGGCCGGTACCGCCGCCGCCGTTCTGGACCCTGAAATTGACCCGTGCATCGGGGAATTGCTGGAGGACGGGGGTCATCTCCCGCTCAAAGGTCAGGCTGTCGCGCGCACGGTCCTCGCGCAGGACGAGGCGCACGAAACCGCTCCCTTCGCGCACAATAGACAGGGCCAGCTCGACCTCCTGCTCCTGAAGCATGCGATCGGCGATGGAATCGATAACATCTTCGGTTTGCCGGACGGTGGTGCCGGGCACCATACTGACCGAGATGACAGAGAAATCGCTATCGGTATCGGGGAAGAATTGCTGCGGCTGATGATAAGCGATGAGCACGGACAGTCCGAGCGCAACGACGCCCAGCAGCATCATCCAGACCCGGTGGTCGAGGAAGCGCGCGGCAACATAGCGCGAACGTTCGGCGAAGTGGGTAGAGAAGCCGTTCGAACGCCCGATCAGCAAACCAATTCCGAGATTGATTAGGCCTCCGACGAGGTAGGCGGGGACCAACATGATGAGCAGTGTTTTCGTCGCGGGCAGGATGGACGCGTCTTCCTGCACCCCCGCAGCGGCTGATGCGGCCTGCGAGGCATCACCAGCAAACAGCGAAAAAACCCACCCGATCGTCCCCGCAGCAAGAGGAATGATCACCAAGAAGAAGATATAGCCCGAGAGAATGGCCAGCGGATGGTAGTACCAGCGTGTGTTCACATGGCCTGTCTTTTCGCGCAGCTTGCGAAAGCTGGTCTCGTCGAGCGACCAGTGCAGTACCTTCATGTAAAGGTCCATTACCCGGCCCTCGCCATGCGTGGCCTGCCCGTGCGACTTCAGGAAATAGGCCGCGAACAACGGTGTAATCATTCGCGCGACCGCCAGCGACGTCAGCACCGCAACCACCACGGTCAGACCGAAATTCTTGAAGAACTGGCCCGACACGCCTGGCATCAGGCCGACAGGCAGGAACACCGCGACAATGCAGAAAGTGGTCGCGACGACCGCCAGACCGATCTCGTCGGCGGCATCGATACTGGCCTGATAGGCGCTCTTGCCCATGCGCATATGGCGCACGATGTTTTCGATCTCCACGATCGCATCGTCGACCAGCACACCCGCCACCAACCCCAACGCGAGGAGCGACAGCGAATTGAGCGAGAAGCCCAGCAGGTCCATGAAATAGAAGGTCGGAATGGCCGAAAGCGGAATGGCGAGCGCCGCGATAATGGTCGCGCGCCAGTCGCGCAGGAACAGGAACACCACCACGACCGCAAGCAGCGCGCCCTCGATCAGCAGCGCCATCGAACTCGTATATTGGCCTCGCGTGTAATCGACCGAGGAATAGGTGCGCGAGAAAGTGACCCCGGGATTCTCCGCCTCCAGCTGGTCAAGCATCTCGATCGCATCGTCATAGACACGCACGTCGGATTCGCCGCGCGCGCGGGTGATGCCGAATGTGACGACCTGCTTGCCGTTGACCTTTGCGATCGAACTGATCTCGCCATAGCTGTCCTTGACCTCGGCGATATCGGCCAGCTTGACCATACGCCCGCCGCCCAGCGAAACCTGCGACTGCGACAGATCATAAGCCGAGCCGGCATTGCCGAGCACGCGCACCGACTGGCGCGAACCGGCGATTTCGGACTGACCACCTGCCGCATTGACGTTCATCCGGCGCAGCGTGGCGTTGACCTGGCTGGCAGTGACGCCTAGCGCCTGCATTCGGGCAGGGTCGAGAATCACGAGAATCTCGCGATCGACCCCACCATTGCGGGACACCTCGGAAAGGCCGGGAACGTTGAGCAGGCGCTTGGTCACCGTATCATCGATGAACCAGCTCAGCTCCTCCAGCGTCATGTCGGGCGCAGCGGCGGCGAAATAGGAAATCGGGTCGGAGCTGGTCTGCTCCTTTTGCACCCGCGGCTCCAGGATGCCGTCGGGCAGCTCGCCGCGGATATTGTCGATCTCGCTCTTAACCTCGTTCACCGCTTCGGTGATGTCAGTACCGAGCTGGAACTGAATCCGCGTGAAGGAGCTGCCCTCCGAAGCGGTCGAGTAGAGCGTATCGATGCCATCGAGCGTTTGGACCGCTGCCTCGATCCGCTGGGTGATCTGGTTCTCGACCTCGGTCGGCGCGGCACCGGGCTGGGAAATCCGGACCTGCACCACGGGAAATTCGATATCCGGGTTGTCCTGGATATCCATGTCCTGAAACGCCATCAGGCCGGCCACCATCAGGCCGATGAAAGCGAGGATGGGGACGACCGGATTGCGGATCGACCAGGCGGAGATGTTGCGGAAATTCATAGGGGGCGGGTCAGTCGGCGTCCTGGAGCGCGGGGCGCACCTTCTCACCGACGGTCAGGAAGCCGCCAGCGCGCAGGACCACACGCTCGCTGCCGTCAAGGCCGGAAGCGACTTCGATACCCTCGTCGTTGATCAGGCCAAGTTTGACCGGGCGACGCTCGACCGTGTCCTCGGCATTGACGATATAGACATAGCTGCCCTTGTCATCCGACATGATGGCACTTTCGGGCAGGCGCGGCGATACCACGGAGCCCGAATTGATCTGCGCGGTCGCAAAACCGCCCGGACGCAGCGCGGGCGAGGCCGGCAGGGCAATGCGAACCACGCCAAGCCTGGTGCTCTCGTTTATAACCGGCGAAATCTGCCAGACCTGTCCCTCGAAAGACCGGGTGGTGCCGACCGGTGTCACGGTGGCGACAGTGCCGACCGACAATCTCGCCAGATCGCTCTCGCTTACCTCCGCGAGCAATTCCATCTGCCCGTCGCGCGCGATCGAGAACAAGGTACCGGAACCGGCGCTGACCACCTGACCGGGCTCAACCCGGCGTTCGAGCACGAGGCCCGCTGCCGGTGCGACGATATTGAGCTGGGCATTACGCGCCAGCCGCTCCTGATATTGCGCTTCGGCAATACGAACCTGTGCCACGGCAGCATCGCGGGTCGCGGTCAGCCGGTCGATATCGGCCTGACTGATGAAGCCCCGCTCGACCAGTTGCAGCGCGCGGTCGAGATTGGCCTGCGCCAGCTGGGCGCTGGCACGGTTGGCCTCGATCAGAGCGGCACTGCTCTGCGCCTGCCGCGACTGAACCGAACGGTCGATAGTCGCGAGCACCTGCCCGGCACGCACATAATCTCCGGCATCCACCGCGACCGAAGCGATCCGGCCGCCTTCGCCGGCACTACCTACCGGCATTTCGCGCCGTGCGGAAAGCGTCCCCGTCGCCGAGATCAGGCCAAGCTGGGTGATATTGCCCGGCACCACCACGGTTACTGTCGAGATTGCACCCTCTTCCGATGCGGACAGCGCCGTCTCCTCGCTGCCGCCCGAAATCATCAGGCCGGCGATGATCGCAGCAGCCAGAATGATCGCGATGGCAACGATCAAACGCTTGCGGCGACGCCTGGCAGACATGTCTGCGTCGCTCACGGAACCGTAATCTCCGTCAGCGGAGGCGTCAGCTGCCACTCTATCGAGGTCGACACGCGCTTCGTAATTCATAGAGATCGTACCCCCGGTGCGGGCCAGAAAGCCACCGGCACACTGAAAATGCGGGCCCTTGCCATGCCCGGCCTGCTTGGGCGCGCCATAGCGCCAAGCGGCTCTTGCGGCAATGCGAAGCTCTGCGAGGGGCCTACCAGAGCCGATGAATGCCGAGTGAGCCGCGCACGAAAAAGGCTGGAAAGCCGCGACTTTCCAGCCTTTCGTCACTTTTGTAACAATTTGTCCGCGCTTAGCGAACGCGTCCGCGCTGGACGAGGTTCACGATGGCCAGCAACACGATGGCGCCCACGATGGCGATAATCAGCCCAACAAGCGAGAATTCCTGCACGCTTCCGCTGATGCCCAGCAGGGGGCCGGCGATGAGGTTGCCAATGACCGAGCCGACACAGCCGACGACGATAATTGCAATAATCCAACCCATGATCTCGTCTCCTTCCAGTGCCTCTGCGACAATGCCCCTCGGCAGGGGTAACACCGGGTCAACGTCGCACAGGCGACGTCGTTCCGACGCAAAGATGCAACGGATGGACAGTTCTGGGTCTGAAAACAATAAGTGCCGGGAAAATCCGGTATAAATCAGTGGCGGATCAGTACTTGAGCTGGCGCTCGTACAGGTCGCGGTAATGCTGGATGCGGGTCACGCGCAGGCCCTGCATGCCCGAGCGGTCGACGGCCCGCTGCCAGCTGGCGAATTCCTCGAGAGTGAGGTTGTAGCGTTCGAGAACCTCGTCGATGGTCAACAGGCCACCGTTCACCGCGGCCACGACCTCGGCCTTGCGGCGCACAACCCAGCGCTTCGTCTTGGGCGACGGCAAGTCATCAAGCGTAAGCGGTTCTCCCAAGGGGCCGATCACTTTCGCCGGACGGATTTTCTGATTTTCTATCATTCACTACCTCGGGTGCCGGGCCATTCGCCCGCAATGCCTGACCCCTTATTGTCACCGCTGCCTTTGCCATTGGCTAAATCATCAGGGTTAACGAGTGGTTTGCCTTCGGCCAGCGCGGCAATCCGTCGGGCGGAGTCGGCATCGAAACTGGCCGGCGCCTCGAGATCCGTCTCGTCCAGGGCAGCGCGCAGATCGCGCGCCGCCTCGAACCGGGCCCTGAGGTCGCTCCAGCTCAATTCGTGCAGATGTTCGCAAGCCGGGTCAGCCTCGGGCGAATGGCCCTGCTGACGGCGGCTTTCCGCCTTTTTTGGAAGATTCCCTTCGAACATGGGAAACGCCTTAGCGCAGCAAGCGTCAAGAACAGGTAAAACCGGCCTTAACGCTCTTTCCATCTTGGTTACCGACAACTGGACGGCGATTGGCGAGAGGGCGCAGATGGTCTATGGGGCCGCGCATGCCGACCACTGCCATCACCAAGGACGCGGTTAACGCCGCGCCGCTGTTTGCGCTCCGCCGACCCGCCAGCGAGGCGCGGATCGTCGTCGCCATGTCGGGCGGCGTCGACTCCTCGGTCGTCGCTGCACTGGCTGCGCAGACCGGGGCCGAGGTAATCGGCATCACCTTGCAGCTTTACGATTACGGCGCAGCGACGGGGCGCAAGGGCGCGTGCTGCGCGGGGGACGACATTCGCGACGCGCGCAACGTGGCCGACCGGCTGGGCATCGCGCATTACGTGTTCGACCATGAGAGCGCCTTTCGCGAGGAGGTGGTCGACACCTTTGCCGAGGATTATTTGTCCGGACGCACGCCAGTGCCGTGCATCCGCTGCAACATGGGGCCCAAGTTCACCGACCTGCTGCGCATGGCGAAGGAACTGGGGGCCGATTGCCTCGCAACCGGCCATTATGTACGCCGCATGGAGACGGAGTCCGGGACCGAGTTGCACCGCGCGGCCGATCCCGCGCGCGACCAGTCCTATTTCCTTTACGGAACGACCGAGCAACAGCTCGATTTCCTGCGCTTTCCGCTGGGCGGCCTGCCCAAGGAAGAGGTACGACGGATCGCGACCGGATTCGGCCTGACCAATGCGGCCAAGCCCGACAGCCAGGACATCTGCTTCGTGCCCGATGGCGACTATGCCGCTCTGGTGAAGAAGCTGCGCCCCGAAGGCGCGCGCACCGGCCATATCGTGCACGCACAAAGCGGCGAAGTGCTGGGGGAGCACAAGGGCATCGTCCATTTCACCGTCGGCCAGCGGCGCGGGCTGGAAATCGGCGGACAGGCCGAGCCGCTCTATGTCGTCGGCCTCGATGCCGACAGCGCCGAAGTGCGCGTCGGGCCCAAGGCGCTGCTGGCGACCGGCGCAGCGCGGATCGTCGAGACCAACCGGATCGGCCCGCTGCCCGACACACCGCTCAGCGCCAAGGTTCGCTCGCTGTCGCGGCCCGTCCCGATTACGCTGGAGGGGTCGCTCGGCGATGGTGCGGACACGCTCATCCGCTTCGCCACGCCCGAATTCGGCGTCGCGCCGGGGCAGGCGGCTGTCCTTTATGCCGGGGATCGCGTAGTCGGCGGGGGCTGGATCGCCTCGACCGAAAGCGCTGCCTAACCTTCCCAGCTCTCCAGCACGCAGCCATAGCCTTCGCGCCAGCGCGCGGTGGTGCTGGCAACGAGAGGTACACGGGCAGTGACGCTCTTGTCATCGGCGTCCTCGCTCAGCCAGACGAAGTCCATGCCCGGCAGGAAATCGCGATAGCAATCGCTGAGCTCACGACCCGCAATGAAACGGCACGAACAGGCATTCTTCGCGCCATAGGAGGTGCCTGCCTGCGCGGTCCCGGACACCGCCTCACTGCGAGTCGCGGCTGCGCCGGCAAGGAACAGTCCAACCACGGCCAGTCCGGCAATCCGGACATTCCGGCGTACAGCGGAAAGCTTTGCAGTTGCCATCAGAGGGGCCTCGGCAGATAGGGCAGGCGTGATGATTTCATTGCGCCTTCCTAGCCTTCTGAACCGGGCCGCGACAAGCATTGTGGCGGTGCTGGCCCTCGTCTCCTGCGGCGAAGACGGGGAACCACCCGAACCGCCCGTGCCCCCAATCGCGCTGGAGGCCGTGGTCGAACAACCCGGCACCAGCCGAGAGGCTCTGGCCCGCGCCGTCCACGCGCTGTTTACCCGGCAGGGGATCGGCGAAACGCGCGCGGTCATCGTCATGCATGACGGCAAGATTGTCGCCGAGCGCTATGCCGAGAATTACGGGCCTGACACGCGCTTTCAGGGCTGGTCGATGTCCAAGACGGTCACCGGCGTGCTGATCGGCATGCTGGTCGCCGATGGACGCCTGGCACTCGATGATCCGGCGCCGATCGAGATGTGGCAACGTGCCGGCGACCCGCGCGGCGAGATCACGCTGCGCCACCTGCTGCAAATGCGCAGCGGCCTGAGGCATGAGGAAAAGGCGGAGCCGGTCTACACCTCGGGCGAGGTGCGGATGATGTTCCTCGACGGGCGCGACGACATGGCTGCCTGGGCCGAGGCGCAGCCGCTCGATTTCGAGCCGGGAACGCAGTTCGCCTATTCGACGCCAACCGCCATGATCCTCGCCGATATCGCCACCGATCTTGCTGCGCACGGCGCCAGCGACGCCGATGAACGGCAGCAGGCAATGGCCACGTTCCTGGAGGCGCGCATGGCGCGGCCGCTTGGGATGGCCTCGCTGACGGGCGAATATGATGCCTCGGGCACGCTGATGGGCGGGTCGGCGATCTGGGCCAATGCGCGCGACTGGGCGATATTCGGCGAGTTCCTGCGCCGCAAAGGCGTCGCGCAGGGTGTGCAGGTCGTGCCGCGCGGCTGGATCGGCTTCATGACGGCCCCGAGCCCGGTCTCCCCCGATTATGGCGCGCAGATTTGGCTCAACCGCCCGTCCGGCACTGACCGCGATTACCTGTTTGCCGATCAAGGGCCGGTGACCGCCTTCGCCGCGATCGGCCATCTCGGACAATATGTGATCGTCCTGCCCGAACAGCAGGTGACCATCGTGCGGCTGGGCAAGACCGATGAGGAGCAGCGCGCGGCTCTTGTCGACACTCTGGCCGAGGTCGCCGCACTCTATTCAGGCAGGTAGAACATCCCTTCGACCACGGTGACGCAAGGCCCGCCCAGCCAAGCGGTCTCACCATCCAGTCGGCAGGTCAGGTCGCCACCGCGCGCCGAGGCCTGATGGGCTGTAAAGCTGTCGCGCCCCAGGCGCGCGGCCCAAAAAGGCGTCAGTGCGGCATGAGCAGAGCCCGTCACGCTGTCCTCGTCCACTCCCCCACCGGGTACGAAAACGCGGCTGACGACATCATGCGTATGGCCCGGCGCGGTGCAGATGAACTGGTCATCGCCGAGCGCACCCAGACCTCTTAGATCAGGCGTAAGGGCGCGCACTTCGTCCTCGCTATCGAACAGGTAAATCCCGTAGCGATCCGGGTTCAGCCACACCTCTCGTGGCTCACCGTCAAGCAGAGCCACCGCCTCGGCCCATTCGTCCTGTTCAGTCGCGATCGCGGGAAGCGCCAGCTCATAACCGGCTTCGCTGCGCCGCACTTCGAGAATGCCCGCCTGCCGCGTTCCAAAGGTAACGCGCTCACCACCATCCCTGCCAAGCAGCACATGCCCGCTCGCCAGTGTCGCATGGCCGCACAGCCTGATTTCACAGGCGGGGGTGAACCAGCGCAACTCCCAGTCCGCCGCGCCGCTTGCGTCGCGCACAAGAAAGGCTGTCTCGGCGAAATTGTTTTCCTCGGCAATGGCCTGCAGAACATTGTCGGGCAACCAATGTTCGAGCGGCATCACCGCCGCCTGATTGCCGCCGAAGGGCCGCGCCGCAAAGGCGTCAACATGCCAGTAAGGCAGGCGGAGAGGCATTACCCGCCCTCTTCCTGTTCGGACAGGTCGGGAAGAAGCTCCTCTGCCGCCACGCCCACTTCATCCACCAGCCCCTCGGGGTCGGGGTGGATCAGGACCTCGACGCCGGGGAACTCGCGTTCGATTCTGGCTTCCAGTTCGTCCATCACGCGGTGTGCCTCGGCCACGCTCATCTGCGGATCGACAGCAGCATGAAACTGCACGAAATCGCGCGCGCCGGCATGGCGGGTGCGCAAATCGTGCACCCCGCGCAGCTCGGGATGATTGGAAATTGCGGCGAGAAATTCCTCGCGCCGCTCTTCAGGCCATTCCTTGTCCATGAGGTGGTCGATCGCCTCGCCCGCAGCGCGAAAGGCGCTGAAGCCCAGCCACAACGCAATGGCGAGGCCGAACAGTGGGTCAGCACCGGGAATCCCCCCATAACGGTCCAGCACCAGCGCCGCGATCACCGCGAGGTTGAGTGCCAGGTCGGACTTGTAGTGCAGATGATCGGTCGCAATCGCGATGCTTGAGGTGCGACGGATGACATGTCGCTGCCAGCCCAGCAGTGCAAGGGTCGCGAAAATAGCCACGGCGGAGACGATAATGCCATCCTGCGCCTCGGCCACACGGCTTCCGGAAATCCATTGCTGGATGGCCCGAAACGCCAGACCGAAGGCGGACAGCGAAATCAGCACCACCTGGAACATGGCAGACAGGGCTTCCGCCTTGCCATGGCCGAAACGGTGATCCCGGTCGGCCGGGCGGGCCGCGATCCATACGCCAACCAGCGTGGCGATGCTGGCAATGAGGTCGAGCGTCGTATCGGCAAGGCTGCCGAGCATGGCGGTGGAGGAGGTCTGCAAGACCGCCCACACCTTTGCCCCGACCAGGAACAATGCCATCGCGATCGAGGCAAAGGCCGCGCTGCGGGTCAGCTTGGCACGCAGCGCTTCCTGTGCGGTCATCGGCGTAGAGGTCATGGGTAGAGCAGGGTGCTTGACCACCCCTGCCCATTGCCATCAGGGGCGTGGCTGAACTGGCGTCGTTCGTGCAGGCGGTTGGGCCGGTCGAGCCAGAACTCGATCCGCACCGGCGCAAGCCGGAAACCCGTCCAGTGCGGCGGACGCGGCACCGCACCTGAATCGCCGTAAGACTCGCTGATCGCTTCCACCCGTGCGAGATAGGTCGCCCGGTCATCGAGCACACGCGACTGATCGGACGCCGCCGACCCTGCCTGCGAGACGAAGGGACGCGAATGAAAGTAAGCGTCCGCCTCCTGCTCGCTGACCTCGGTCAGCGGACCCTCGATACGAATCTGTCGGCGCAGGCTCTTCCAATGGAACAGCAGGGCTGCATGCGGATTCGCGAGAATCTCGCCGCCCTTGCGGCTCTGGGCGTTGGTATAGAACACAAAGCCGTCCCGGTCATGACCCTTGAGCAACACCATCCGCGCCGAAGGCTGTCCGTCGGGCGTGGCGGTGGCGAGCACCATGGCGTTGGGATCGTTGGGCTCGCTTGTGGCGGCCTGAGCGAACCAATCGTCGAACAAGGCGAAGGGATCGCCCGCGGGAATTTCGTTGTCGACGAGGCTCATGGCCGGTGTTCCGCTTCGTGTGAGGTGGCTGTAGATTGACCGCCTCCCTATCCGCACCCGCCCCGCGCGCACAAGGGCATGTGCACATACCAGGTGCCCCAGCGATGGACAGCGGCAAATCAGCCGGGCAGATGGCGCGCTCACCGCTTGTCTTATCCGATTGCGTTACCTAGCTAACACACCATGGCCGATCCCTATGCCACACTGGGCGTAACCCGCAGCGCGAGCGAGAAGGACATCAAGTCCGCTTATCGCAAGCTTGCGAAGGAACTTCACCCGGACCGTAACAAGGATAATCCCAAGGCGTCGGAGAAATTCTCCGACGTCACCAAGGCGTATGACCTGCTGTCCGACAAGGACAAAAGGGCCAAGTTCGATCGTGGAGAGATCGACGCCGACGGCAATCCCGCGATGCCCTTCGGCATGGGCGGAGGCGGCGGCATGGGTGGCGGCGGCGGCCCGTTCGGAGGTGGCGGCTATCGCAGCACTTCCGGAGGTTTCTCCAGCCGCGATTTCGAAGGCATGCAGGGCGGCGAGGAAGTGGACCTCAGCGATCTGTTCGAAGGGCTGTTCGGTCGCGGCGGCGGCGCACGCAAGAATGCCGGTGGCAACGCCGGGGGCTTTGGCGGCGGCTTCGGTCGCAGGCCGCCTCCGCCACCACCACGCAAGGGCGCGAATATCAATTACCGCCTCGCAGTCCCCTTCGCCGATGCCGCCGCACGCAAGGATCAGCGGATCACGCTGGCCGATGGCTCGACCGTCGACCTGAAGCTGCCCGCAGGTCTGGAAGACGGCACACAGATGCGGCTCAAGGGCAAGGGTGAACCGGGTCCCGGAGGCCAGGGCGATGCACTGGTCACGATCGAGATCGACAAGCACCCCTTCTTCACCCGGGACGGCGACGACGTGCGGCTCGACCTGCCGATCACGCTCGACGAGGCGGTCAAGGGCGCCAAAGTCAAGGTACCTACGGTCGAGGGACCGGTCATGCTCACGATCGCGCCGGGTACCAGTTCAGGCCGCGTTCTACGCCTGAAAGGCCGGGGCTTTTCCAAACGTGGCAACGGGCGCGGCGACCAGCTGGTGCGGGTCGAGATCGTACTGCCTGCCGACACCTCGGTCCTGGCCGAAAAGCTGGGTGACTGGCAGCAAGAGGGCAATGTCCGCGCCTCGCTCGGCGTTTAGGTGCAGTCGGCTTTCCCGCTGATTTCAGGCCTTAAATCCACTTTGGCGGCAAGGCTTGCTCGACAGGTCGTCAGCGGCTGCTAGGATCAGATCCGCATGGCCGGCAACCACGATCATCACTCCGCACTGCCCCGGACGGACCTCTCGCCCGAGGCGCGGCGCAGGGCAGCCGAGAGCGCGCAAAACGATACTGTCGGGATCAAGCGGCATGTCGGGCCGGGCAGTCGTTTCTTCGAAGTCGCCCGCCGCGTCGTCATCGGCTGCTACAACGACGGCCTGATCCATGCCGGCAACCTTGCCTATATGTCGATGCTGGCGATCTTTCCCTTCTTCATCACCGGCGCCGCCATTTTCTCGGCCATGGGTGAGGAGGCGGACCGGGCTGCATCGATCTATGCCATCCTGGCGGCGCTGCCTCCGGTCGTGCAGAACGTCATCGGGCCCGTCGCCGAATCGGTAATCGAGGCGCGCAGCGGGTGGCTGCTGTGGGTCGGCGGATTGTTCGGCCTGTGGACCGTGGGCAGCCTGATCGAGACGATCCGCGACATCCTGCGCCGCGCCTATGGCACCCGCCCGACGCAATCCTTTTGGAAATATCGTATCTTCTCGACCGCGATAATCCTTGGCTCGATGCTGCTCTTGATGTTCTCGCTGTTCGCGCAGGTCGCGATCGGCACCGCGCAGCAGGTGATCGACGCCTATTACCCCCAGTTTACCGAGGCGCTGAGCCAGCTGGCATGGTCGCGGATCGTGCCTGCGCTCGGCCTGTTCGTCTCGCTCTATTTTCTCTTCTTTACGCTAACGCCGACCGCCTATCGCCATCGCCGCTATCCGAAATGGCCCGGCGCGGTGCTGGTGACACTGTGGTGGCTGACGGTTACGACCTTCCTGCCGCGCGTCCTCAGGATCGTAATTTCCTACGATCTTACCTATGGTTCGCTCGGCGGAATGATGATCACGCTTTTCTTTTTCTGGCTTGTCGGATTAGGGATGGTCGCGGGTGCGGAGTTGAACGCCGCGCTCGCAGAGACGCCCGAGGAAGAGCGTATCCGGATCGGCCAATCGGACGAACCGGAGCGCGAGGACGGCGACAACAGGACGCAGGAGAATACCGGATGAGCGGATTGATGAATGGCAAGAAGGGCCTGATCATGGGGCTTGCCAACGACAAATCGCTCGCCTGGGGCATTGCTCGCAAGTTGCATGAAGCAGGGGCCGAAATGGCCTTTTCCTATCAGGGTGAGGCCCTCAGGAAGCGCGTCGCGCCACTGGCCGAGCAGGTCGGCAGCGACTTCCTGATCGAATGCGATGTGTCCGACATGGCCGCGATGGATACCGCCTTCGCCGAGATCGAGGCGAAATGGGGCAAGCTCGATTTCCTCGTCCATGCGATCGGCTTTTCGGACAAGAACGAGCTGCGCGGCAAATATGTCGACACCAGCCTCGACAATTTCCTGATGACGATGAACATTTCGGCCTATTCGCTGGTCGCCGCCGCCAAGCGCGCGCGCCCGCTGATGAAGGACGGCGGCAGCATCGTGACACTGACCTATTACGGCGCTGAAAAGGTTGTGCCACATTACAACGTCATGGGTGTGGCCAAGGCGGCACTGGAATCTTCCGTCCAGTATCTCGCCAATGATCTCGGGCCGGAGAACATCCGCGTGAACGCGATCAGTGCCGGGCCGATCAAGACGCTGGCGGCGAGCGGGATCGGCGACTTCCGCTACATCCTCAAGTGGAACGAGCTGAATGCGCCGCTGCGCCGCAACGTCACGATCGAGGATGTCGGCGGCTCGGGCCTCTATTTCCTCTCCGACCTGTCGAGCGGCGTCACCGGCGAGGTGCACCATGTCGATGCCGGTTATCACCTCGTCGGCATGAAGCAGGAAGACGCGCCCGATATCGCTCTGACCTAGGGTCAGGACCCATGAATTGCATGGCCGTGGTGGCGCGTTTGCAGGATGAAATACAAGGAAGGGATTGAAACAGCGAGACATTCTCGCTGTGAAAGCCCTGACGAAGAAGTTCGCCTGCCAACGGCCGCCCACAGGACTTGACCAGAATTGGCGCTCCGTCATTGTTCATGATACGTTCTCGCATTCGCAACGGGCGATTCGATGGAGGCGGCAATGGAAATGAAGGGCGGGTGCCGGTGCGGCGCCATTCGGTACGAGGCCAAAGGCGACATCGCGCATCATGCGCTGTGCCATTGCCGCGACTGTCAGATGGCGTCGGGCGCACCGATGGTTGCCTGGCTGGCAGTCGGTTCGGACAATTTTACCGTCACCAAAGGCGAGCCTGCCAGCTATCATGGCGCGGGCGCTTCAGTTCGGTATTTCTGCGCCAATTGCGGCACGCCGCTTTATTTCGTGAACGAGGACATGCTGCCGGACATCGTCGATATCAATTCGGTGACGCTGGATGAACCTGATGCCAATGCTCCCGGCGCGCAGATCCAGGTGGCGGAGCGGCGCGAATGGATGACGCGACTGGGCGAAATGCCCGAGTTCGAACGCTTTCCGGGCGGGTAAATCCTTACCCCGCCAGCAATTCGACGATCCGGCCTGCTGCCTTGCCGTCGCCATAGGGATTGTGTGCGCCCGCCATCGCCGCATGGGCCTGCGGGTCATCGAGCAGCCGCTCGGTTTCTCGCACGATCCGCGCCGGATCAGTGCCGACCAGCCGCGCAGTGCCTGCTTCGATCCCCTCAGGCCGTTCGGTCGTCTCGCGCATGACGAGGACCGGCTTGCCCAGCGCTGGCGCCTCCTCCTGGACGCCGCCGCTATCGGTCAGAACGAGATCGGCCAGCTGCAACAGTCGGGCGAAATGCGGGTAATCGAGCGGCGCGGTCAGCGCGACATTGGCCCGCTCGCCGAGATGCTCTTCGGCCAAACTGCGCAAGGCCGGATTCGCATGAACGGGGAAAATGACTGCCACGTCCTCGCGTTGGGCAAGGCGCGCCAGTGCAGTGCAGATATTCGCGAAGCCCTGCCCCGCATTCTCGCGCCGGTGCGCGGTAACGGCAATGATGCGCCGCCCGGCAAAGCGTCCCTCAATCTCGGCAAGATTCGCCGCCAGTTCGGGCCGTCGTGCCACCTGCGCGCCGACCCAATGCAGCGCATCGATAACGGTATTGCCGGTTACATGGACGCAGGCCGGGTCGATGGTCTCGCGCATCAGCGCCTCGGCGGCGCGGGGCGTGGGCGCGCAATGGAGCGAGGCCGTGACGGTGATCGCCTTGCGATAGACCTCCTCGGGGAAAGGATGCC
>DDNW01000152.1:19898-40982 GCA_002341345.1 Erythrobacter sp. UBA2510
AAGGATGCCGATTGTTCCCACTGCGCAGCCCCGCCTCTACGTGAACGATGGGAATGCCGCGATGATGGGCGGCCAGCGCCCCGGCGAAGGCCGTCGCCGTATCGCCCTGCACCACGACCTTGTCCGGTCCCCGGTCGTCCATGACCGCACCGAGCGCCGGGATGAGCGATCCCACCAGATCGTCGAGCGACTGGCCGTGGCGCATGGCCGCACAATCGTGATCGGGCGTTAGCCGCGCCAGCTGCAGGACGGGCGCCAGCATGTCGGCATGCTGGCCCGACGAGCATAGCAGGCTCTTGAACCGCTCATCTCCTTCGAGCGCATGCAGTAGCGGGAACAGCTTGATGGCCTCGGGCCTCGTGCCGAGTATCGTCAGGATGCGTTGCCTTGAGGCGGACGGAGACGAGGCCATACCGCCGTAGTAAAATCGGAAGCCTGATTAAGTGCAAGTACTTAGGCTTGCTATAAGGTTACCTGACCAGAGGCGGCTCCGGCCAGATCAGGGCGCTTCGGGGATATCGGCCGGGTCGACGACCTGCGGTTCGCTCGAAGCTGCGGGCGGCGGCGTCCCGGCACCGAGGCGTGCTCGCTCAAGCTCCTCGACCCTGGCCTGCGTTGCAGAGGCCTCGGCATCGATTTCCGCCAGTCGCTCGGCACGGGCGGCGGCGATCAGCTCGCTGAAACGGACATTGTTGCCCGCGGCGCGTTCGGCATAAGCGGTCTCGATCAATTCCGGTGTACAGCCAAGTTCGCTGCCCAGACCGATTGGCGAGCAGGACAGGGGACCGAATTTGCCCACGCTTTCGAAGCTCTTCACCCGGCTGACCCAGCTTTCATACGCGGGGTCGTCACTGCTGCGCAGCACCTCGGGAATCCGATACCGCTCTTCCTCGTCCATGCGCGCGCAGACGATAATCGAATTGCCGTCGCTCTCCGGGCATTCGTCGTCGCCATAGACGATCAACGTGTCGACCCGGTCGCCGCCCTCGTCCTGCGCGGCAGCAGGCAGCGACAGAAACGCGCCACCGATCAGGAGCACAGGGGCGGCAAGGATGGTCGAAGGTCGCAGCATTTCAGTATTCCTCAGACGGGCAAGGCATCAGGCCTGATACGCATAAATGCGCTGGCAATGCACATAGGACGCCTCGCCCGGTGAACCAAGGGTGAAGCACAGCCCCATTGGCAGAAATGCCCCGCTCAGATTTTTTCGGACAGACGGATCGCGGTGCGGCACCCGAAGCGGATCGCGGCGGAAAGTAGCGGATAAGCGGGTGCCTTCTCGGCCCCGGCGGCGATGGCGGCATCGTGGTGCTCGCGCTCGTCATCGCGGAAGCGGCGCACCATATCGGTCAGTTCCGGATCGTCGCCTGCCTGTTCCAGCCCATCGAGCTGGCGCGTATAATGGCGGTCGATCTCCGTTTCGATTGCGGCGGTGCAGGCCATCGCCGCCTCAGGCCCGAGCAGGGCAGTCGCTGCGCCGAGCGCATAGCCAGCAACGTCCCAGACCGGCTGCAAGGCGGTCGGGCGCACGCCGCGCCGCGCCATCAGCGCATCGAACTCAGCCCTGTGCCCCGCCTCCTGCTCGGCCATGGCGCGAATCTCAGCCGAATGTGGGGCGCGGTCGCCCATCACCGCCAGCTGGCCCGCATAAATGCGCGTAGCGCCGTATTCGCCCGCCTGATCGACCCGGATCATGCTCGCGCGCTCTGCTGATATTGCGGTGCTCATGGCTGACGCTTTTCCCGCAACAGGCTAAAGATAGCAAGGGCGGTGGCGATCGAGAACAGCGCATTGAAACCGGCCAGCGAGATACCGAACAGGCTCCATGGCGCAACGTCGCAGCGTACGATCGGCGCATTGAGAATTGCGTCGAGCGCATTGGCGCCCTCGCTCACGGGAATGGCGCAGGTGGTAATCCCTTCCCACCAGCCATATTCGACCCCGGCATGGAAGGCGCCGATCAGGCCCGAGCCCGCGATGCCAAGCGCCGCGAGAGCAATCCACAGGCGGCGTGGCGGCGCGAAGGTAGAAAGCAGCGCGAAAGCGAGCCCGGCGAAATGGCCGTATCGCTGCCACCAGCACATCTCGCATGGATAGAGGGCAAAGCCGTACTGCGAAATATATGCCCCGGCCAGCAACAGCGCCGGTACGCCGAGCGCGAGGCGCTGGGCAAGCTTGGTGGCAGGCGTCATGGCAGCGACGACCTGGTTCAGTTACGCAGCGCGACCGAGGTCGTCGTCGTGCGACGCAGGGTCCGCAAGGCGTAATCGAGCTGGAAGTCGTCGATTCCCTGTTCGGCCAGTTCCTCGGCCGTCAGCAGGAAGCGCGGATCTTCCTTGGTGTCGTCCTCAAGCTCTTCGTCCTGGATACCGATCTCGTTGATCAGATGGCCGCGCAGGTCGCTCTCGCGCAGGGCGAAGCGCTGGCGCTTCTCGGCATCGGGGTCGGACAGCTGCGGCACGCGGATATCGGGCTCGATCCCGCCCTCCTGCACACTGCGCCCGGACGGCGTGTAATAGCGCGCCGTGGTCAGCTTGAGCGCGCTGTCAGCGGTGAGCGGCAGCAGGCTCTGGACGCTGCCCTTGCCGAAGCTGCGCTCGCCCATGACCAATGCACGGCGGTGATCCTGCAAAGCACCCGCGACGATCTCGCTCGCGGAGGCCGAACCTTCGTCAATCAAAACGATCATCGGCAGGCCCGCGGCCACGTCGCCGCGATAGACGGTTTCGGCCTCGTAATACATCGTGTCGCGCCGGGTCCGTCCGCGCTGCGATACGATCTGGCCCTTGGTCAGGAACAGGTCGGAAAGCGCCACCGCCTCGTCGAGCGAACCGCCCGGATTGCGGCGCAGGTCGAGCACGAGGCCATCGAGCCGCCCGCTTGCCTCTTCGCGCAGGCTGCGCAGCGCCGCATTGACATCGGCACCGACATCGCGGCTGAATTCGTTGACCGAGATGACACCGATATTGCCGCTCGCCAGTTCGTAGGTGACCGGCTCCAGTTCGATCACGCCGCGCGTGACGGTCACATCGAGCGAATCCTCGCGACCGGGCCGGAAGATCGTCAACGTGATGTCGGTCCCGGCGGGGCCGCGCATCTGCGCGACCGCCTCATTGATCTCGAGCCCGTAGATCAGTTTGCCATCAAGATGGGTGATGAAATCACCGGCCTTAACGCCCGCCTGATCGGCCGGGCTACCACGAAACGGCGAAACGACCTTCACCGCGCCGTCTTCCATCTGCACCGACAGTCCCAGCCCCTGGTAATTGCCGTCGATCATCGTCTCGAGCCGCTGCAGCGACGGCCCGTCGAGATAACTGCTATGCGGATCGAGCGAGGCGAGCATGCCATCGATCGCGCCGCGGATCAGAGTCTCGTCATCGACCGGCTCGACATAGCTGGTCTTCACGCGCTGATAGATGGCGAAAAGCTTGGCGAATTCGGGCGAGGCATTGCCTTCGACCTGCGCGAAACCGGCGGTGGTCGCGGGCAGCAGTGCGACGGCCGTACAAAGGGCGGCAGCACGAAGGACGGGAATGAATCTCATCGGCAATTCCTCTTCGGGATTCCGGACTTTCTATAGCAGCTTTACGGTGAACGCCAGATGAGGGGCCTGACGGCTCGGCGGCGTGTCGATCCGGGACGTTGTTCTCCGCTTGCGCGGAAGCGGGTCAAATCCTAGCGCGTGTGGTCCAGCGGATTGACTGGTTCCCCCTCGCGCCGCAACTCGAGCGTAACCTGCGGCGACCCCGGCCCCGCCTGACCAAGCGGGGTCCCGGCTATCACGCTGTCGCCGACCTCGGCACTAATGCGCGAAAGTCCGGTCACAAGACTCGTCCAGCCACCGTCATGTTCGACGATCACGATCTCGCCATAGCCGCGATAGGGCCCGGCAAAGGCAACGCGCCCGGCAGCAGGCGCAACGACTTGCGCCCCAGCGCGCGGTGCGATCGTCAGACCACGACTGACCCCGGCCTGCAGCGGCGCGCCAAAGCCGGTGATGATGCGGCCCGTGACCGGCAAAAGGTAGGGTGAAGGAGCGGCACCATCGCGTGGCTGGGCCGCAACGGGTTGCGCGGCCGTCACCCGCGCGGCGCTGGGGTCGGCGGGTCTGAGGCGCGGGCCCGGGAAGGCGGCAAGGCGTTGGCGCAACGCCCCTGCCCGGTCGAGTTCGCCGACCAGCATGTCGAGATCGCGCGCCTCCTCACCCAGGACCAGCGCCCGCTCTCCTTCGATACGCGCTGTTTCCCCGCGCTGGCGCGCCAGCTGGCGTTTGCGGGTTTCGAGATCGGCAAGCTCCGCCCGGCGAGCCGTCAGCGCCTCCTCCTGCTCGCGCAGTGTAACGATCGCCTGTTCCACCCCGGCGCGCACGGCGCGGCGCTCTGCAATCCGTTCGCGCAGCCCCGCCGTGCGCTGCTCGAATACGGGGCGCGCACTATCCATGATCGCGCGTAGATGGACGAGATCCTCGACCGAGCCCGGACGCGCCACGGCCAGTGCCATCGGGCGGCGGGCGAGCAGCTGCATCGCCCCCGTCAGGCGGACGAGCGGTTGTTGCTCTCGTGCCAATTCGCGTTCGAGCGCCCGGCCCTGCTGCTCAAGCACCTCGATCCTCGCCTCGGCGACACCGATGCCGGCCTCCGCGCTCTGGATCTGCGCAGCAAGGGCAGCGGCATCCCGGGCGGCGCGCTCGGCCTCGTCGACGGCCAGCTGCGCCTGCTCCTCTAGATCGGTGCTGCGATTGCGCGCCTCCTCCCATGCAGACTGCGCCTGCAACAGCGCCGCCCGGGCATCCTGCGAGGCGGCTGGCGTCGGCGCAAGATTACGCGCGGCATTCGCAGCTACACCGCCGAGTGCCGCGACCACGCAGATCGCGCCGATCAGGAGAGGTCGTGATGTCACCGGCCTATCCTGCGCGATGATAGGGGTGTCCGGCAAGGATCGAAGTGGCGCGGAACAGCTGCTCCATCAGCATCGCGCGCGCAAGCAGGTGCGGCCAGGTAGCCTTGCCGAATGCGAGCAGCAGGTCTGCCTCGTCGCGTTCGGCTTGCGTATGGCCGTCGGCAGCGCCGAGCACGAAGCGGCATTCCCGGATACCTCCGTCGCGCCATGCCTCAAGCTGCGCGGCGAGTTTCTCGGACGGCAGATCGCGCCCCTTCTCGTCGAGCAGGACCGTGCGGAAAGGACTTTGCGGCTCGGGAATGCGCCCGCCAGTCTCAGGCAATTCGGTCAGTTTGGTCGGCCAGGTCAGGCGCTTCTCATAGCGCGCAACCAGCTCGGCCTCGGGCGAATTGGCGATCTTGCCGCGGGCGATGATATGGAGAAGGATTGGAGCCTCCCTTGGCGGTCAGACACTGTCCGGTTCGCGACCAGCGAACCGCAAGGCCGAACGGCCGCCACCTTCGGCTGGCTGCTTGCAGCAGCCGCTCAGAATAAATTTCGCCGCCCCCAGTCCGAAGGACGGAGGGAATAGCGGCGAGGATGCTCAGCGGGATGGCTGAGCGAACAACAGACTAGGCCGATCCAGCCGCCGTCTTGGAGCCTTCGTCGCCGAAACCCCACATCCGCTCGAGGTTGTAGAAGCTGCGGACTTCGGGCCGGAACAGGTGCACCACGACGTCACCGGCATCGATCAGCACCCAGTCGGCGGCGGGAAGACCCTCAATTCGCGGACTCGGCTCACCCGACTGCTTGACCTTTTCAGCCAGCTTGGTCGCCATGGCGGCCACCTGCCGGGTCGAGCGGCCAGAGGCGATCACCATGTGGTCGGCGATGCTGCTTTTGCCTTCGAGCGGAATTGAAACCACGTCTTGCGCCTGATCGTCTTCCAGCTGCTGGAGGACGAGCGCGTGCAACGATCCGGGTTCGGCGAGTTTGGTGAGATCGGTGTCAGACATGGTTACGATGGTTGCGGTGCCGGGCAGTGCGGGGCCGGTTGTGGCCGGCGAGGCTTGCGTTGGGGTCATCGCGACGGGTCATGCTCCTGGTAATGGGAATGGACGATTGCAGCACGGGCTGAAATGGCCTCATTCGCCATTTCCTCCTGGCCTGAATTGGCTTGCTGCCTCGTGAATGAGAGAAAAGGTCACCTCGTCCCGCGGTGCAGGGCCGGTCAGCCGGCTGGCCCAATCTGGATCCGCGGCGCGGATCTGGGTGGCCGAATGCGGATCGGGATCGAAACGCAATTCAATCAGCGCTGGTGCGCTCCATTCGCCCCGGTTGTTCAGTCCGGCCGCGGACAACCGGAAACGCCGCAGCCAGGCCATCGCGGGGCTCGCGAGGGCATCATTATCATAGCCCGGTCGCGCGATGACCGCAATCGGCATTTCCCGGGCAATCTGTCGCCAGTTCTTCCACCGGTGAAACTGCGCGAGATTGTCGGCCCCCATCAACCAGACGAAGCGCCGTCGGGGAAACAGCCGCTTGATCGCGCGCAGGCTGTCGGCAGTGTAGCGGGTACCCAGTTCGCGCTCGATCGCGGTGACCTTGATCGGGGCGTTGCGGCTCATCGCCTTGGCCGAGCGCACGCGCGCGGCGAGCGGCGCCATGCCTTGCTTCGGCTTGAGCGGATTTCCGGGGGAAACCATCCACCACACCTCGTCCAGCCCCAGCGCCAGCATGGAAAACAGCGTAATCCGGCGGTGCCCTGCATGGGCCGGGTTGAACGAGCCGCCGAGAATGCCGGTAATCGGGCCGCCGCGGCGCCGGGCAGCCTTGGTCTCTTGCCGGACAATCACCTCAGGGCCGCGTCTCGCCGTGGCCGCGCACCTGCCATTTGTAGGTGGTCAGCCCTTCAAGCGCGACCGGTCCGCGCGCATGCAGACGCCCCGTCGCGATACCGATCTCCGCACCCAGTCCGAACTCGCCGCCATCCGCGAATTGCGAGGAGGCATTGTGCATCACGATGGCGCTGTCGACCTCGTCGAGGAAGCGGGCGGCAATCGATTCGTCGCGGGTGACGATGGCATCGGTATGACCCGAGGAATGGCGCGCGATATGATCGAGCGCGGCATCAAGCCCGTCGACCACCGCAACCGACAGCACCGCGTCGAGATATTCCGTATCCCAGTCATTGGCGCTGGCCGGGCCGATCCGCGGATCGATGGCGCGCGCACGCGCATCGCCGCGAAGCTCGCAGCCCGCCTCGATCAGATCCCCCAGCAGAGCACCGGCGACAGGGAAAGCGGCGTCGATCAGCAGCGTCTCCATCGCCCCGCAGATGCCGGTGCGGCGCATCTTGGCATTGAGCGCGATCGCCCGTGCCATGGCAGGGTCGGCGGCGTGATGGATATAGGTGTGGCAGATGCCATCGAGATGGGCGAGTACGGGCACCCGCGCATCGGCCTGAACCCGTGCGACCAGCCCCTTGCCCCCGCGCGGAACGATCATGTCAATCAGCCCTGCTGCGCGCAGCATGGCACCGACCGCTGCACGGTCCTGCGTCGGCATCAGCTGGACGGCCTCGGCTGGCACGCCCGCCTGTGCCAGCCCCTCGGCAAAGGCCGCATGAATGGCTCGGTTCGAGTTCACTGCCTCGCTGCCCCCGCGCAGCAGCGCCGCATTGCCCGAGCGCAGGCACAAGGCCGCCGCATCCGCAGTGACATTGGGGCGGCTTTCGTAGATGATAGCGATCAGGCCAATGGGGATGCGGCGGCGGATCAACTCCATCCCGGCGGGCGCAATGCTGGTGCCGATTACCTCACCCACCGGATCGGGCAGCGCGGCGACGTTCTCGATCGCGGCGGCAATGCTTTCCAGCCGCGCAGGGTCGAGCCGCAGCCGGTCAAGCAGCGCGCCGGTCAGGCCATTAGCCTCGCCAGCCGCAATATCGCGGACGTTGGCGGCAAAAATCCCGGCCCCATTGGCGCGAATGGCCCCGGCTGCAGCGCGCAGGGCAGCGGCCTTCGTCTCGCTCGGCAGGCGCGCCAGCTGGCGCTGCGCCGCGCGACCTGCGCGGGCGAGGTCGGCGACCATCGCGTCGAAATCGATCTGAGTATCCTGCACACTAGCCATGCGCGCGCCACTAACACTGCACCACAAACTTGTCAGGCTCGAATCGCAGCCGCCGCAGCTCCGTTAAAAGAAGCGCCCGAATCGCCGAAAGACAGAATTGTTCAGGCTCTTGTTGGTAAATTTCGGGATAAAACACGTTTCACCGTGACCACGGGACGGTTCGCCCCAGACCGTCGAACAGGTTTCTGGACGTTAACTTTTCGTGCGTTAGGCAGGTCCCGACGGGATAAAAACGACGGGGTCGTCTTGGTTCAATCTAAGGTCAAAGGCTATTGGAAGCGCGTGCGCGCGCTATTTCCCGAGCGCGAGTTCTTCATGCGCTCGCAGGGCCAGGTGCGCTTCATCACCATCACCAGCCGGATGCAGATGACCGCCGCCGCCTCGGTCCTCGCGGTTGCGCTGGGCTGGTCCGGTTCGATGGGCTTCATGGCTTTCAGCCAATGGCAGAACTCGACTGAACGCGCCGCACTGCTCGACCGCGAGGCGACGATTGCCAAGGCGGAAGACCGCGTCGGCGCCTATCGCAACGAGCTGGCCGCAACGACCGCCGACCTAGAAAAGCGGCAGGAATTCATCGAAGGCATGATCGACATGTTGCCGCAGGATGTGCGCGGCGACGAGACGGTCAGCGACTCCAGCAACGAATCAGATCGCCTGATCAGCATGGTTGAGGAATCGATCCCCGAAGCCAGCGGCCTCGCCCGGATCGAAGCGCGCCAGCTGGCCTTTGTCGAGGCGCTGACCCGCTATGCCGACCGCCGCTCGGCCAGCGCCGAAGATGCGATCCGCAAGCTTGGCCTTGACCCGAACATTGTGCTTTCCTCGGCCCAGCGCGCCATGGGTGGTCCGCTGCAATTGTTCTCGAGCGAGGCTGACGGGTCGATGGACCCGCGTTTCGAGCGTCTCGGCCTCAGCATGGCGCGGATGGACGCGCTTGAGCGGGGTCTCGACGGTATCCCCCAGTTCATGCCCGCCGATATCGAATCGATGTCTTCAGGCTTCGGCTATCGCCGCGATCCCTTCACCGGTCGCTCGGCCATGCATAGCGGGCTGGACTTTGCCGCGCCCTATGGTGCGCCGATCCACGCCGCCGCCGCCGGCACGGTCAGCTTCGTCGGCAGCAAGTCGGGCTATGGCCGCGTGGTCGAAATCCGCCACGGCAACGGCCTGATGACCCGTTACGCGCACATGTCGCGCTGGCAGGCCAAGAAGGGCGACAAGGTCGCCGCGGGCGATGTGATCGGTAAAATCGGCAGCACCGGCCGTTCGACCGGCCCGCATCTGCATTTCGAGGTCCGCATGAACGACCGCGCGGTCAACCCACGTCAATTCCTGGAGGCAGCGCCCCATGTTCTCGAAGAAGCCAGAGCCCAGTTTGCCGGAAGTGATGGAGCGTCCCCCCATGGCTAATCAATCTGCTACCTTTTCCGTAATCGGTCAGGACGTCACCATCCGTGGCGACGTTGAGGCCAGTGCCGACCTGCACGTCGACGGCAAGATCGTCGGCGACATTTCCTGCGCCTCGCTGGTACAGGGCGAATCGGGCGTAGTCGAAGGCGCGATCCATTCCGAAACCGCCCGCCTGTCGGGCAAGGTCAAGGGCACGATCGAGGTGCGCCAGCTGGTGATCCTCAAGAGCGCGCGGATCGACGGCGACGTTTCCTACGAGACTTTGACGATCGAACAGGGCGCCAGCGTCGAAGGTCGCTTCGCCCCCTACAGCGCGAAGAACAAGGCTGCCCAGCAACAACTGCCCAAGCCGGGCGCGAATGGTGAAAAACCCGATCTGCTCAAGGCACAGGGTTCGCCCGCCGCTGCCTGAACGCGCAAGCTGACAGACCGAAGAAAAAGGGCGGCCCGCGAGCCGCCCTTTTTTGTTTGATTGTGGTTCCGGTCCGTAGCTTACGGCTGCCGTGTGCCCTCGGCTTCGGCTGCGCGCTTGGCTACAAGCCACGCTTCGGCCTCGGCTTCCTGCGCCGCTTCGGCCGCAGCCTTGGTCGCCGCCTCGCGCTCAGCCTTCAATTCCTCGATCAGCGCGGCACGTTCATCGCGCGGCTGCGTGACAACGACCTCCTCGCCTTCATCCTCGGTGACCGGCGCGTTCTTCGACGCCTTGGCCACCGCTGCGTCGAGCTCGCGTTGCGAGCACAGCCCCAGCGTCACCGGGTCCTTCGGCTGGATGTTGGCGATGTTCCAGTGCGAGCGGTCGCGGATAGCGTTGATCGTGTTGCGTGTTGTGCCGATCAGGCGGCCGATCTGCGCGTCGGAGATTTCCGGGTGGTTGCGCAGGATCCACGCGATGCCATCGGGCTTGTCCTGCCGCTTGGAAACCGGCGTATAACGCGGGCCCTTGGTCCGGCTGACGTCGACCGGCGCACGCTGCATCTTGAGGCGGTAGGACGAGTCGGCCTGGCCGCGCTCGATCTCCTCATGGGTCAACTCGCCGGCGTGCACGGGATCGCGCCCGGTATATTTCGAGCTCGCCAGATCGTCGGCCATGGCCTGCACTTCGAGGATGTGCAGCCCGCAGAATTCGGCGATCTGTTCAAAGCTGAGCGCGGTATTGTCGACCAACCACGAGGCGGTCGCGTGCGGCATGAGGGGAGTGGGCTGGGCCACTGGCGTCTCTCCAGTCAGAAATAAAAGGGCCGCCCCTCGCGGAGCGGCCTTGCTGTTGCACATGTAGACGCTCTGGCGAGGTTGGGCAAGCGCGCTGCGCGGCGGGTCAGTTTCAGGCCGTAGCCGGAACCATGCGCGCCGGATCGGTTCGCCTGCTGACCGGTGCCAGATTGGCGAGGAACTGGTCGACGCTCTTGTCCCAGTCGAAGCTGCGGCCATGCGCGAGGCAGTCCGCCCGGTCGAGCGTCAGCGCCCCGGCAATGGCCTCATCCAGATTGTCATCCATCACGCCCGATTTCGGGTCGAGGACATCAAGCGGGCCGGGCACCGGATAAGCCGCCACCGGCGTACCGCAGGCCAGCGCCTCGATCATGACGAGCCCGAAAGTGTCGGTACGGCTTGGAAAGACGAAGACGTCGGCGCCCGCATAGCAGGCGGTCAGCGCCTCGCCGCTGCGACTCCCGAGAAAATGTGCCTCGGGATAGCGCGTGCGCAGGTCAGCCAGCGCAGGACCGTCGCCGACCACGACTTTCGAACCGGAGTGGCTGGTTTCCAGAAAGGCCTCGATGTTCTTCTCCACCGCTACGCGCCCGACATAGAGCTGGATCGGGCGCGGCAGGGTGAAGAACAGGTCGGGCGGCGGGTGGTCGGGCGCGAACTGTGCCGTATCGACGCCACGCGTCCACGGCTGCACGCGGAACAGGCCGTGCTCCAGCAATTGCGCCCGAATCGTGCCGGTCGCCACCATGATCGCGGCAGATGGGCCATGGAAGCGGCGAATGAAGGGCCAGAACCAGCGCGCCTCCATGCCTGTGCGGCGCGCCAGATATTCGGGAAACTGCGTATGATAGGCCGTGGTGAAGGGCAGTTTGCGGGCAAGGCACCAGCCACGTGCCGCCCATCCCAGCGGACCCTCGGTCGAGATGTGAATCGCATCAGGGGCGAATCTCGCCAGCCGCTTACCCACGGCGCCGCGACCGGCCAGAGCCAGCCGGATTTCGGGATAGGTCGGACAGGGAAAGGAGCGGAACAGGTCGGGCGAGATCACCATGACTTCATGCCCGCGCTGGCGCAGCAACGCGACAGTCGTTTGGAGCGTGCGGACCACGCCGTTGACTTGCGGCGACCAGGCGTCGGTGACGAGGGCTATTTTCATGACTGGCCCCTCGGTCAGGCCGCTGCTCGTGCGGTAATAGTTTCGACTCTCGAAGCCGCGGCCTCGGCGGCCTTGCGCTGTTCGACTTCCTCGGGCCAGTGAAGGATTTCCATCCGCCCGTCGGCATGCTCGACCAGCGCATTGCAGCCTTCGACCCAGTCGCCGTCGTTCCAATATTCGATACCGTTGAGCATCCGGTGTTCGGCGGTGTGGATATGGCCGCAGACCACGCCGTCGACGCCGCGTTCGGCAGCTGCGCGGGCCACGACCTCTTCATAGTGAGAGATGAACTCGACCGCATTCTTGACCTTGTGCTTGGCCATCTTGGACAGCGACCAATAAGGCAGGCCGAGGCGGCGGCGCACCGCGTTGACGCGGTTATTGAGCCCCATCATCAGATGATACAGCGCGTCGCCCACGAAGGCGAGCCAGCGATGGGCGAGCATGATCGTGTCGAACTCGTCGCCATGCAGCACCATTAGCCGCCGCCCGTCGGCGGTATCGTGGAAGGCGGCGCGCCGGATCTCGACTCCGCCGAAATTGAGGCCGGTGAACTGGCGGAACATCTCGTCGTGATTGCCGGGGATGTAAACCACGCGGGTGCCGCGCTTGGCGCGCTTCATGATGCGCCAGACGATGTCATTATGCGTATCGGGCCAGTAGAATTTCTTCTTCAGCCGCCAGCCGTCGATAATGTCGCCGACCAGGTACATCGTCTCGCTGTCGACATTGTCGAGGAAGTCGATCAGCAGTTCGGCATTGCAGCCCTTGGTGCCAAGATGGACATCGCTGATCCAGATCGTGCGGTATTTGCGGCGACCACCTTCGAGGGGGGCTTCCGGGATCGACGGGCGCGATGCCTCGATATCGGGAAAGGCGGCGAGCACGCCGTCACTTTCGTCACTGCCTTCGAAGAACCTGCCAAGCATGAATGCAACCTCGAATTGCACTAAAATTGCCCGGCATCCTATGAATCGCTTTTATTACAGGGGACTCTCAATTTGGGGACAGAACGGCGACAAGATTGCCGTTTGAAGTCAAGGTTAACTGGCCTTTCGGGCGGGCTTTTCTGGTGCAATTCAGCCGATCTGCAGCACGATCTTGCCGATATGGTCGCCTGCTTCCATCCGGGCGTGAGCATTGGCCGCATCTTCCAGTGCGAAACTCTCGTCCATTTCGGGCCGCAATTCGCCATCGATGACGGCAGGCCACACTTCGGCGAGGATCTCGCCGGTCAGCAGCGCCTTGAAAGCATCTGAGCGGGCGCGCAGGGTCGAGCCAGTCAGCGTCTGCCGTTTCAACATCAGGCGCGCGACATTGATCTCGGCCCTGGCTCCGCCGAGTACGGCGATCACCACCAGCCGCCCGTCTTCGGCAAGGCAGGTCAGGTTGCGCTGCGTGTAATCGCCCGCGACCATGTCGAGGATGACATTGGCACCCTTGCCACCGGTCAGCGTCTTCACCTCGGCAACAAAATCGCTCTCGCGGTAATTGAGCGCATGGTCCGCGCCGATCCGCAGCGCCGCTGCGCATTTGTCCGCAGTGCCACAGGTCACGATGACGGTCAGGCCAAACAGCTTGCCCAGCTTGATCGCCATGGTCCCGATGCCCGAGGTGCCACCATGCACCAGCAGCACCTCTCCATCACGGGCGCAGCCCCGCTCGAACACATTGTGCCACACGGTCAGCAGTGTTTCGGGCATGGCTGCCGCCTCGGCCATTGGCAGGCCTTCTGGCACCGGCAGGCAGCGTTCGGCCGCAACGCAGCAATATTCGGCATAGCCGCCACCGTCAGTCAGCGCGCAGACTGGCTGGTTGAGCATCTCCGGCTCGACCCCTGCCCCTATTGCCACCACCGTACCGGCGATTTCCAGCCCCGGCAGATCATTAGCCCCCGGCGGCGGCGCATAAAGGCCGGCGCGTTGCAGACAGTCGGGCCGGTTGACGCCCGCATGGCTGACCCGAACCAGCACTTCGCCCACTGCTGGCCGTGGCACGGGACGATGCTCGAGTCGCAGCACTTCGGGCCCGCCCGGCTCGCTGATCGCCATCACGCGCATGGTTTCGGGAATCGTCTCGGCCAAATCGCCCCCCTCGATGTTCGGCGCGGTAAAAAGAAGCTGTGCACACCTAGAGAGGTGGCCCATTGACAGCAAGCCGACTGAGCGCAATGCTGCACTGCAATGAGTGACGATGACCTGCCCCGGTTACGCGAAGATGCCGCGGCCCGGCTTTCCGGCGAGGCGCTCGACACCTATTCTCAGGACGAACTGACCGAACGAATCATTCTCCTCGAAAGAGAGATCGCGCGGGTCAGGGCGCATTACGACAAGGCTGCCAGTCACCGGAAACTGGCCGACGCTTTGTTCAAACCGCAAAGCTGCGATTGATGGGGTCGCAGCGCCCCGACCTTAACCTCGCAATCGCGCTGCGGCGCCCCATATTCACTTTACGACAGGCACTTGCCGGGACGCTTGCAGCGGCTCTGGCTCCCGCTACGATGCCGTTCTGGCGTCATTCAGCCCGCCTGTTGTCAACTTCGCGGACAGGTCGTTCGCATATTGGAAACACTTCGGATCGTACGCTCGCGACAATTGGATACCAGACACATGCCCAGCTTCGCACAGAACCTTGAGAAGACCCTCCATTCGGCGCTGCAGAATGCCAGCGACCGGAGCCATGAATATGCGACGCTGGAGCATCTCCTGCTGGCGCTGACCGAGGACCCGGATGCGTCCGAGGTTATGACCGCCTGCGGCGTCGACCTTGGCGAACTGGCCAATGTCGTGCGCCAGTATCTCGATCAGGAATACCAGTCGCTGAAAACCGAAGATTCGGCCGATCCGCAGCCAACGGCCGGGTTCCAGCGGGTGATTCAGCGTGCGATCCTGCATGTCCAGTCTTCGAGCAAGGACACGGTGACGGGCGCCAACGTGCTGGTCGCGCTGTTTTCCGAACGCGATAGCTACGCGGTCTATTTCCTCCAGCAGCAGGACATGAGCCGCCTCGACGCGGTCAGCTTCATCAGCCACGGCATCGGCAAGGGCGGCAAGCAGATCGAAAGCCGCACCCCGAGCGGCTCGGGCGAAGCGAACGAGGCCAAGGCCGAGGAAAAGCCAGAGAAATCGAACAAGAAGGATTCGGCGCTCGACCAGTTCTGCGTGAACCTCAACCAGAAGGCACTTGACGGCAAGGTCGACCCGCTGATCGGGCGCGGCCCCGAGGTCGATCGCACGGTCCAGATCCTGTGCCGTCGCTCGAAGAACAACCCGCTTTATGTCGGCGATCCGGGCGTCGGCAAGACCGCCATCGCCGAAGGCCTGGCGCGCAAGATCGTCGAGGGCGACGTTCCCGAAGTGCTCGAAGAGGCAGTGATCTACTCGCTCGACATGGGCGCATTGCTGGCGGGCACCCGCTATCGCGGCGATTTCGAGGAGCGGTTGAAGCAGGTCGTCAACGAGCTCGAAAAGATGCCAGAGGCGATCCTGTTCATCGACGAGATCCACACGGTGATCGGCGCCGGTGCGACTAGCGGCGGGGCGATGGATGCCTCTAACCTGTTGAAGCCTGCCCTGTCCTCCGGCGCGATCCGCTGCATCGGTTCGACCACTTACAAGGAATTCCGCAATCACTTCGAGAAGGATCGCGCACTGCTGCGCCGGTTCCAGAAGATCGACGTGAACGAGCCGACGGTCGAGGATACGATCAAGATCCTCAAGGGCCTGCGCACTGCCTTCGAGGAACATCACGGTGTCAAATACACGCCCGATGCAATCAAGACTGCGGTGGAGATGAGCGCGCGCTACATCAACGACCGCAAGCTGCCCGACAAGGCGATCGACGTGATCGACGAAGTCGGCGCGATGCAAATGCTCGTCCCGCCCAGCCGCCGCCGCAAGACGATCACCGCCAAGGAGATCGAGAAGGTCGTCGCGACGATGGCGCGCATTCCTCCGAAGTCGGTGTCGAAGGACGACAAGGCCGCGCTCGCCAATCTCGAACGCGACCTGAAGCGGGTCGTTTACGGGCAGGACAACGCTATCGAACGGCTTTCGACCGCGATGAAGCTCAGCCGCGCAGGCCTGCGTGATGCAGACAAGCCGATCGGCTCGTTCCTGTTCTCGGGCCCGACCGGCGTCGGCAAGACCGAGGTCGCGCGCCAGCTCGCCTCGATCATGGGGATCGAGCTGAAACGCTTCGACATGTCCGAATATATGGAGCGCCACTCGGTATCGCGCCTGATTGGTGCGCCTCCGGGCTATGTCGGCTACGATCAGGGCGGCCTCTTGACCGATGCAATCGACCAGCACCCGCATTGTGTGCTGCTGCTCGACGAGATCGAGAAAGCTCATCCCGATTTGTTCAACATCCTGCTCCAGGTGATGGATAATGGCCGCCTGACCGACCATCACGGCAAGACGGTCGACTTCCGCAACGTGGTCCTGATCATGACCACCAATGCCGGTGCCTCGGATGCGTCCAAGCAGGGCATCGGTTTCGGGGCCGGGACCAAGACCGAAGCGCAGGACGAGGCGGTGAAGAAGATGTTCACCCCCGAATTCCGCAACCGGCTCGATGCGGTGGTGCCGTTTGCCTATCTCGGCCCGGAAACGGTCAGCCGCGTGGTCGACAAGTTCATCCTCCAGCTCGAACTGCAGCTGGCCGAGCAGAACGTCCACATCCAGTTCGACGGCGATGCGCGCGAATGGCTGGGCAAGCGCGGCTATGACAAGCTGATGGGTGCGCGCCCAATGGCTCGCCTGATCCAGGAAAAGGTCAAGCAGCGCCTCGCAGAGGAACTTCTGTTCGGCAAGCTCGCCAATGGCGGAGAGGTCCATGTCAGCGTGAAGGACGACACCCTCGCCTTCGAGCTGACCCCCTCACCGCCGAAGAACAAGCCGAAGCGCAAGAGGAAGACGGCAGCGGCCACGAAGAAGCCCGAAGCCCCGACGTCGAGCGACGAGTCTGGAAGCACCATGGACGACGAAGAATAGAGCGCTTCTCCGGGATCGGGCCGGATTTTCGAAGAGGTAGTGATGCGCGCAATAGACCGCATGGCCTTGGCGTGCGCCTTCGGCTTGTCGTTCGCAGTCGCCCCACCTGCTGCGACACAGGGCGGCGGTGCCTCATCTCCCGACACAATTGCCGAGCGGACAGCCCAGTCTGACTTGCCGCTCGATCCGGTGCGCGCGAATATGGCGTTGCCCTATGCGGCACTCTCGCTGACCGTCGATCCGACCAGCAGAAGCATTTCGGGCGAGATACGCTATCGCGTGACCGCGCGATCAGCACTCGACAGTTTGGCCTTCGACCTGGCGCCGCGCTACGCAATTTCGAAAGTGGAGGTGGACGGGGTTGCCGCCGACTGGACGAACCCCGATGGCCTCCTCTCTATCGTTCTGCCGAGCACACTGGCAGAGGGCGAAGAGGCACAGGTGACGATCGCGTGGTCAGGCAACCCTCATGTTGCGGTCATGCCGCCATGGGACGGGGGTATCACGTGGTCCAGTGCGCTCGATGCCAATGGTGCACCCCATCCGTGGATCGCGACCGCCATTCAGGGCGAAGGGTGCGACATGTTCTGGCCATGCATCGACCATTCCTCCAGCCGCATCGCGCTGATGGACATGGCGGTCATGGTGCCCGAGCCGCTGGTGGTGGCCGGTAACGGCGCCCTGCAGAACGTCGAACACGACAACGGGTGGGCGACATGGCGCTGGCGCGCGAAATATCCGAACAATTACGGCGTCACCCTCCAGATCGGTCCCTATGAGTTGACCGAACAGGATTATACCAGCCAATACGGTAATATAATACCTCTGAAGTTCTGGCATCTGCCGGGACATGGCGCGGAGGCCGGGCGGCTCTTGGGCGAACTTGGCCAGTCGATCGCCTTCTTTGAGGAGCAGATCGGGCCTTATCCCTTTTATGACGAGAAGGCGGGCATTGCCGAGACCCCGCATCTGGGCATGGAGCACCAGACGATCAACGCCTATGGCAATGAATTCAAACGCGATCCGCTCGGCTATGACTGGCTGCTGGCGCATGAATTCGCGCATGAATGGTTCGCCAACCAGCTGACCCATTCCTCGATCAACCATATGTGGCTTCATGAGGGGCTGGGCACTTACATGCAGCCGTTGTTCCTCGAATGGTCACGTGGACGGATGCTGGCCGATTCCGAATTGTGGCGCAGTCGTCGGCAGATCAGGTCGAGAGTCCCACTGGTGCCACCGGAGGATGAAAGCCCCGATTATCTTGACCAGGAGGCCGCCTGGGGCGGCGACATCTATTACAAGGGTGCGTGGGTCGCGCACAGCTTGCGCTACCTGATCGGCGACGATGCCTTCTTCGAAAGCCTGACGCGACTTGTCTACGGACGACCCGACCCCATGCCGGGTAATTTCGCGCCCGTCTCGCGCAGCACAGCCGATTTCGAAGCGATTGCCGAAGAGATCAGCGGCAAGGATCTTGGCTGGTTCTTCGATGCGTATCTGTACAGGTCTGAATTGCCAAAGCTGGTGGTGCAGCGGGACGGGCGATGGCTCGATCTTGCGTGGGAAAGCGGGTCGGACCTGCCCTTCGCCATGCCCGTGGAGGTCCGCGTCGGCGACCGCGTCGAGAAAGTGCCTATGGATAGCGGAAAGGGGCGCATCGATATGGGTAGCGTGGGAGCGCATTACCTCCTCGACCCGGAAAACCATATCCTGCGCGATGACCCCGCCATCACCGCATGGCAGGCCGAGCGCGACGCTGAGCGCGGGGCGCAGGCGGCTGCCGAATAACGCAAGGCGGAACCGTCGCGGTCTCTCGCGGATTTCCCCGGCATGAGCGCGCCATTCTCGTGGATCCGGGCCGAACCGCACGGAATTCACATCACCCCTGCCGATGTCTGGATCGACCCTTCGCATGCAGTCGGGCGGGCGCTGGTCACCCATGGCCATGCCGACCATGCGCGCGGCGGGCATGGACGTACCTTGGCCACGCCCGAAACGCTGGCGATCATGGAGTTGCGCTACCAGACACGCGCTGGAGCCGAGCCGGTCCATTATGGCGAGACGATCAGACTGGCGGGCGAGGTCGATGCGACCTTCTATCCAGCGGGTCATGTGCTGGGGAGCGCGCAGATCCTGCTCGAGCATGCGGGCGAGCGCGTCATCATCACCGGCGATTACAAGCGCCGTCCCGACCCGACCTGCCCGCCGTTCAAGGTGGTGCCATGCGATATTTTCATCACCGAGGCTACCTTTGGCCTGCCCGTTTTCACGCACCCGCCCATCGAGCAGGAGATCGACAAGCTGTTGAAAGTGCGTGAGAATCATCCCGATGGCTGCGTCCTTGTCGGTGCCTATGCACTGGGCAAGGCACAGCGGGTGATCGCCGAACTCCGACGCGCGGGGCATGCGGAGCCGATCTATCTCCATGGTGCGATGGAGAAGATGTGCCGCCTCTACGAAAGCTTCAGCGTCGATCTCGGCGAATTACGGCTGGTCGCCGACCATGCCAAGGAGGACATGCGTGACGCGATTGTCGTGTGTCCACCGTCCGCGCTCAACGACAGGTGGAGCCGCCGTCTGCCCGCGCCGATCACCGCCATGGCCTCGGGCTGGATGCGGGTGCGCCAGCGCGCGAGGCAGCGCAATGTCGAACTGCCGCTGGTCATTTCCGACCATGCCGACTGGGACGAACTGACCTCAACCGTGCTTGAGGTCGATCCGCACGAGACCTGGATCACCCATGGCCGCGAGGAGGCGCTGCTGCGCTGGCACCAGCTCAATCAGCGACGCGCAAGGGCTCTGGCAATGGTCGGCTACGAAGACGAAGATGATTGATTTCGCCCGACTTCTCGACGCGCTGATCTATACCTCAAGCCGCAATGAGAAGATGCGGCTGATCGCCGCGTACCTGCGCGACACTCCCGATCCCGACCGTGGCTGGGCGCTGGGGGCGCTGACCGGCGGGCTCGACTTTGCGGCGGTGAAGTCATCGACCGTCCGCAATCTGATGCAGGAGCGGGTCGATCCCGTCCTGTGGTCGCTCAGCCGAGATTTCGTCGGCGATACGGCAGAAACGGCCAGCCTTTTATGGCCGGAGCCCGCCAACCCTAATGGTACAGAACCGACCCCTAGCGTCGCCGAGGCGGTCGAAGCACTCGCCAGTATGACCCGCGTCTCTGTGATGAGCGAGTTGCCCAAGTTGCTCGACCGGCTCGATGCGGCTGGCCGGTATGCGCTGATCAAGATGGCGACCGGCGGGATGCGCGTGGGCGTTTCGGCGCGGCTTGCCAAGTTGGCTTTTGCACAAGCGTTCGGCGTGCCGGTCGATAAGGTGGAGGAATATTGGCACGCACTCGCCCCGCCCTTCACCGAGCTGTTCGCCTGGGCCGCTGATGGTGCGGAGCCGCCCGACACCGCCAATATGCCGCTGTTCAAGCCCTTCATGCTCGCGCATCCGCTGGACGATACTGTCGTCGACCTCGAGGATTACGTCGCCGAGTGGAAATGGGACGGCATTCGCGTGCAGCTGGTCCATGCCGGAGGGGAAACGCGGCTCTATTCGCGCTCGGGCGACGATATTTCCGCGACCTTTCCCGAACTGATTACCGCACTCGACTTTCCAGCCGTGCTCGATGGCGAATTGCTGGTCCGGGGCGCGCATCAGGGTGGTGAAGCGGGCGGTGCGGCCAGCTTCAATGCCCTGCAACAGCGACTCGGTCGCAAAAACGTCAGCACAAAAATGCTGGCCGAATATCCCGCCTTCGCACGGCTCTACGATATCCTGTCGCTCGGCGGCACGGACCTGCGCCCGCTTCCATGGCGAGAGCGGCGCGCGGCGCTCGAACAGCTGATGGCGCGCCTGCCGAACACGCATTTCGATCTGTCCGCAGTGGTCGAGGCCGACACTTTTGCAAACCTCGCCCAAATCCGCGAGGGCGCACGCGACGACGCGATCGAAGGCCTGATGCTCAAGCGGCGCGACAGTCCCTATGTCCCAGGGCGCAAGGCAGGCCTGTGGTACAAGTGGAAACGTGACCCGCTGCTGGTCGACTGCGTGCTGATGTATGCCCAACGCGGGAGTGGCAAACGGTCCAGCTTCTATTCCGACTATACATTTGGCTGCTGGGACGGCGAGCCCGATCCCGACGGGACCGGCGGCGCCGAGCTGCTGCCCGTGGGCAAGGCCTATTCGGGCTTTACCGACGAGGAGCTCAAGAAACTCGATCGTCATGTACGGCAGAATACCGTCAACCGCTTCGGCCCGGTGCGCGAGACCGAGCGCAAGCTGGTGTTCGAGGT
>DDNW01000152.1:41059-42432 GCA_002341345.1 Erythrobacter sp. UBA2510
CTCGCTTTCGACAGCGTCCATGCCAGCAAGCGCCACAAGTCGGGCCTCGCCATGCGCTTCCCGCGCATCCACCGCATCCGCTGGGACAAGCCGGCGCATGAGGCGGACCGGATCGAAAGCCTGCGTGCGCTCATCCGCGACTGATTTGCGCATGATCAATGTCGATGGCGCAACCCTGCTCCATGGCAATCATCGGAGAATTGCCATCAGGAGGCTAGCTGGATGAATGCCGAGACTGCGCCGCCGCATACACCCTTTGAAGCGCTCGGCGGCAAGCCCGTGATCGAGCAGATCGTCAACCGCTTTTACGATCTGATGGACAGCGACCCGGCCTACGCGGAATTACGGGCGATGCATGCCCCCGATCTTGCGCCGATGCGCCGGTCGCTGGCAGGCTGGCTGACCGCATGGGCCGGTGGACCGAACGACTGGTTCGAACAGAATCCGGGCAAGTGTGTGATGAGCGCACATCGCGGGCTTGGCGTAACCAAGGCAACCGCGCGGCAATGGATCAATGCCATGGGGCGGGCGATTGCCGCAGCGGAATTGGAAAACCAGATGCTGGCCAACGAGCTCGAAAACCGGCTTACGATGATGGCTGCAGCGATGACGCGGGATTGAATTGCGCGCAATGCGGCGCATAATTGCGCCACATGCATCGCTATGACACCAAGCGCCGCACGCTCGCCTTCGGCATCGCCGGTCTGGCAGGCTTTGTCGATGCAACCGGCTTTCTCGCAGCGAACAGCTATTTTGTCTCCTTCATGTCGGGCAACACCACCCGCTTTGGGGTCGATCTGGCCGGTTGGACCATGCAGGCGCGGATTCCGGCGCTGCTGATCCTCGGTTTTGTCATCGGAGTCACTTTGGGCGCGCTGTTGGCCGACCGCTTCGAGCCTCGCCGCAAAACCGCCGTCCTTGCCTTTTCTTCAGCTTTGCTGCTGTCTGCGGCAGTGGCGCGCGTAAGCGGCAGCGAGAACGGCTTTCTCGGGCTGGCCGTGCTGGCAATGGGGGCGCTCAACAATGCCTTTCGCCGGGACAAGGAGGTTGCGGTCGGGGTGACTTACATGACCGGTGCGCTGGTCCGCTTCGGTCAGGGACTCGCCACGTTCCTTACCGGTCAGCGCATTCCCGGATGGCTGCTGAATGCCGTGCTATGGGCCAGCCTCGCGCTTGGCGCAGTGCTGGGTGCAACCGTGGCGACCCATTGGCAATGGCTCTCTGCCTGGATAGCCGTCGGCTTTGCGCTGTGCCTGCTGGCGGGAGCGCTGACGATCGAGCGCGAGCCCCCTGCCGCGCCGCCTCAATCCAGCTGAACCACTTTGTCGCGCTACGTCATGCCGCGCACGATCCGGCAGCGTGACGTCGCCACC
>DDNW01000152.1:42520-42868 GCA_002341345.1 Erythrobacter sp. UBA2510
AACAGCGTGACGTCGCCACGCCCAGCCCCTTTGCCAGCAATGCGACAACCGCCTTGTTCGCTTCGCCGTCCTGGGGATTGGCGCGCACCTTGGCCAGCAGGCGATTGCCCTCGATGGCGAGACTTTCCTGCCGGGCGCCCGGCGTCACCCTGACCGATATCCGCCTGGTATCATCGGCCAGCGCAAGGATGGCTGCGGCCCGAGGAAGGTCAGCCTGGGGTCTGGCCATGCAATTGTGCCAGATGCCGTTCGGCCAGCTTCACATAGCGTTCCGCCTGGAACCTGATCTTGGCGATCTGCTCCGGCTCGCGCTTGCGCATGAATTTCGCCGGCCGCCCGACCCAGATT
>DDNW01000152.1:43014-43276 GCA_002341345.1 Erythrobacter sp. UBA2510
CGACCCAGATTTCGCCGGGCGGAATTTCCTTACCGGGAGAAAGCAGGGCGCCGGCGGCCAGCATGCCGCCTTCGCCGATCTTGCAATCGTCCATCGCCACCGCGCCCATGCCGACAAAGCCCAGATCGCCGACCGTGGTCCCGTGGATCAGCGCCATGTGCCCGACCACGCAATCGTCGCCGATAATCGTGGGCAAGCCGTCGAACCAGCCATCCTCGCCATCAGGGCGCTCGCCCTCGACATGGATCACGGTGCCGTCCTG
>DDNW01000152.1:43338-43874 GCA_002341345.1 Erythrobacter sp. UBA2510
ACATGGATCACGGTGCCGTCCTGCACGTTGGAGCGGGCGCCGATGCGGATCGCCTGAATGTCGCCACGCAAAACGCAATTGTACCAGATGCTCGCGTGCGGGCCGATCACGACGTCACCGATAATGTGCGCACCGGGCGCAACGAAGGCGGTTTCGTGAATTTCGGGCACCTTGCCCTCGAATTCCATGATCGTAGCGCCGGGAAAGCGACCGGTCATGTCCAGACTTGTTATTGTGTTGCTCATTCCGAGAGTATCCTTGCGGCCAGCGGAGCGTGGTAGGTCAAGATGCCCGAACAGCCGGCGCGCTTGAAGGCGATCAGCTTTTCCATGACCAGCGCCTCGCGCGCAGCCACGCCTGCCGCCACGCCCGCTTCGATCAGGGCGTATTCGCCGCTTACCTGGTATGCAAATACCGGTATGCCAAAGGCCTGTTTGGCGCGCCAGATCACGTCGAGATAGGCGAGACCCGGCTTGACCATGACGCTGTCGGCACCCTCCTCGATATCGAGGGCAATCTCGCGCAGCGCCTCTTCG
>DDNW01000152.1:44137-44298 GCA_002341345.1 Erythrobacter sp. UBA2510
TCGCCCTTGAGCAGGCCGCCCGAGCCGACCGCATCGCGGAAAGGGCCGTAAAAGGCTGAAGCGTATTTGGCCGCATAGCTCATGATCTGGACATTGTGGTGCCCGCCCATCTCCAGCGCCATGCGAATCGCCTTTACTCGCCCGTCCATCATGTCCGACGG
>DDNW01000214.1:0-293 GCA_002341345.1 Erythrobacter sp. UBA2510
GTCCGCGCGAAGCCGCATTGCCGGCGGGGCCGATGGAGAGCTACCGGCTGATCCTGGGCGACCCGCTGCAGCAGGTGCAACGCCTGCTCGGCCACGCGAGTCTCGCCACCACCTATATCTATCTCGACCATATTGCGACCCGCGCCGATACGGTGGATTCGGCGGTCGAGGAGTTGCTGGCACTGCTGCCGGGACCGCAGGGCGCATGAGCGGGCGTCCCCGCAAGGGCAGGCCCGTCGCTTTCGCACCCGTCACGCCGGAGCGAGCCAATCCCGATCCGGTGCTCGGCCTCA
>DDNW01000214.1:520-1139 GCA_002341345.1 Erythrobacter sp. UBA2510
GGTTCGTCATCGAGGCGCGGCATGGCGGGACCGTTCTGGTCGACATGACCGATCTCGATCCTCGTCCGCTCGCTATCGCCTTTGCCAGCGCGTTGCGCCGGTCGGCCGCGCTCGGCGGCCGGATCGGTGCGGCCAGCGTCATCAAACAGTATGTAAACTCCTATCGCCGTTTCTTCACCTGGCTTTCCGATGAAGCGGGGGAGGTGGACGGGCCCGAAGACGTGCGCGCAGCCCATGTCGACGGTTTCGCATCGGCACTCGAACGCGGGGGGATGGGCGCGATCTACCGGCATGTGACGGTCAGCAAGATCGTCAATACGCTGCGTGCGATAGAGGCGGATCGGCCCGACAGGATCACGCCCGACCTCCATGAGCGGTTGCGCTATACAATGGCGACCTCGGCGGGACGCTCGACCCCGCGTGATGCCTACAGTCCCTTCGTCGCCCGCGCGCTGCGCGACGCGGCCCGTACGGACGTGGAAGCGATATTCCGCCGGATCGGCGCCGAGGATCGGACCGATGAGGGCGATCCGGTCATTGCCGGAGCGCGGGCCGATGTCGAAGCTCTCATCGCGCGCCATGGAGCCGTTCGGACCGAGAGCGTCGAGTTGCGCCGTCT
>DDNW01000214.1:1282-4956 GCA_002341345.1 Erythrobacter sp. UBA2510
CCGAGAGCGTCGAGCTGCGCCGTCTCTATTTCATGCGCTTGCGGCGCGGTTTGCCGATCAGCACGCTGATCGACGACCTGCATCGCCAACATCATCTGCACGTCACCGATCTGCCGCCATTGCTCGTGCTGCTTGCTCTCGATACCGGCCTCGAGCCGGAATGCCTGAAGGCGCTGACGGTTGATTGCCTGGCCAATCCCTCCGCCGGAACCGTCGAACTGCGATACCTGAAGCGACGCGCCGGCGCCGCCGGGCACAAGAGCATGCGCGTGCGCGACGGCGGCCTCGGCACGCCGGGTGGCCTTCTCCGCCGGCTGATCGAGATCACGACCGTCGCCCGTCAGCATCTGCCCACCGATTGTCTCTGGGTTTACCACAATGTCGGCGGTCTCCATGCCGGCATCCGTCATCCGCGCGAACGCCTCGACGCCTGGGTGGCACGGCACCGGATTGTCGATGAGGACGGCAAGCCGCTCCATCTTCTGCTGTCCCGGCTTCGCAAAACCCACAAGGCGCTGTGGTACACCAAAACCGAGGGTTACATCGCCCGCTTCGCGGTCGGCCACACGCCCGAGGTCGCGGCGCGCCACTACGCCGATCTGCCATCGCTGCGGCCCCTGCACGAGGCCACCGTCGCCGATGCCTTCCGCGACGCTGTCGTCGCCGCGATGCCGACCATCCTCGCGCCAGCAGCCGAGAAGACGCTGCGCGAAGCGCCCGAACAGGCCGGGTCGCTGATGCCGCCGGATGCGGTCGGTTCCATTCTCGATGGAGAGCAGGATCTCTGGCTCGCCGCCTGCGCGGGGTTCCATAGCAGCCCCTTTGCCGAGGCCGGCTCGCCATGCCAGCAGCCGTTCTGGGGATGCCTCCATTGCCCCAACGCCGTCATCACCGCCCGCAAGCTCCCCGCGATCATGGCCTTCCTGTCCTTCGTCGAAGACCAGCGGCAGGGGCTTCCCGGTCCCGACTGGATGGTCAAGTTCGGGCAGGTTCATGCCCGGATCGTCCATCAGATCTTACCCGCGTTTTCCGATGCCGTTGTCGCCGAAGCGCGGTTACGCGCCGTGGAGGAGCGCCTCTATCTGCCCCCCGAGGCGCGCGCATGACCGCGCCCGCCCTTGTCGGCGCCTACGCGTTTGATGATCGGCCCGTGCTGGCGTGCGCGCCGCTCAAGCCGGGCCATGCCCGCGAGGACCTGTCGCGCGTCGGCGATCCAAGCTGGGACCTGGGTCCCGCCGTCTTCCGTGAGAACGCCCGGCGCTGCCACGTCACCGTGCATTTCGACGTGCTGGAAGATGCCGATGTGCAGGCAATGATGCGCGCCTATCTCTATGCGCGTCTCAATGTCGACCTTCCCGGCCATCGTCCGAAGCTGCCGCCCAGCTGTGTGCGGCAGGCGTTCAACCGGGCGCGGCGCTTCTTCGGCTTCGTCCGCGAACGATTGGGCGCGCTGGACCTTGCCCGCATTGATCCTCCGCTGATCGACGCCTATGCACGGCATCTCCGAGACGACCCGGCAAGGCGGCCCGTCATTGTCGGGCAGCTTCTCGAGGTCGTCATCGACGTCTATCTCTACCGCGAGCACCTTCCCGGCGGCGGCTTGTCGTTCGAACCGTGGGACGGGCGGCCACCCGCACGCGTCGCGGGCTATCGTCATGTTCCCGAGAACCGGACCCCGCGCATCCCCGAGCCGATCATTGCGCCGCTTCTGGCATGGTCGCTGCGCTACATCACGGTATTCGCAGGGGACATTCTCGCCGCCCGGCGTGAGCTTTCCCGGCTCGAAGCGCGCCGCGACCGGCTCTTCGTTGCGGAACAGGGATTGCCGCATGCGGAGCGCCGCCGCCGGCAACGGCAGCGACTGGCGCGCTATTTCCGGTCCCGCGCGCGGCAGGGCCGGGGCGTGCCGGTCTGGGCAAGCCCACCCAACGGTTCCGCATCCGTCGATCCGGTAAGCGGGGAGCTTCTGCCCGTCGTCAACGTGCAGCTTCTGCATCTACACGTCGGCGTCGATGCCGCCAGGGAGCCGGCGATGCATCTCGCTCTCGCTGGCGGCGCGTCCGATCTCATCGCTGCCGCCATCGCGGATATCGGGATCGAACCCGGCGGCATGGATACGCCAATCTCGGTCGATGCCGATCTCGGTCGGCCATGGCGGCACCGCTTTGATGCCAAATCCCTCGTCCTGGAAGAGCGCATGCTGCAGGCAGCGGCTTATGTGGTCTGCGCCTATCTGACCGGTATGCGCGATTGCGAGGTGCAGGCGATGCGCCGGGGATGCCTGACGCTTGCGCGCAGCGAGGACGGCACCGTGTCACGACACCGCGTCCGTTCCACTGCGTACAAGGGAAAGGGGGGCCGGGGAGCGTCGGCGGAGTGGGTGACCATCGAGCCCGTCGCCCATGCGATCGGGGTGCTCGAACAGTTGACCCGGTGCGCGGCTGTTGCCAATGGTCTCGATACGCTCTGGCCCGTGCTGTCAGTGACGCGAAGTAGCAAACCGCACGTCTCCGCCGAGATCGTGCGCCAGATAAACGCCTATCGTGACCACCTGAACAGGCTGTTCGGGACGGAAGAGGCGCCCGCCATACCGCCCGGGCCGGACGGTAAGCCCTGGCGGATCACGACCCGCCAGTTTCGTCGCACGATCGCATGGCACATCGCCAACCGTCCCTTCGGAACGGTGGCCGGCATGATCCAGTACAAGCATGCATCCGTCGCCGCGTTCGAAGGCTACGCGGGTAGCAGCGCCTCGGGTTTCCGCGCCGAGGTCGAGGCGCAGCGCCGGCTCGGTCAGATCGACGATCTGCTCGAGTATTTCGACAGGCGGCGCGGCGGGGCTGACCTTGGCGGGCCGGCCGGTCCTCGTGTCGCGCGTACCCTCGACGAGACAGCCACCGAGCTCGGGCCATTGCCGCCGATGATCGCGGACCGGTCCCGTCTGCGCACCATGCTTGCCAGTCTGGCCCGCACCCTGCATGTCGGACCGCTTGCCGATTGCTTCTTCGATCCGGCAACCGCCCTGTGCCTCAAGCGCGTGACGGATGCCGCGGCAGACCGCCCGCTGACAGCGCTTTGTGAACCGACCCGCTGCCCGAACGCCTGCATCGCGGAACATCACAGGCCCGTCTGGGAGCGAAGTGCCGATGAGGCACGCATGTTGCTGCGCGAGAAGCGGCTGCCCGGATTGCAGCGGGCCGCGCTCCAGCAGGAAGTTGACCGGATCGAGGGTGTGCTGGCCCGGATCGCGCCCGAGGGCGCGACGCCGCCCGTTCGGGCGGCGGTAAAGGGAGAGGGAGCTTGGGATCGGGGTGAGTGAAACGATGAGGAGAGCGGGAGAGGCCTGCTCCGCCCGTCCTGGAGACCTGTCATGTCCCGCTCTTCCTCATCGGCCGGGCGCGCCGATGTTTATAACCGTATCACCACCGAGATCATCGCCGCCATCGAGGCAGGCACCGGCGACTGGCGTGCGCCCTGGTTCCACGACGGGAGCAGCATCGCGCGTCCGACCAACGTTTCATCCGGCAAGCGCTATCGCGGCATAAACACTTTGGCGCTCTGGGCCACGGGCTTTGCCGCCGGATATGGCGACGGTATCTGGGGAACGTACAAGCAATGGCAGGATGCCGGCGCGCAGGTGCGTAAAGGAGAACGCTCCACCACGGTCGTATTGT
>DDNW01000214.1:5124-5678 GCA_002341345.1 Erythrobacter sp. UBA2510
AGGGTTCCCAGCAGGCCGACGACGAAGACGATGATGACGGGCATCGACGGATGTTCGCCCGCGCATTTTCTGTCTTCAATATCGCTCAGGTGGAGGGGTACGAGCGCCCGGCGACCCCTGTGCTGCCTGAGGCTGAACGCCTTGCCCATGCGGAAGCGTTCATCACAAACCTGGGCGTCAAGACTGAGTTCGGTGGATCGGAAGCCTATTATCGCCCGTCGGCCGACACCGTGTTCATGCCGCCGTTCACTTCGTTTCGCGATGCCGCGTCGTTCTACGGTGTCTGGCTACACGAGAATGGTCACGCCAGTGGCGCAAGGCACAGGCTTGACCGCGACCTTTCCGGTCGCTTTGGTTCGGCCGCCTATGCCGCCGAAGAATGCTGCGTGGAAATTCTCAGCGGGCTGGTCCTGGCAGACCTCGGGATCGCCCACCATCCGCGCCCCGATCATGCCGCTTATATTGCCTCGTGGCTCAAGGTCCTGAAAGACGACCCCAAGGCCATCTTCACCGCCGCCAGCAAGGCGCAGCAGGCGGCCGACTGGATGCATGCG
>DDNW01000174.1:0-187 GCA_002341345.1 Erythrobacter sp. UBA2510
CGCATGGCGGCGGCGGCCCGGGCTCGGGCCCGGTGGTCCTGTCCGAGGCGCTGGTGCCCTTCGCGCCGCTGCCCTACGTCACGAAGCAGGCGGACGGTACGCTCAAGCTGATCGAGGAAGAGGGTGCCGAGACCGAACACCCGCAGGGTTTCGGGAGGATGAGCGCCTTCCACGGCCAGATGGGCAT
>DDNW01000174.1:394-4277 GCA_002341345.1 Erythrobacter sp. UBA2510
GGCCAGATGGGCATGTTCACCCGTGCGCTCGCCTATATCATGAGCCACGGATCGGACGGTCTGCGTGTCGCTTCGGGCGATGCGGTGCTGTCGGCCAATTACATCCTGCGCTCGCTCGAGGATGTGCTCGATGCGCCATTCGCCCATAGCGGGCCGTGCATGCATGAGGCGCTGTTCAGCGACAAGACCTTCACCGGCGGCGTTTCGACACTCGACGTGGCCAAGGCGCTGATCGACGAGGGCTTCCACCNNAGATGGGCATGTTCACCCGCGCGCTGGCCTATATCCTCAGCCACGGTGCCGATGGCCTCAAGCAAGTGTCCGAAGACGCCGTGCTCAATGCCAATTACATCCTGCGCAGCCTCGAAGACGTGCTCGATGCACCCTTCGGCCACAGCGGGCCGTGCATGCATGAAGCGCTGTTCAGCGACAAAGGCTTCGCCGACGATGTCTCGACGCTCGATCTGGCCAAGGCCCTGATCGACGAGGGTTATCACCCGATGACGATGTATTTCCCGTTGGTGGTGCACGGCGCGATGCTGGTCGAACCGACCGAATCGGAAAGCAAGGCCGCACTCGATCAGTTTATCACGGCCTTCCGTTCCATCGCCGAACGCGCCAATGCTGGCGACGAAAGCATGGCCGGGGCGCCATATCTTGCTCCGCGCAGGCGGCTCGATGAGACCAGTGCAGCGCGCAAGCCCAAGCTGGCTTGGGCCGGCGACGCAGCGGAGTAAGAACATGGCCCGGCAGGGGCAATCGCTCCCGCTGGGCCCTCAGGCAGGCGCTGCCGTGCTCCACATTACGTGCGGCTTGACTACGAAATGCGCGCCCTTCTCGGCTTCGACCAGCCCGATTTTCATATCGTGCCTGAGGGCGATTGCCTGAGCCAGCGCCAGCCCAAGGCCATGGCTCGCGCCATCATCCGATTTCGTGCCGGTACGGAACCGATCGAACACCAGCGGACGTAATTCAGGCTCGATACCGGGGCCATTGTCGCGCACCTCCAGCACCGGCCCTTCGCGCACGATCAATTCGATCTGCCCGCCCTCGGGCACATGCTTGAGCGCATTGTCGAGCAGGTTGGAGATCAGGCGGACAAATTGCATCCGCTCACCCATAATTATCACGTGGGGCTCGATATCCAGCCTGAGCGTGATCCCGGCCTCGTCTGCGCTGCCTTCGTAGAGTTCGCCAAGATCGGTTGCTAGCGCCGACAGGTCGAGTTCCTGCAACCCGCTGCGGTCGCCCACACGGCCCTCGCTCGCGGCAATGTCGAGTAGCGAATCGAGCATCGCAACGACCGAGCGGATGTCCTGTCGGCAGCGCTCCAGCGCATCGTAATCGGCATCCCTGGGCAGGTCCGCCATCGCGGTCACCAGTCGCCGGTCCAGCCTGGTGAGCGGCGTGCGGATCTCATGCGCGATCTGGTCCGACATGTGCCGGTGCGTGCGCGCGAGGCTGGCGGCGCGGGTGATGGTTCGCCCGGACAAGTCGGCCAGTTCGCCGATCTCGTCCGCCGGCTGATGGCTAGTGACGCCGGTTTCGCGTCCCTCTTCGGCGGCTCGCAGTGCGGCGGAGATGACCTCCACCCGCTCGCGCATGGTTTCCGCCGCCCGGCGGCCCAGCAGCCAGCCTGCGAGAATGATGTTCGCCGCCGTGGCCATGAAGATAAAGGTAAGGCGCATCAGCGCCACCCGGTCGCTTTCGGAAGAGCGCGCCACCAGCAGGTTAAGATCGTCGGCCAACCGGATCGCATGGGCATAGACGGTGGTACCGTCGTCCAGTTCGACGAAGCCGGTCTGTCCGGCCTGCGGGTTGAGCGTCGGCCAGCTGCCGACATTGCCGGCGAGCACGATCCCGTCGGGCCGCATCAGCAGATAGCGTGCCTGCCGCCCTTCCGGCCCGGTCAACCCGGATCGGTCTCGCACCCGGTCAATCAGCTCGCTCTCGCCACCGCTGACATAGACGTCGACCAGTGCGGCAAGATCGGTCTCGACCGAGACGGTCAGCGCGCCCTGGCTATTGCGCTGCGTTTCGCTGACGGTAACGGCAAACAGCAGCGATAGCGTGACCAGCGCGAACAGCACCGCATTGCGGACAAGCTGGACGAAAATCGACCGCCGGGTGCGAACCGGTGGTGGCGTAGAAGTGGGCGCGGGGGCAGCCCCGGTTGCAGGTGGGTCACTCACCGCGCGTCAAACGGTACCCGGTGCCCCAGATCGTTTCGAGTGCGGGGGCGTCGAATCCCTGTTCCAGCTTGCGTCGCAGACGCCCGATATTCACGTCGACCACATTGGTCTGCGGGTCGAAATCGATCTTCCACACGTCGCGCAGCAGCATTTCGCGGGTCACCACCTCGCCCGCATTTTCCATGAAATAGCGGAACAGTTCGAACTCTTTCGGGCTGAGCGGGATGTGCTTGTTGCTGCGAAAGGCGGTCCGCGCTTTCACATGGCATTCGAACTGGCCGTGGATGATGATCGCATTATGCGTGTGGCCAGAGGCGCGGCGCACCAATGCGCGTACCCGGGCGAGCAGTTCGTCCGCCTCGTAGGGCTTGCCCAGATAATCGTCGACGCCCGCTTCCAGCCCTTCGACCTTGTTGGAGGCGCGGGCGAGTGCCGAGAGCATCAGCACCGGTGCGCCGATTCCCGTTTCGCGCAGCCGTTTGACCACATCGAGCCCGTTCATGTCGGGCAGCATCCGGTCGAGCACGATCGCGTCGAAATCTTCCAGTGCGGCCCGGCGCAGCCCCTCGGCCCCGAGCGGGACCCAGACGATATGGCAGCCTTCTCCCGCCAGCAGCATCGTGAGGTCAGCCGCGGCATCCGCATCGTCCTCGACATGCAGGACCTTGAGCGCAAGTTTCTGCGCCTTGTCACCGTTCCCGCCGCCGCCCTTATCGCTGACCGTTCCGTTATCCACCCTGATTCACCTGTCTGCTATGTGACGGAAGTATTTAGCTTCATGACGGTATGTAAACCATCCCTGGTTAACAAACGAAACCCCGGCCTGCCATCGCGCGGACCGGGGTATTCTTTCTGGTGGGACGGATTGCCTCGGGACTTGCGCCGCATATCAGACGACGCCGACCGGGATTCGCGTCCCCTCCTTCAGATAGATGCGATTGTCGGCAATCTTGTCGACCGCATCGAGCGGCAGGAAGTGGTGCATATTGTCCTCGCTGTCGGAGCGGGTCAGCTTGATGCGCTCGTACTTCACCTCATCGACCGTCCCGACATGCTGGCCATTGCAATCGGTAATTTCCATATGTTCCTTGATACGAAATGCTTCAAACATCATAATAACCTTTCTATTTCAGTGTATTATATAATTAACAGATCAAGCGGCGTTGCTGTTCCTCGGCTGGTCGCGGCTCGTGAACGACTTGCGGAACGCAGGCGCCGGTGCCAGCGTTGCATCACGGATGAGCCCCGCAGACCCCACCACCGGCTACCGCCCGCGCCGCCGCCCGCGCTGGTGGTTGATTGTGCTGATCGTGCTCGGTCACGTGGTCGCGCTGTTCGGGCTGTCGAGCCTGCTCGCGCCCAAGTTCACCAGCGAGGCGATCGAACGGGCGACCTCGTTCGTGACCGTTACGATTACCGCGCCGCCCGAACCGACCATGCAACCGACCGAGACCCCTACTCCCGAACCCGAGGGCGGAGCGGGCGAGGAAGGCAAGGAGGCGACCCCACGCGAGGTCGTTGCGCCGCCGATTCCCGTGCCGCGCCCGACGCCAGCACCGCGCGCATCTTCAACGGGCACGGCCAATAGCTCGGGTGCGACGCAGGCGGGGGCGGGCACGGGTGCCGGGGGCGAGGGTGACGGGACCGGCGCAGGACGCGGCGGTTCGGGGCAGGGCGGCTTTGCCGTCACC
>DDNW01000174.1:4425-5956 GCA_002341345.1 Erythrobacter sp. UBA2510
GATTCCTGAAGGCGGTCGGCAGGTCCGTGACGGGACTTCGGTCGTGGTGCAGTTCACCGTGGGCGTCGATGGGCGTGCCTATGATTGCCGGGTCACCACGCCCGGGCCCGATCCGGCAACCAATGCGCTGGTCTGCCCGCTCGTCATCGAGCGAATCCGCTTCAATCCGGCGCGCGACGCCAACGGCGATCCTGTCCCGGCACGATACGGCTGGCGACAGGACTTCTTTCGTCGGTAATTATTCCATGTAAGACAAGGTCCTGCCCAATTTGCGGGTGTGACATCAGTGATCGGTAATAAGGGCTCCATGAGCATGATTCACCCGGTAATCCTGTGCGGCGGCAGCGGTACTCGTCTGTGGCCGCGCAGCCGCAAGACATTGCCCAAGCCCTTCCTGCCGCTGGTCGGCGAGCAGACCCTGTTCGAAGCGACCTTGGCGCGCTGTGCCGATCCGGAAATATTCGCCGCGCCCATCGTCGTCACCGGGGCCGCGCACTTGCCGCATGTCGAGGCGCAGAGCACCGCCTTTCCCGGCACCTCGATCATCGTCGAGCCTGAGGCGAAGAACACCGCACCCGCCATCGCGCTGGCCGCAGCGCGTCTGCCCGAAGATGCGGTAATGCTGGTCTGCCCGAGCGATCATTATATCGCCGACATCGCCGCCTTTCGCGCTGCCGCGCAGGCCGCTGCTGCGCTGGCGGCCGATGACAATATGGTCGCTTTCGGGATCACCCCGACCGCACCGGAAACCGGCTTCGGCTATATCAAGCGTGGCGATGCGCTGGGCGCAGGGTTCGCGGTTGAGCGATTTGTCGAAAAGCCCGATCTCGACCGCGCGATCGAATTCCTTGCCGACGGTTCCTACAGCTGGAATGGGGGCATCTTCGCCTTCCGCGCCGGCGCATTGCTCGCCGAACTGGCGGCGCATCGCCCGGACATGGCGGCGACCGTCGCGCGCGCGGTCGAGCGCGGATCGCAGAATGGCCAGCAGTTTCACCCCGATGCGGCGGCCTTCGGCGCCATCGAGGGCGATTCGATCGATTATGCGGTGATGGAGAACACCAGCCGTGCGGCCATGGTCCCGGTGGCGATGGGCTGGTCCGACATCGGCAATTGGAACGCGCTGCGCGATGCGCGCGAGGCAGATGCTGCGGGCAATACCGTGCACGGGCCTGCCGAGCTGGTCGATTGCAGCGGTGTCCTGGTCGAAAGCGACGGGCCACGCGTTTCGGCTATCGGCCTGACCGACGTGGCGATCGTGGTCGACGGTGAGGAAGTGCTCGTCACTTCGATGCTCGGCACGCAGAAGGTCGGCAAGCTCGGCGGGGCCAGCAACCAGTAGGGGGCAGCGGTACGGGGCGTATCGCCCCGGCCCGGTGCGACCTATTCGTCGAGCGTGCCCAGCGCCTTTTGCAGATCGTCCTTGCTGAAGGGCTTTTGCAGTACGCCCAGCGCGCCCTTCTCATTGCCTTTCATCGCCTCGCCATAACCGGTGGCAAACCAGAACGGCACGCCATCTGCGGCGAGCCGA
>DDNW01000174.1:6078-22465 GCA_002341345.1 Erythrobacter sp. UBA2510
ATGCCATCTGCGGCGAGCCGCTCGGCAATATCCTCGCTGTTCTCGTCGCCCAGATTGTAGTCGAGGATTGCAAAGCCCGGTTTTTGCTCGGCGATTTCAGCCAGCGCTGCGGCACTGCTGCCCGCGACCATGACATTGCTGTAGCCCAGTTCGCGCAGCATCTCCTCGGTATCCATGGCAATGATCATGCTGTCTTCGACCAGCAGGACCGGATCGGTGTGCGAGAGCGCTGAAGGCGGCGGCGGCGGTGCGGCCCTGGCCGCCTGCCGCTCCGCATCGGCTGATTGCTTGCCCCGGTGGACCAGCCGCGCCGGGATCAAAAAATCGGCTTCCACGCCCGATAATTCGTATCGGATCGTGGCCTGCCCTTTCAGCTCGTGCGGGATCGACTTTTCGATGATGGTCGAACCGAATCCGCTGCGCTTGGGCGCCCGCACCGGCGGGCCGTTCTTTTCGCGCCATTGAATCGCTAGGTCGCCATATTCGTCGATCCGCGTGTCGATCTCCAGCTTGCCGCGATGATCGCACAGCGCGCCATATTTGGCTGAATTGGTCATCATCTCGTGCATGACCAGCGCCAGCACCGTGTAGGCTTCGGGCGTGACCAGCACATCCGGGCCAGAAATGAGTACGCGGTCCGCCTTGCCTGCCAGATAGGCTTCGGCCTCGGCCTCGATCAGTTCATGCAAGGAGGCAGGCGACCATTGTTCGCGCGTAATATTGTCATGTGCCAGTGCCAGCGCGCGGATGCGCCCGCCGACCAGGTCGGCGAAGTCGCGCACATCGCTCACCTCGGCCCGCGACTGACTGATCAAGCCACGGATCAACGTCAGGATATTGCGGACCCGGTGATTGAGTTCGGCGATCAGCAGGTTCTGCCGTTCCTCAGCGCGCTTCCTCTCCTCCATGGTTTCCTCGGCGATCCGCAGGATCACCTCCAGCAGGGTAACCCGCAGGCTTTCGGCGATGGCCAGTTCTTCCTCGGTCCAAGGCGCGCTGCGCCCACGCACCGTCTCCTGCCATGCAGCGAAGCTCTTGCGCGGGGTCAGGCGCGCGCCATTGGGTCCGTATTCGACCGGCTTTTCCGGATTGCCCGCCCAGTTGACGATGCGCGGCAATTCGCGACGCCACAGCACCACGTAGTCGCGCGGTCGGCGCGAGACGGGGATAACCAGTGCGCCAGCCAGCGCGGCGGGCTTGTCGGCTCCCTCAGGCAGCAGGGTGCGTATGTCCTCGGTCTCGACGATGGTGCTGACCGCTGCGCTGTTGAGCGCGGGCAGGAGGGCGCGAAACTGCTCCTCGTTCGGCGCGACACCGCGCGACTGGTAGATGCCGTCGATAAAGGCGCTGGCCCCGTCCTGCGCGATGATCCCGCTGATCTCTTTCTGGAGCAGTGGCAGGTTATCGGCGATCGAGCCGTTGTTGGGCAGCTGCGAGATCATCCGGTCGTGCAGCATCTGCGCCCGCTCCTTGAGCAGGTTGCCGGCATTGCTGATCGCGATCTCCAGCTGCAGCGCGAACAATTGTGCAAACAGCTCGGACAACGTGCGTAGCGTGTAGGGTACGACCTTGGCCGAATAGTGATGGCAGGCGAACAGGCCCCAGAGCTTGCCGTTGACGACAATCGAGATGCTCAGCGACGCGCCGACGCCCATGTTGCGCAGATATTCGATATGGATCGGCGAGACCGCGCGCAGCGTGCTGTAGCTGAGGTCGAGGCTCTCGCTGCTGGCCGACCCGGCCCCCAGGATCGGAACCGGCGCTTCGTTCACATCGCTGATGATGCGGAACAGGTTGCGCACGTAGAGCTCGCGCGCCTGCTTGGGAATGTCGCTCTTGGGATAGCGCAGCGAGAGGAAGCTTTCGAGATGCGGCTCGGCCGCCTCGGCGAGGACTTCGCCGCTCTCGTCAGGGTGGAAGCGATAGACCATCACCCGGTCGATCCCGAGCAACTGCTTGAGTTCCGTAGCGGCGGCATCGCACAGCTCGGTGACCCCGGTATGCGCCTGCAAGCGCTGCATCAGCGGACGCAGTTTGCCGGTCGCGGTGTCGATGCCTTGAGTCTCGCTCGGCTCGGCCTCGACGATGATGAATTGCGCGCTGCGGTGAACGGCGACATCGAACAGCCGGTCCGACCCGCTCAGGCTGAGGCCGAAGATACGCTCGACCGCGCCGCCCTCGCGGCCCGAGCTGGCCTCGCGGATGCGACCCATCGCGTCGGAGCAGAGATGATCCATGAGGCGGCTGCCGACCTCGATGTCGTCACGCAGCCTCAGGATGTCCCTGGTGTTGGCGGATTTGAAGGCGACGTTCCAGTCGCCGGTCAGCGCCAGCAGGCAACCGAAGGACTGGATCTTGCCCAGCTTGTGGATCGGCTCCCGGTCGCAATCGGTCAGGTCGTAGGCATGTTCGGCGGTTCCGCTCATGCAGCGATCTTTCCGTCGCCACCTTCGAGTATCGCGTGGAAATGTTTGAACAGCGCGCGCGCGGCTATCACCGCCCGTTCGGCCCGATCCGCCGTAACCTCCCGATCGAGCGCAGGCAGCAGACCCTTCCAGAAAGCGGTCATTCGCTCGTCGCCAAGGAAATGCGTCGGCCAGGATGCGCCGTTCTTGCGCAGCTGCGCCAGGATCGCGCGATTGCCGAGGTGCGATCCGGCAATGCCCCAGGCGACTCCGATAGCATCCGCATCTGCTGGAACGTCAAAAGGGATATGGGGGATGAAGATGGGCAGGCGCAGCCGGGCGAGATCGCCCAGCAATGCCGGCGCGGATGCGGGCGGGGTCACCGAAGGGTCGAAATGGCCCGCAAGCCATTCCTCCACCGGCATGCGCGCTTCGAGCTGCCAGGCGAGAAAACGCGCATATCCCGTGCGCGACGACAGATCGAAGCGCCGCAGACTGCTGTCCAGCAGCGCATGCGCCTCGCTCGCTTCGTCTCGCAGGAATGTTCGTAATGTCTTGAGAGAATGTACCTTCAAAATGCGACCCTGAAACCGGTTACCGGACGAACCACGTGCCCCACCATTTACCGATTAAGTGACTAGAATGAATAGGATAAAAGAAGGTTCCCGAGAATCTTTCTGTTTGCGGAAACAGGGTGCTAAGGGTGACTGATATGATTGCCCAGACCATTCAGCTTGCCCTCGCGCCAGTCTTCGTGCTGGTCGCCATCGGCAATATTATGAACCTGCTGTCGACCCGGCTCGGGCGGATCGTGGACCGGTCGCGCGTCTTGCAGGAACGTCATCCGGGTACGCAGGGCACCGAGCATGACGAGATTGTGCGCGAGATGCGCGTGGTCGATCGCCGCATCCATCTCATCAACCGGGCGTTGCTGCTGCTGGTATTGTCGGCGATCTGCATCGGCATGACCGTCGTGCTGCTGTTCGTCGAGGAGTTCAGCAACGCCCCGTTGCAGCCCGTCGCCGCCGCCATCTTCATTCTGGCCGTCGGCCTGCTGATGGGGGCGCTGTTGCTGTTCCTGAACGAAACGCGGCAGGCCACGGCAGCGCTGCGAATACCCGATACCTTCCTCGAGAAAGATCGCGAACTCTAATCTTCCTGTGGCGCTTCCAGCATGCGCTGGCCCTGCTGGCGGATCGCGCCCGAGATCATCGGTTCGAGAAAGCCGAGCGCGACGGGCAGGGCGATAGTGAACACCACTTCGCCGTCCTTGATGTCGATAGTGCCATCCATCTTCTGGCCCATCGCCATGATCCCCAGCGCCATCTGGTCCTCGCTTGGCCAGCTGGTCGCGATATCCGCCATGCCGCCCGGCACCGCATCGGCGATTTCGTGGCTGCTCGCCTTCAGGCGCTTGCGAACTTCCTCGCGGCTTAGCTCGTGGGGAATGGCAACCTGCATCAATTGTTCTCCGGCTGGGTGTCGGGCGCGCTATCTGGCGCAGCAAGCGATGGCACAGCGCCATCGCCATAGCGATAGTCGAGATAGCGCGTGTGAATGGCCAGCTCGTCGAGCGAGCCTTCGGCCAGTTGCCGCGTTACCTGGTCGATCTCTCGGCTGATCTTGCTCAGGCTCTCGGTCAGCTGTTCGTCGGGCGTCGAGCCTCCGCGCGCCTCGCGCCGCAGATGCGCGGGGATGCGGCCATAGGCGTCGACCGTTTCGGGCAGCAATTCACCCACCAGCTTGCGCGTTTCGGCCGCAGCAGGGTGGCTCGCCTCGACATGATCGAGTTGCTTGCCCAGCGCATCGAGCTGGACGCCGATATCCTCGACGATCCGTATGGCTGGCGCGGGCAGGGCGGGGCGCTGCGCCTCGAGCCACAATTCGGTGCGCGCGACGAGCGTCCTGGCATCCTGCGTCTTGGTCAGGTCGGCGCGCCTGGGCACCTTCACCTTGGGAAAGTTGGCGAACAGGATCGCGGCGGCGACCACCGCGAAGAAGGCAATGACGACGCCGGTAAAGCCGATCCCGTCCAGCACCAGCCCCGCCGCTGTCACCGACGCAAGGATCGCCAGCAGCGCGGCCCCGAAGAACCCGGCGCGGCGCAGCAAATTGCGCGTCTTGAGTCGGGCTGAACCCTGCCCGATCGAAACCGCGCGGCGATGCCGCCCGCCTGTCTGGTTATCGCGCACGAGGGCGCGGCCTTCGGACAGGATACGCTCGCTCTGCCGGGTGAGATCTTCTGCCATCAGTCCTCGAGGCTGAGCAGGCCGCTATCGGCAACCTGCCCGGCGGCCTGCGCCTGTCCTTCGGCGCGGGCAATGTAGCCTTTCGACTTCTCGACCTCGGTCGAAAGCGTCTCGACCGTCTGCTTCATGCTGTCGAGCGCGCGTAGCTTGAACGTGTCGACCTCGTCCATCGTGTCATAGATGTTCTGGAAGGCGCGCTGCAGCGTTTCCATCGGGATCGTGCTGCTGGCCGCCTGTTCGTGGATCTGCGCGGTATTGTCGCGCAGCATCTGGCCGGTCGAATCGATGATCCCTGCCGTGGTCTGGTTGAGCGCGGTGATCTGGCCCAGTACCAGCTTCTGGTTGGTCATCGCCTGTGCGACGGTGACTGCGGTGCGCAGCGCGCCCACCGTTGTCGTACTCGCTCTGTCGACGCCCTTCACCAGCTCGACATTGTTCTTTTTGACCAGATCGAGTGCGAGATAGCCTTGTACGCTGACCGCCATTTGCGTGAGCAGGTCCTGCGTGCGCTGGCGGACATAGAACAGCGCGGTCTCGCGGATTGCCTTGGCCTTGGCGGGATCGGAGGAATCGAGATCGGCCGCCTGCTCTTCAAGACGTGTGTCGAGAACCTTGGCGATGTGGATCATCTGCTCCAGTTTGCCCATCGCCTCCCACAGCTTGGTGCGCTCGACGTCGATGGCGGCATTGTCCATCAGCAGCTCGTCCTTGCCGCTGGAAAGCCGTGCGAGGATCGCCTGAATGTGGCCCTGCGCACTGGTGTAGCTGTCGAAATAGCCCTTCAGCCTGTTGCCGAAGGGGATGATGCCGAACAGTTTGCGCCCGGTCATCTTGCCCTTGCGACCGGGATCGAGATCCTCGACCGTGCGGCGCAGTTCGGTGAGATCCGCGCCGACGCCGCTTTCCTGGTCCATCGCGCGCACCGGACGGTCGAGAAAGCGGTTCGACATTTGTGCAGCCGCCGCGATCTCCTTGCGCCCCATATTGGTGATCTGGTCGACCTTCTTCCCGAATTCGGGCGAATTGGCATCGAGCGCGACCAGCTCGCCAACGAAGCTGTCGACCTTCTGTTCGAGCGCGCTCTTCTCTTCCTCGCCGACGGGCACCAGACCGGCGGCCTGCGCGGGGGCGACGGCAGGCACCGGGTCGGGCGGGGTCAGGTCGAGCTTGGTCTCGGTCGCGGTTTGGTCGGTAGTCGCCATGGCGCCTTGAAATCCTCAGTCTGTAGCGTCTTTTACTGTATTAGGGATGCAAGACACGTAGATCAAGCTTTCCCCCGATGACATCCTGCCATTATAGCAGCTGATGACAATGGGGGGCGAAGTCATGGCGAGCGCAGCGCCGAACGAAAATTCGAGCAGGAAAACGGCCGGATTCCAGAAGGTCCTGCTCAGCTGGCACCGCTGGTGGCGGACCGATGTCATGTCGACGGTCGATCAGGCCGAAGTCATCGCCAAACGCCGTGCCGAATGCGATATAACCGCGCGTTACCTCTTGATGGTTTCGATGTCGGCGGGCATCGCGATCCTTGGCCTGCTGCTGTCTTCGCCCGCCGTGGTCATCGGCGCCATGCTGCTCTCGCCGCTGATGGACCCTATCATGGGCGTCGGTTTCTCGCTCGCGATCGGCGATTACCGCTGGCTTCGGCGCTCTGCGCGCAGCCTTGCCGCGGGGGCGATCTTCGCCGTGCTGTTCACCGCTTTGGTCGTTTTCATGTCTCCGCTGCAAACGGTGACGAGCGAAATCGCCGCGCGTACCCGGCCCAATCTGTTCGACCTGGTGGTGGCGATCTTCTCCGCCGTCGCCGGGGGCTATGCGATTATTCGCGGGCGCGAGGGCACCATCGTCGGCGTCGCCATCGCCACCGCCTTGATGCCGCCGCTCGCCGTGGTCGGCTTCGGGCTGGCCACCTTCAACGGTACGGTATTCTGGGGCGCGTTGTTCCTGTTCATCACCAACCTCACCGCCATCGCGCTGACCGGCACGGCCATGGCGCGCATTTACGGCTTTTCGACCAGCCTGACCGAGAAGCAGAGCCAGCTGCAGAATGTCGGTCTGATCGTCGCCATCGTGGTACTCGCCGTTCCGCTGGGCCTGTCGCTCCGCAATATCGCTTGGGAGACCAATGCCCAGCGCGTGGTACGTGACGGGATCGACAGCGCCTTTGCCGGCAATGCCGAAAGCGTTGAGCCGGAGATCAGTTTTTCCCATGAAGCCGTGACCGTCTCGGCGACGGTCTACACCAATCAGCTCTATGACCGGGGCGAGGTGGAAAGCCGCGCGGCAAAACGGCTGGAACAGCGGCTGAACCGACCCGTAACCGTCTCCATACTCCAGATCGAAAGCGCCTCCGCGCGCGAAGCCGAACTGGCCCAGATCGGCGAGAACCGGGCGCGTGAGGCAGAAAGCATCGCCACCGCTGAAGCGATCGGCGACCGGCTGGCGCTGCTCGCCGGAGTCGATGCGAGCGAGGTCACGGTCGACCGCGACCGGCGCCGGGCGATGGTCCGCGCGCGCCCGCTCGATGGCGCGACGCTGACCGCCTATGCCGAGCTCGAACGCCGCATCGATGCGACCGAGCCCGAATGGGATATCCGCCTGATCCCTCCGGCGCGGGCCTTGCCGACTATTACCTTCGAACAGATTGCGACCGGGGCCGATGAGGAAGATGCTGCGGCCGCGACGCGCTATCAGCCCGATGCGGCCGGACGACAGGCCCTCGCGCTGATCGCCTGGGCGCAGAGCCGGGTGGGTATCGCGGTGCGGCTCGATGGCCCGGCTGGCGCGGTCGAGGCTGCGCGCGCCGAACTTGCCAGGAGCAGTATCAATGTCGTGCCCGTGCCGACAGGCGAAGGTTACGGCCCGGTGACCGCGCGCTGGTCCACCGAATAAACGCAGCGGATAAGGGAGATGAAGCCATGACTAGCGAGCTTACCGTATTGGCTCTTGCCGCGATCCTGCTGCTGATTCACGTCCTGCTCGCCGGACATTTCAAGACCCGGCAATACAGCACCGCGTGGAACATCGGCCCGCGCGATGGTGAACAGCCACCCCTCAATCCGATTGCCGGCAGGCTGGACCGGGCGCGGGGCAATTTCCTCGAGACTTTCCCGCTTGCGATCATCGCGCTGATCGGCGTGACCGTGGCCGACCGGACGAGCGAGATTACCGCCATAGCAAGCTGGACCTGGCTTGGGGCGCGGGTGGTCTATCTGCCCGTCTACTGGGCAGGCATTCCCGTCCTGCGCTCGGTGATCTGGATGGTCGCGACGCTGGCGCTGCTGGTGGTGCTGGGCGCGCTGCTGCTCGGCTGAGCTGCCGAACAGTAGCGAAGTAAGTCCCGCTCAGGCAGCCAGCTTGATCGGCGCTATCTCGCCCGAAAGATACAGTCGCTTCGCCTTGGCACGGCTGAGCTTGCCAGAGCTGGTGCGAGGCAGGGTGCGCGGCGGGACCAGTTCGACCACGCAATTCACGCCCGTGACCGCGCGCACCTTGTCGGCGATCTGGTCGCGCAGCTTGCGGCGCTCTTCAGGGTCGGACACGCGGCAATGGACGAGCACGGCGGGTGCTTCCTCGCCATTCTCGGTCTCGACCGCGAAGGCTGCGATATCGCCATGGTTGAAACCGGGCAGTTGCTCCACCGCCCATTCGATGTCCTGCGGCCAGTGGTTGCGACCGTTGATGATAATCATGTCCTTGGCACGGCCGACCACGAACAGATAGCCATCGGCCATATAGCCCATGTCGCCGGTATCGAGCCAAGCTCCGTTTCCATCTTCACTTGGGACAAGGCATGCCTCGGTCGCTTCGACGTCACGGAAATAGGAATGCATGACGCTCGGCCCGCGGCACCAGACCTTGCCGATCTGGTGGTCGGCCTTGAGCGCGCCGTTCTCGCCGCGAATCTCGACATCCATGTCGGGCAGCGGTTTGCCGCAATTGACGATCGCGCGGTAACGGGCAGGGCGCGACAGGTCGCGCGGACGGCCCGACAGGCGCTCTTCCTCGACCAGTTCGACGCGGATGCCTTCGCCCGGCGGCATCACCGTGACCGCCAGCGTCGCTTCGGCGAGACCGTAGCTGGGGGTGAAGGCAGCGGCCTTGAAACCGGCGGGCGCGAAGGCGTTGACGAAGTTCTGCATGACGTCAGGGCGGATCATGTCCGCGCCATTGCCTGCCAGCCGCCAGCGCGACAGGTCGAGCCGTTCCTCGATGTTCGACTGGCTGGAGATGCGCCGGGCGCAGATGTCGTAGCCGAAGGTCGGCGAATAGCTCAGCGTCGTGCCCTTGTTGCGGCTGATCAGGTCGAGCCAGGCGAGCGGACGGCGCGCGAAATGCTCGGTCTTGAGATAATCGACGCTCATCTGGTTGGCGATCAGCGACAGGAAGCAGCCGACCAGACCCATGTCGTGATACCACGGCAGCCAGCTGACCACGCGGTCGCCCTCGCCGACATTCATCGTCGTCGCATGGCCATAAAGGTTGTGCAGCAGCGCCTTGTGCGTCACCGCGACCCCGGTCGGGAAACGGGTCGAGCCGGATGAATATTGCAGGTAGCAGATATCGTCCGGACTGGCTTCGGGCAGATCGACTTGCGGAGCAGCGCGCGTCGCAAAGCTTTCCCAATCCATCCCTGTGCAGTTCTGCCGTGCGGCAGCAGCGCCGGCCATTTCGCCGATTTCCGCCGGATAGAGAAGGATCTTCGGGTCGCAGCTCGAAAGTTGCACCGCCAGCTGCTCGATATAGCTGTCCTTACCCCCGAACGAGGTCGGCAGCGGCAACGGCACCGGCCATGCGCCGGTGTAGATGCAGGCGCAGAACAAAGCAGCGAATTCAGGGCCGGTCTCGGCCACCAGCGCCACGCGGTCGCCCTTGGCGATGCCGAAGTCGGTCAACCGCCAGGCCATCGCCAGCGCATCCTCGCGCAGTTCCGCATAGGGATAGGCGCGTTCCAGATTGCCGCGCGCATCGTGGAAGTTCAGCCCCTTGCGGCTCTTGGCTGCATAGTCGATCGCATCGCTGAAGGTCGCGAAGTCCGAACGGATGCGCGGCAGCGGGCAATCGTTGGGGGTGGGGGTGCCTGTAAGGCGAGTCGGTTCGCTCATATCGTTAAGGAGTACCCTTTGTAGCGCGCTCTTACGGCGCCTCCTCAAATAATGAGAGCGGTGCCGAAACATCCGGATCGACACCGCCACGATCTTTCCCATTTGATAGGAAGTGTGGCACGAATAAGGCCAATCATGCCATCTTTACAAGCGAGTCAACGGCGAAAGAAGGGCAAAAAGCCGCTCGATCGGCAGGCGCTGGAGCAAATGGCGCTTGCCTATGTGGCGCGTTATGCGACCAGCTCTGCGAAGCTAGTTGCTTATCTTAAAAGGAAAATTCGTGAGCGTGGCTGGCTGGATGACGAGCCGCCATCAGACCCCGAGGCATTGGCTGAGCGCTATGTCGAACTGGGCTATATCGACGATGCAGCTTTTGCACGAATACGACAGGACGGTCTTTTGCGGCGGGGTTATGGTAAACGCCGGGTCGATCAGGCGTTGGGGGCTGCGGGCATCGACGAGGGGCTGCGCGAGGAAATTTCGCCCGGAGAGGCCGCGCGCCGCCATGCGCTGCTGGCCTTCATGAAGCGGCGGCGCTTCGGCCCCTTCGCCACCGAGCCGCCCGATCGCGAGAAGCGCGAGAAGCAGCTTGCGGCGATGCTGCGGGCAGGCCATTCCCTTGACGACGCGCGCGAGCTGGCCGACCTCGACACGCCAAAGGCGGCGGAAGAATGGGCGCATGAACTGGACGATGACTGCTATGAAGACTGACCTGCGATTTGCCATCTGCGCGGCGGCGGCGCTGATGTTTGCCGCCTGCTCGCCGCAGGCCGCCAGCGAGCCTTCGCCGAGCGCATCCACCACGAGCGAGGCGGAGGAAGCAGCGGTACACCCGGTTTCCGGACTGCCTGTAATCCCTGTCACGCTCATGCTCGCCAGCGGGGCGCATGTTATCGATGCCGAGCTGGCGAGCAGTGATCAGGAAAAGGCGCGGGGCCTGATGTTCCGCACCGAAATGGGCGCGGACGAGGGCATGCTGTTCGATTACACCGACAAACCGCATGTGCTCAGCTTCTGGATGAAGAACACGGTGATCCCGCTCGACATCATCTTCATCGATGCCGACCGGCGGGTGATCAACGTGGCGGCGAACGCGGTTCCCTATTCGCAAACGCCGGTCATGGCCGACGGGATGGGGATCGCCGTGCTTGAACTCAACGGTGGCCGTGCGGCGGAACTCGGCATCGAACCGGGCACGCAGCTGGATTGGTGAGGTCATCGGCATCGGCAAAGGCCAATTCTCGTATTGGCGCTGCAGGCGTTATAGGCTAACCGGCTCTCGCAATGGGAATCCTCGGCAAGATCTTCACCTGGTGGGACGGCGCCACTATCGGCACCTCGCTCTGGTCGGCGCGCAACGGCGAACATGTCGGCACCGATGCGCAGGGCAATAAATATTACCGCACAAAGAAGGTGAAGGACGGCCAGCGCGAACGGCGCTGGGTTATTTACAATGGCGCCAACGACGCCAGCCGGGTGCCCAGCGAATGGCATGGCTGGCTGCACGGTTCGTATGACGAGCTGCCCGAAAGCCACCTTGCGCCGCCGCGCATCTGGGAAGCGGATTATACCCCCAATGCCACGGGCACTGTCGCGGCCTATCGCCCGGCGGGCGCGCTGGAGCGTGGCGGCGTGCGGGCCCGCGCCACCGGCGATTACGAAGCGTGGGCGCCCGACGCCTGATGCGCTGTCCAGCCGCGCTTTCGGCGCTGGCGGCTGTGCTCGTGCTGGCTGCCTGCAGTGACGAGGCCCCGCCGCCTGAGGCCGAATCGACAGAAATTCCCGACGAGATCGCCCAGCAGGCGCCGCAGCCCGATTTCGAGGTCGATCAGTCGCTCGGTACACCGTTGGAAGAGCGGGTGGCGACGCTCGGCCTGATCAACAAGCGCAACAATATCTCGCAGGATATCGAGATCATGCCCGGCGAGTCTAAGCGCGTAGGCAACGTCATCCTGCGCCTCGCCAGCTGCGAGCGGACCGCACCGTGGGAAGACCCGCCTGAAACCGGCGCCTTCGTGCAGGTGATGGTCAACGATCGGCCCGATGCCGATTCGGACGCTGAGTGGCAGCGGATTTTCTCCGGCTGGCTGTTCAAGAACTCGCCCGGTCTCAACGTGGTCGAGCACCCGGTCTATGATGTCTGGGTCAAGGACTGCAAGATGAGCTTTCCCGGAGAGGATTGACCGGCGGAGGATTGATTGGCCGAAGTTCTGGCCTCCGCCTCGAGCTCGTGCCAGACCCGATCCAGCGGACGGGCACCTTGTCCCCTGGCTGATTGCGACAGCAGAGCGCGATAATCTTCACGGCTCAGGCTTACGGCCCCTAGCGAGGCGAGGTGATCGGTCATGAACTGGCAATCGAGCAGGATGAAGCCTGCCCGTCGCATCAGCGCCACCAGCCAAACCAGCGCGACCTTGCTGGCATTGTCGGCGCGGCTGAACATGCTTTCGCCGCAGAAAGTTCTGTCGAAGCTGACACCGTAGAGGCCGCCGACCAGTTCCGGCCCATGTTCGCTATCGCGCCAGCATTCGATCGAATGAGCGTGGCCTGCCTCGTGCAGCGCGATATAGCTTTGCTCGATCCGCTGGCTGATCCACGTATCCGGATGGTCGGGGCGCGGCGCGGCGCAGGCGGCGACCACCTCGCCGAACGCGGTGTCGCAGGTGACGCGGTAGCGGCCCTGCCGCACGATCTTGGCGAGCGAGCGCGATGGAATGAAATTGTCGAGCGGGAAAATCGCCCGCTCGCGCGGTTCGACCCAGAAGACCTCGCTTTCGTCACGTCCGTCGGCCATCGGGAAAACGCCCCCGCGATAGGCGAGCAGCAGCATCTCGGCCGGGATGATCGGGGCGAAGGGCGAATGCATCGTGTCAGGCATATTAGCAGATCGTCCGCTAGGCGTCCTGCTTTCTGACCGCTTGCCCGGAGTGCTTGCCCAGAATGCTTGCCATGCGCCAATTGCCGATATAGAGGCGCGTTTCCCTGCAGGGGTGTAGCTCAGCTGGTAGAGCATCGGTCTCCAAAACCGAGGGCCACGGGTTCGAATCCTGTCACCCCTGCCATCCTTTTTCCGTTCGCTCATCCGGGCGAACATCCTCGTCGCAATTTCCTTCGCTTGCTGTCGCTTCGCTACGGGGCGGTAGAGTTTATCCTGAGCGGCTACTGCTAGCAGCCAGCCGAAGGGTGCGCGCGGTTGCGCTTGTCGGCCTGTGACCCGGGAGGCTAAAGATGGCGCTCCGGGCCAGCCGCTAACCAGCAAAATTAACCCGTTAACACCTGGCCCTGTGGCTCGTCCCGTTTATGGATTGCTCCGTGAAACGTGTTCCACGGGGGAACCGGTAGTCCTAACGAACCGTTACTTCATACGACGGGACGAGAGAAGGACACGACCAATGGGCAATTCATACCGCTCTAGCCGGCCCGATAGCTGGGTTCAGCCGCGCCCTTATACCGACGCTACGCTGCGCTACATGGCGCATGGCCCGATCCAGTCGATGCACCAGCCGACCTTCCTGGAGCGACTTTTCGGTCGCCGTTAACCGGGGTTTACGGCCCAGTCTTCGGCGTCGCCCTCTACCCGGTCGAGCGACGCCGCAAAGTTACGTTTGGGGTGCGATCAATATTCTTCGGGCTCCTCGGGCGTAGCACGGATATGGTCTGGGCCAGCCTTGCGCTCGCCCTTGGCCAGCTTGAACACAACGCCTGACAGCAGCGCGAGTGCCAGCAGATTGGGCAGCGCCATCGCCGCGTTGGAAATATCGCCGAGGCGCCAGACCAAGGCCAGGTCCTGCGACGACCCGAAATAAATCACCACGCACCACAGCACGCGCCAGATAATGTGCAGCGTCTTTTCCCCCTTCAGCGTTGAGCCGGGTACCCGGTCATAGAGGAAGGTGATCGCCCGCTCGCCATAATAGGACCAGGTGAGCAGGGTGGTGAAGACGAACAGGATCAGCGCCAGGCTGGCTACCAGCGTGCCGACCGGGATCGAACCGATCTCGAACGGGAAGGCCGCAGCGAAGGCACCGCTGGTCATGGCGAAGCCTTCCAGGTCCGAATTCCACGCATGCAGCACGGGCTGACCGCCGCCGGTGAACGGCCCTTCCACCGTCAGAACCACCAGCGCGGTCATGGTGCAGATCACGATCGTGTCGATGAAGGTGCCGAGCATGGCCATGCGGCCCTGCTGTTCCGGGTCGTCGGTCTGCGCCACGGCGTGGGCGATCGGGGTCGAACCCTGCCCGGCCTCGTTCGAGAACAGCCCACGCGCCACGCCTGCGCGGATCGCCATCATGATCGCCGCCCCCAGGAAGCCGCCGGTCGCGGCCTGCGGGTTGAAGGCGCCGTTGAAAATCAGGCTGAAGGTTTCAGGGATGTCCTGGATGTTGAGAATGATCGCGATGATCGCCATCACGATATAGGCGGCGGCCATGAACGGCACGACTTTCTCGGCCACGTTGCCGATCGACTTGATGCCGCCAATGATGACGATGAAGACCAGCACGGCGACGATCAGGCCGCCGAGCCATTCCTCGATCCCGAACAACTCGTTGAGGCCGTCCGCAACGGCGTTGGCCTGTACGGTATTGCCAGTAACAAGTGCAGAGAACAGGGTGCCGAGGCAAAAGACCACCGCCAGCCACGTCCACTTGGGGCCAAGGCCGATCATGATGTAGCTCATCGGACCGCCGCGATAGGTGCCCGCGCTGGTTTTCTCACGATAGCGGATCGCCAGCGCGCCTTCGGCAAAGGCCAGTGCCATCCCGACCAGTGCGGTGATCCACATCCAGAAGATCGCGCCCGGCCCGCCCAGAGCAATGGCCGTGGCAACGCCCGCAAGGTTACCGGTGCCGACTTGTCCCGACAGCGCAGTAGAGAGCGCGGCGAAGGGACTGATCTCGCCTGCGCCTGCACCCTTGCGGCCCTTGAATAGGCCGGCAAAGGCGCTGCCCAGCTTCACGATCGGGTAGAACCGCAGGCCCGCCATGATGAACAGGCCGACGCCCAGCAGGATCAGCGTCATCGGGGGTATCGGCTGTCCCCCGATCGACAGCCAGCCCAGAATTTCGCCATTCCATGTGCCGCCCCAGATGAAGTCGGAGACATTGGTGACGTGGTCGATCAGTTCGACCTGTTGTTCCGGTGCTGCCACTTGCGCGATACCCCTGCTTATTGTCCCGGTGAGAAGGGGCGGAAGCTAGTGCGGCATTTCCATGCTGGCTAGAGAAAATATTGCACTTGCGAAAATAGTCGCAAAATCGGGCGCAAAATTGAAAAACCACGCACGAATTCAAGCTTGACGTCACGGCGATCGGCGCACGGTCTGTCGGCAGACCTCGACCGGCTCCCAAAATGAACCGCCAAGACGCACCCCCAAGACGCACCCTTGCCAATCGCGCGGGCCGGGCCTAGATAGCCAGCGTCTTCCGACATCGGAGCCTTGCCTTGCCCCTCCCGGAACCTGTCCGGGGCGGCGATGGGGTCTACCCAAAAGAGGCTGCGACACCGGAAAGCGCGAAGAAAGTTCAACCAGCGAGCATTGCGAGCCGCCATGGCCGAAGACAGCAAGAAAAAGACCTCTCCCGGCGAATTCATCCGTCAGGTGCGTTCGGAGACCTCCAAGGTCGTGTGGCCGACCTGGCCTGAAACCGTGCGTACGGCGATCTTCGTCGGCATCCTGGTGCTGATCCTGTCGCTGTTCTTCCTCGGCGTCGATTCGCTGTTCGGTTGGGTCGTGCAGAATTTGCTGGCGCTGGTCTGAAGTATCGGCCCACTGACGAACCACTAGACGACGAATAATTTAGACAAGGGAATTCCAGACAGATGGCCCGCTGGTACATCATCCACGCCTATTCCGGTTTTGAGAACAAGGTCCGCGATTCGATCATCGCCGAGGCTGAGCGTCTGGGCCTGTCCGAAGCGGTCGAAGAGGTCGAAGTGCCGACCGAGACCGTGACCGAGGTCAAGCGTGGCAAGAAGGTGCAGACCGAGCGCAAGTTCATGCCCGGCTACGTACTCGCCAAGCTCAAGCTGACCGACGACGTCTACCACCTCGTCAAGAATACGCCCAAGGTCACCGGCTTTCTGGGCGCGGGCGGCAAGCCGCAACCCATTTCCGAGCGCGAGGCAGCCCGCTATTTTGGCGGCGTGGAAGAGGCCAAGTCGGCCCCCAAGAAGCAGATCAGCGTCGAGTACGAGATCGGCGATTCGGTCAAGGTGCTCGAAGGGCCCTTCGCCAGCTTCAACGGCGTGGTCGAGGAGCTCGATTTCGACAAGTCCAAGGTCAAGGTCTCGGTTTCGATCTTCGGCCGCGCGACCCCGGTCGAACTCGACTTTGAGCAGGTCGAACTGGCCAAATAAGGTCGCCCCCGTCGGCAGTCCTGTACGCTTGTAATCATTGAACGCGAAATCCTGCATGGCAGCGCCATGCAGTGATGAAAGCCTGCGCGAAATCCTTGTGCGCGGGCAATCTTTGCTGTGATCCTGTTCCCCCGAGCCTTTATGGTTCGACGCATTGTAACCCGATGCCGCCTTCCACAAGGGGACCCTCCCGAATGCTTCACAGCCACCTGCGCCCGCTCTCCCGACTGTTGACCTGTGCCGCCGCGCTGGCGCTGTCGGCAACCCC
>DDNW01000174.1:22582-38514 GCA_002341345.1 Erythrobacter sp. UBA2510
GTTGGCGCTGTCGGCAACGCCGCTCGCCGCACATGCGCAGGCCAGTCCTGAGATCAAGGCCGAGGTCGTTGCCGCCGTCGAGGCGCAGCGCAAGGGCATCCAGGTGATGGTCGATCAGATCTTCAGCTTTGCCGAGCCCGGTTTTCAGGAGATCCGGACGAGCGAATATCTGACGGGCATTCTGGAGGAGAACGGCTTTACCGTGGAACGCGGCGTGGCCGGTATTCCCACCGCCTTTACAGCAACGTGGGGCACAGGGGGCCCGAAGATCGCGCTGGGCAGCGATATCGACAATCTGCTCGGCCTGTCGCAGATGCCGGGCGTGGCGGAGATCACCCCGATCGTCGAAGGCGCGCCGGGGCATGGCGAGGGTCATAACTCGGGCATGCCGGTGATGGTCGCAGCAGCGCTCGCCGCCAAGCAGGTGATGGAAAAGCACGGGCTGGAAGGCCAGCTGATGCTGTGGCCGGGCGTCGCCGAGGAATTGCTCGCGACCAAGGCCTATTATGTGCGCGCAGGAATGTTCGACGGCGTCGATGCATCAATCTTCACCCATGTCTCCAACCAGTTCGGCACCGGCTATGGCGATCTCGGTCTCAACGGGATGATCTCGGTCGAATATACCTTCACCGGCAAACCTGCTCACGCTGCTGGCATGCCGTGGGACGGGCGCAGCGCGCTCGACGCGGTCACCGCGATGGACGTGTTGTGGAACATGCGGCGCGAGCATCTGCCGCTGACCCAGCGCTCGCACTCGATCGTCACCAATGGGGGCAACCAGCCCAATATTGTGCCCGCCAAGGCTTCGACCTGGTACTTCTTCCGCGACACGACCTTCCAGAACGTGCGCAATCTGTACGAGACGGCGAACACCATCGCCGAAGCGTCGGCCATGGCGACCGGCACCACGGTCGAGCGGCGCGTGCGCGGCTATGCGGCGCCTAATTTCGGCAACAAACCGATAGCCGAGGCTGCCTATGCGAATATCCAGGCGGTCGGCATGCCCGAGTGGACCGAGGCCGATCAGGCCTTCACCAACAAGGTGCAGACGACCAACAAGCTGCGCGTCGCCCCGCTCGCCACCGAAGTCGCGCCGCTCTCGACCCCCGAATTGCGCGGCGGGGCCAGTTTCGGCGCGTCAGATGACATAGGCGACGTGATGTGGACGGTGCCGACGATCACCATCGGATTCCCGTCGAACATCCCCAACGTCATCTTCCACCACCAGACCGCCGCCATGGCGATGGCAACACCGATAGCGCACAAGGGCGCGGTGGCAGGCGCGAAGGCAGTTGCGATGACCGTGCTGGACCTCGTCACAACGCCGCAATTGGTGGCCGATGCGAAGGCCTATTTCAATGACGTCCAGCTGGCCGCGCAAAGCTATGACCCGCTGCTCGCACCGACCGACCTGCCGACCATCGAGATGAATGCCGAAACCATGGCGCGGCTGCGTCCGGCGATGGAGCCCTATTATTACGATCCCGGCAAGTTCGACACCTATCTCGATCAGCTGGGCATCGAATACGGTGGCAGCGAGTAGGCTTTCGGCCCGAACCGCCTGCCGACCACAATTACGAAGCAATCAGGGAATTTGCACATGATCTCCTCGTTTAACCGGCGCACACTTCCTCTTGCTGCAGCCCTTCTGTGCAGCGCTGCCCCAGTGCTGGCGCAGGAGGTCACGATCATCCAGCCCGGCGCGCCCGGTGCCGATTTGCGCGAATTGTCGCAGGACGAGGCCGTGGCGCTGGCGCGCAACCGCTTCTCGCCTGCCGATGTTGCCTTCATGCAGGGCATGATCGTTCACCACCAGCAGGCGGTCGACATGGCGGTGCTGGTCAAGGACCGGACCAACCTGCCCGAAGTGGTCAAAGTGGCTGAACTGATCGAGGCCTCGCAGGCGGACGAGATCGCCTTCATGAGCGAATGGCTGACCGATCGCGGCCAGTCCGTTTCGATGATGCCCATGGGCAGTATGGACCACGCCAATATGGACCATGCGTCGATGGATCACGCCTCGATGGATCATGCCTCGATGAACCATGCGATGATGGGCCATGCGGATATGGCAGGCATGGCCTCGCCCGCGCAGATGGCCGAGCTGGCAACGCTGAGTGGCACTGATTTCGACCGCATGTTCCTTGCGCTGATGATCGAGCACCACAAGGGCGCACTGACCATGGTCGAGGAACTTTATGCGCAGCCCGGCTCCGCCGCCGACCCGGTGCTGTATGAATTCGCCAACGAGATCGTCAACGGGCAGTCCTCCGAGATTACCCGGATGAACGTGATCCTGGCGGGCCTGTCCGACGACCCCCGCGCTACGCTGGCTGCGGGCTTCCTCGATGCCGAGGAAGCGATCGCAGGTCTGCGCCATGTCGCCTTCCTGCAAAAGCCGGCTGGCTTTTTCGATCCGGCCAACCCGGCAGGTCTGCGCCCCGAAAAGCCGGCCAAGAATGCAGACGGCGAAATGATCGAGCCGCCTGCAGAGGGCGAGGAAGAGCCCGAGAAGCAGTTTGCCGAGCGCGCCGGCCTGCTCAGCTTTGCCAATACCGACCTTGCCTTCTCCGGTGATCTGATGGTCGCGGGCAGCTATCACGGCTTCAACGCTTACAGACTGGGCGAGGATGGCGTGCCCGTGCTGGTCAGCTCGGTCGTCTGTCCGGGCGGGCAGGGCGACGTCTCTATCGTCGGCGATATCCTGATCATGAGCGTCGAGCAGACGCGCGGCCGCGTCGATTGCGGGCTGCAGGGCGTCGAGGACAAGGTCAGCCCAGACCGTTTCCGCGGCCTCAGGATCTTCGACATCTCCGACATCACCCGCCCGCGTCAGGTCGGGCAGGTGCAGACCTGCCGCGGCTCGCACACCCATTCGGTCGTGTCCGAAACGCCGGACAGCCTGATCGTCTACAATTCAGGCACCGGCAGCGTGCGCGACGAGAAGGAACTGTCCGGCTGCATCGGCGATATCGCCGGGGACGAGCGCACCGCCATGTTCCGCATCGATGTGGTCGAAATTCCCAAGGCCGATCCGTCGAAGTCGCGGATCATCTCCAGCCCCGCCGTCTTCGCCGATCCTGAGACGGGCGTGCTCGCGGGCCTGTGGCGCGGCGGCGACCATGGCGACAAGACGCAGAGCACCGGCCGGACCGACGAGTGCCACGATATCACCGTTTTCCCGACGCTCGCCATTGCGGCGGGCGCGTGCTCGGGCAATGGCATCATCTTCGACATTTCCGATCCGCTCAATCCGCAGCGTATCGACGAGGTAACCGATGACGGCTTTGCCTATTGGCACTCGGCCACTTTCAACAATGACGGCACCAAGGTGCTGTTCACTGACGAATGGGGCGGGGGCGGTCGTCCGCGTTGTCAGGCCAGCGACCCGCGCACCTGGGGCGCGAATGCCTTCTACGAGATCGTCGATGACAAGCTCGAATATCGCGGCACCTACAAGCTGCCCGCGCCGCAGAGCGACAAGGAAAACTGCGTCGCGCATAACGGCTCGATCATCCCGGTACCGGGACGCGATATCTTCGTTCAGGCATGGTATCAGGGCGGCATCTCGGTGATCGATTTCACCGATGCGACCAACCCGTTCGAGATCGCCTATTTCGACCGTGGACCGATCGATGACGAGCAGATGGCGATGGGCGGTTATTGGTCGGCCTATTGGTATAACGGGCGCATCTACGCGACCGAGATCGCGCGCGGGATCGACGTCTTCGCGCTCGAGCCGAGTGAGTTCCTGACCGAAGCCGAGATCGCCGCTGCCGAGGCGGCCGACGAAGGCGGGGTATTCAATCCGCAAACGCAATATCCGGTCACCTGGCCAACGGCAGCCATCGAGGCAGTCGAGGCAAGCCGCACCGGGGGTTGATTAATTACAGTGGTTTCGGTGCGCCCCCCCCACCCGACCTCCCAAAACATACCCTGTCGGGAGGTCGGCGGGGGAGGAGGGCTGCACTGCACGCCCAAAGCCAATGCTTGCATTTGCGCATGAAAAAGCTATGTGCGCGCCTTCTCTGGCGTGAGCCGGGGATATTCCGCGCGGGAGGCAGGCACAACCTGCCGCTTGACCGCTTACCATGAGGGTGCAGCCGAAAGGCGCATCCGACAGTGAGACCAGGAGGCCAATATGGCCAAGAAGATCGAAGGTTACATCAACCTTCAGGTGCCTGCGGGCGCCGCCAATCCGTCGCCGCCGATCGGCCCTGCGCTGGGTCAGCGCGGCGTCAACATCATGGAATTCTGCAAGGCCTTCAACGCCGCGACCGACAGCCTAGAAAAGGGCATGCCGATCCCGACGAAGATCACCGTATATGCCGACCGTTCCTTCACCTTCATCACCAAGACCCCGCCCGCCAGCTTCCTGCTGAAGAAGGCGGCCAAGCTGAAGTCGGGTTCGAAGGAGCCCGGCAAGAGCGTCGCCGGCAAGGTGACCAAGTCGCAGGTGCGCGAGATCGCCGAGACCAAGTTCGCCGATCTGAACGCGAACGATATCGATCAGGCCATGAAGATCATCGAGGGCTCCGCGCGCTCGATGGGCCTCGACGTGGTGGAGGGCTGACACGATGGCAAAGCTGACCAAGAAGCAGAAGGTGCTGGCGCAACTCGACGGCGAGAAGCTGTACAGCGTGGACGAGGCGATCGCCAAGCTGCGCGAGCACAAGGCCAAGTTCGACGAGACCGTCGAAGTCGCGATGAACCTGGGCGTCGATCCGCGCCACGCCGACCAGATGGTCCGTGGCATGGTCTCGCTGCCTTCGGGCACGGGCAAGGACGTCAAGGTCGCGGTCTTCGCGCGCGGCGACAATGCCGACAAGGCGCTGGCCGCCGGGGCCGACAAGGTCGGTGCCGAAGACCTGATGGAAGACATGCAGGCCGGCAATCTCGACTATGACCGCGTGATCGCCACGCCCGACATGATGGGTGTCGTCGGTCGCCTCGGTAAGGTGCTGGGGCCGAAGGGCCTGATGCCGAACCCGAAGCTGGGCACCGTGACCCCGAACGTGGAGCAGGCCGTGAAGGACGCCAAGGGCGGCCAGGTCGAATTCCGCGTCGAGAAGCTGGGCATCATCCACTCTGGCATCGGCAAGCTGAGCTTCGACGATGCGGCGCTGAAGGCGAACTTCGAGGCGCTGACCCAGGCGGTGGTCAAGGCCAAGCCGTCGGGCGCCAAGGGCAAGTACGTCAAGAAGGTCTCGCTGACCTCGACCATGGGCCCGGGCCTGAAGGTCGACCTCGCGGAAGTAGAGGGCGCCTGATTCCATCTTCCGGTCCGCGCCCAGCGGACCGCAAGGCCGAATGGCCGCCCGCAGCGAGGGCAGCTTGCCTGCCCGGAAGCGAGGAAAGCCGAGGGCGCGGATGCGCCCGCCGGCGCTTGAGGCAACAAATAAACGGGCCGGGGGAGCAATCTTCCGGCCCTTTTGCTTGCGCGGCTCAGCTACCCTTGTGGCGCGGTAGGGCCAGTTTCCACCAAATCGCCGCACCGCGCAGGCCAAAGCCGAGCGTGAACCCTGCGACAGACGGCCATGGAGCGATGATACCGACGCTCGCCAGCACAACGAACAGCAGCGCCGACACCAGCGAGGCGGTAACGTAAATCTCGTTCTTGGTCAGGATCGTCGGCGCGCCCGCGGTAATGTCGCGGATCACGCCGCCCACGCAACCAGTGATGACCCCAGCAGCGATTGCGGGCACCGGCGCGACGCCATAATCCAGCGCCTTCGCCGCACCATAGACCGAATAGGCCGCCAGTCCGATGGCATCGAACCATTCCAGCGCGCGGCTCGGCCACCACCGCAGTGGCACTACCCAGACCATAACCGCCGCCAGCGTGCACAGGACAATGGGCGCCGGGTCGCGCATCCAGAACACAGGCGCACCGATCAGGAGGTCTCGTAGCGTCCCGCCTCCGGTCGCGGTGATCAGCGCAAAGAACCACACGGCAACGAAATCCAGCCGCGCCCGCGCTGCCGCCAATGCGCCAGAGGCGGCGAACACCGCGATCCCGGCGAAGTTGAGCCAGGTGACAAGATTGTCGATCGGCATGACCATGCGCTGCCGATAGCTGCACCGGACGAAGTCGTCACGTGGCTATGAAGATCAGGCGGCCAATTGAAGGATCGCAGCTTAGCGATCCTGTCGCCACCGGCTCGCGCCCCAATTTACCTCTCGCAGCGCCGAATTTTGCGCGAATCCCCTGCTACAAAATTAACATTGGCCGTCATAAAGCCTGAAAAAAGTGCAACGGTTCATCGCATCAGGCGCTCAAGCCATCCGCGAAATTAACGAAAGCGCCGAATCCGTTCATGTGCTAGAAAGGTGGGTGACAACAGTCGGGAACTCCCCCGCGCATTCGATTGTAGCTTGAGTGCTGATAATCGAAGCCACCGAGTTGAATGTTTCCGACAGCCAGCCACGCCTCACTGCAAGGCGCCACGACGTCAAGTCGCGTACACGATGGCAGCTGTTATTGAATGTAAGGAGTACCCAGATGAATATCGTTTCCAGAAAGACTGCGCTTATCGCCCTTTCGACCCTGCTTGCCAGTGCCGCGCCGACGGCGCTGCAGGCCCAGCAGGCCGGCTCGTCCTATCAGGACCAGATCACCGTCCTCGGTCAGATCCCGGCTGACCTGAGCGGCATGCCCGAAGGTCCCGAGATTGAAGGCATCATTTCCGCCCGCAGCGCCAATGGCATGCAGGTTACCACCGACAATGGTACCAACTCCGTGATCGGCCTGAGCGACGGTACCGAGATCAAGGGCAGCGGCGGCTTCCTTGGCCTGAACAAGGAAAAGATCACCCGCCGTTCGCTGCTCGCCGGCCTGCCGGTGACGGTCGAGACCGTCCAGTGGGGCGGTGGCCTCGTCGCCAGCAAGGTCAAGTACAAGACCAGCGACATGGAAACCGCAGCGATGATCCACGGTGGTACGGCGCAGCAGTTCGCCGAGCATGATGCTGCGATCCAGCAGAACGCTGCCGCCACCGAGGCGCTGCGTGGCCGTGTTGCGGACATCGATCAGTACAACATCAAGGGCACCACCAACGTCTATTTCGACACTGGCAAGTGGAACCTGACCCCGGCTGGCGAGGCTGAGCTGTGCGCCGCTGCGCAGCAGGCCGAGGCGATGGACAACGCCCTGCTGCTGGTCGTCGGCTACACCGACTCGGTCGGTGACGAAGACTACAACCAGGTGCTGAGCGAACGTCGCGCGGCCCGCGTCGTGAACTATCTGCAGCAATATTGCGGTTGGAAGCCATGGCGCATGCTCACCCCGACCGGCATGGCCGAAGCCGATCCGGCGGCGGACAACACGACCGAAGCGGGCAAGGCGCAGAACCGCCGCGTTTCGGTGAATGTGCTCGTCAGCAAGGCTGTCGATACCGACACCAGCGGCGTGTAATACAGGTCAGGCGGGCTTCGGCTCGCCGCTTAACCTTCGCAAAGGGGGTCGCATCTGCGGCCCCCTTTTTCGTGCGCGCTGGAGTCACACGCGCGACTGGGTTCAGATGCCGCCTATTGTGAAGTCGAACCCGGCTTCACCCAGCGCCGCACACAGGCTGTCGACGCAGCTCTTCAGATCGGCTGCATCGGTTGAGCGGATCACGAAATTCGCGCCGACCTTGCCTTCGCGGAAGAAGGGGTAGGACCCAATCTGGCAGTTATCATGTGCCTTCTCGGTTTCGCGCAGCATATCGGCGACCTGGCTTTCGGCGACCCATGCGCCCACGGTTTCGGCGATTAGCGGTGCGCCGCCTTCCAGCGTCCCGGTCAGCCCGTCGAGCATCTGGGCGGTGATACCGGGGACGCCAGCCATAAGATAGATATTGCCGAGCCGGATACCCGGCGCGCCGGACATGCGGTTGGGGATGAGCTCAGAGCCTTCCGGCGTGCGCGCCATGCGCAGGCGCGCTTCGTTGAGCCCGCCGGGCTTGTCCTGGTAATAGTCGGCCAGCATCGCGCGGGCCTCTTCATGGATTACGACCGGCACGCCGAGCGCGGCGGCGACGGCATCCACGGTAATATCGTCATGCGTTGGGCCGATCCCGCCGGTGGTGAACAGGTAATCGTAGCGGACCCGGAGAATGTTCACCGCCTCGACAATGGCGTCCATGTCGTCGGCGACGACGCGCACCTCGGTCAGGCGGATGCCCTGGACCTGCAGCCAGCTGGCAATCTGCGCGATGTTCTTGTCATGCGTCCGGCCGGAGAGAATCTCGTCCCCGATGACGATAAGGCCCGCTTTCCAGATCTTCGCGCTCATGTCGTCTGCCTGTCCCCGTCAGTTGGTGGTTGCCGCGTCGTCGGCCTGCGCCTTCGCCGCCTGCACGGTATTGGCCAGCAGGCAGGCGATGGTCATCGGCCCGACGCCGCCCGGTACCGGCGTGACCGCTCGGGCATGCTGCACCTCGTCAAAGGCGATGTCGCCGACCAGCCGGTCCTTGCCCGAGGCGCCGGGTACCCGTGAAATGCCAACGTCGAGCAGCACCGCACCCGGCTTTACCCAGTCGCCCTTGACCATCTCCGGAATGCCGCTGGCGGCGACAATGATATCCGCGCGGCGGGCCTTTTCGGGCAGGTCGCGAGTCTTGCTGTGCGAGACGGTGACCGTGCAGCCTTCATTGAGCAGCAGGATTGCAACCGGTTTGCCGACAATGTTGGAGCGGCCGATCACGAGTGCGTCCAGCCCCGTAGGATCGGGCACGACCGACTTCAGCAGTTCAATCACACCTGAAGGCGTGCAGGCGACGAGCCCGCGTGAACCGGTGAACAGCAGCCCGGCATTGACCGGGTGGAAGCCGTCCACGTCCTTGGCCGGGTCGATCGCCAGCAGCACTTTCTGCGTGTCGATCTGGCGTGGCAGTGGCACCTGGCACAATATGCCGTGAACCGACGGGTCGGCATTCAACCGGGCAATCAGCGCCAGCAATTCGTCCTGACTGGTTTCGGCGGGCAGGCGATATTCGCTGCTATTGATGCCGACTTTTTCGCAAGCCTTGATCTTGCGCCCGACATAGACCTGGCTGGCCGGATCCGCACCCACGAGAATGACTGCCAGGCCGGGGCGCTCCATCCCGGCAGCGATCATTTCGTCGACCTGCGTCTTGGTCCTGTCGTCGAGTTGGCTGGCGATCTTTTTGCCGTCGATGATTTCGGCCATGGGGCTGCTCTGAATTCCTGCGATTAAGATGAATGTGCTTTCGCCACCCGCCCTAGAGATTGTTGGCGCGCCTGACAAAGGGAATGGTGCACCTTGTCTGGGCGGCATGTCCGGAATTTCGAAGGCTTGCCATGAATATGCGGTTTGGTGTCAAAGGGCGGCCATGATTACGCGCCTCGTCCTCGCCGCTTGCCTCGCCGCCTTCGCTTTTTTGATGCCTGTCGGTGCGCAGGCGCAGAGCGATGCGATCGCAGGCAAGTGGGACTTGCGGATCGACGGGGTAACGATTTTTCGCTTTGAAATAGCGAAGGCAGGCCTGGACGAATGGCGCGGATCGTGGTCGCGCCCAGACAATTTCGCGACCGATGGCTATGTCTTCGCCCGGCTGCGCGGTGGTGTTGAGACGGTACAGTCGATGACCGGCATCTCTTTCAACGGCAAGGTCGAGCTCAGTTTCGATGATCCGCGGCCCAATGCGATCCCCGACATCTTCCGCTTCGAGCTGGTCGATCCTTCGACCGTTCTCATGACCTATGTCGGGACTGACCTTAATCCGTTCTACATGGTGCGTGCCGCGCCGGATGACCGAATGGGCGATTGGAACCAGAACGCGATCTACTCGCGCCCGCGCCCTGACAATGGCGAAGAGAGCGGCAATGGTTCGATCGCTGCGCCCCCGGTGCAGGAGACAACCCGTCCACAACCGGAAGCGGGGGCGATCGCGCCGACAACCGTCGCGCCGCTTGCGAGCCGACCGCCGCCGCCGGCACGCTCAGCCGCGCCCGCACCATCATCTTACAGATTGCCGGGCAAGCCGGTCGTGGTGGCTGGCAGCGTTGCTCCTCCTGCTGCGCCTGTCCCCGCGGCCGAACCGGCCCCGCAATCCCAACAGCCAGAGCAAGAAGAGCCCAATACGCCGAAGCGGCGGGTGGGGGCGGATTTCCTCGACGGCCTCTGACGTCCGTTTCGATCCACCCCGCTATAAGCGAGCGTGTTTCTAGGACGCTTCGGTCGCGGGCGCTTCTGCGGTTTCGCGCACGGGTGCCACGATCAGCAGCTTGCCATCCTCGCCGGTAAGGACACGCGAACCGTCGAATTCCGCCGGGCTGATCGCATAGCAACCTCCGTTTTCGCCTTCGTCCGGCGTCCAGCACGATTGTTCTTCACCGAATGTCCAGGTGCCGGTGATGCTCGTCCCGTCTTCCATCTCGGCGACATAGGTGCCGTCTTCATTGTTGGTGGTAACGCCCTTGGTCCCATCGGGATAGGATACGCTCCAGGCACCCAGGTAATCCTGAGCCGTGTCGGGCGCTGCGACCACGACGGGCCCGCCGGGAGCGTCATCGTCCGCTTTATCGGCCTGTTGGCCACACGCGGCGATCATGGCCGAAGCAGCCATACAGAAAACAACCTTCTTCATGCATTCCCTCCAGATCGTATCACGACCCGCAGCCAGAATATGCAGAAGCAAGGCGCGGGTCCTGCCGCGCCCTGTTTTGAATGGATGTTTGATCTTGGTTTGGGCGCGAGCGGAAGGTTGCGCCAATGATTCGCTTTACGCAAGCTCTCCGGGGAAAAGACCGTGCGTAACGGCGTGGCGCATGGTTAGCCCTGCCGCGCGCAGGCGATGCACAAAGCTGCTTCGGGTCGTGCCTCCAGGCGACCGTCCGGAATCTGTGCGCCGCACTGGACACAGTCGCCGTACGTGCCATCTTCGATCCGCAGCAACGCGCGCTGGGTCGAGGCGAGGTCGCGCGAGAGCACGGCGGCCTGTCCTTCGAGCGATTCATCATCTTCCAGCTGGATCGCGCGATCGTCGCTATCGGCCAGCAGCGGCTCGCCCAGATCGCTCTCGATCCGCGCAAGGCGGGCTTCGATGTCCTTTTGCCGCGCTTCGAGGACTTTCCGGGCTGTTTCGGTATCGGCCATTTCGTATCTCTCCTCAGGCGAGCGTCAGATAAGACTGCACCCTTCCTTTGTAGACCTTACGTCAGAAGATGGATTTGCGCCAAAACAAAGGGGCGCGAGAGCCTTTGCCCCCGCGCCCCTGCCAGTTGCCTGTCCTACGACACGACCCGAAGGACGGCGCCCCTTGGCCTAATTCTTTTTCTGGCCGGGGATCTTTGCGAGCTTCTTGTTCTTCTTCTTTTTCTTGCCGGGTTTGGGGGCCTTGCCCTTGCCGCCGCTCTTGGCTGCCGGGTTGGATTCGGCGGCCAGCGCCGCCTCGGCCAGGCGCCGGATCGAGCTGACGCGCGGGCGAACCTCGCGCGCGAGCACGGCGCGGGCCAGTTCTGCGAGCGGCAGCACATCCTGATCGACGGGAGGGGTACCTGTATCGTTGGCCGGCTCGTTCGCGGGTGCGAGCATCATCTGACCGGCTGCGCCATCGGCCGCAGGCTTGGTGGCCAGATTGCTACCGCTCTTGCGTCCAGTTGCCATTTCATCCTCGAGAAATGCGCCAGCCTTTCAAGAGAGAGGTCAGCGGCGATAGTGAACTGCCTTGAAATTGTAACATGAGCCGAAATACCATTCTGGTGCAAGCATTGCGGAATGCTGTCACAAAATTGTCAATAAACTCACGAGGTTAGACTTTCTCTGGCGCGCCGATCCGGATCCTGTGCGAACAGCCCAGCCATTTAGCGAGGTTCTTCAAGTCCGATTCGACGCTGTCGGAGGCGAGTTGCTGGCGGCTTTCGTCCAGCCAAAGCGTCAGTGTTTCGCCGTCCCGCTCCAGCCTGCTGGTCATCAGCGAAACGCGCGAGCCGGCCCCCAGCCTGCGGCACAGCCTGATTGCCAGCCCCCACGCGGCGGCTTCGGCCAGTTCTTCCTCGCTCGCCAGCCGCAGCAGTTCGGGCGTCGGCTCGGGCTTGTTGCAGGCGCCGCGCAGCGCCGCGCCCAGCAACGCCCGCCCGCGATGGTCGAGCCCGACCCAGCGCTTGTCCATCGCCCAGTCGAACGAGTGTTTCAGCCGCATGTTGGGTTCGAGCCGCGCCTGCGCCAGCGCCATCATGATCGCGGCCAGCCGCAGCCGCTCGCCGAGCTTGCCGCCGCCATGCGCGACGGGCGAAATCCAAGCGGCGATTGTCGCGGCGATGCTGGTCGAGGCCCCGCGCGGGCGGGCAAAGTGATCGACCGCCACCAGAAACGGGTCGAGCTGGCGCGCTGCCTCTTGCAGCTGGCGATAGAGCAGCCCTTCGCGCAGCCCCCAAGACGAGAAGACGATTCGCTCAGGCTGCAGACTGGCCAGCACCGTGCGCAGCATCGCAGCGGCATCGGGCAAGCCCTCAGCGCGCGAGGCGGAAATGCCGCTGATCGGCGAAAGCTGGTCGGGCGTCATCTTCGCCAGCTTGCGCGCCACCTTGTCCGCCTCGTCCAGCGAGAGCGAATAGGCATGCGGATCGGTCAGCGGATATTTCTCCTTGTGCATGGCGAAATTGGCCATCGAGCGCCAGGTGCCGCCAACCATGTACATCGTACCTGCATGCGGAGCGGCCCAGTCTGCGTCCTTCAGTTCCTGATTGACCGCCTTGCTCAGCGCCGCATCCCCCTGCGCGCGCAGGGCAGGCAGGCGTAGCGTGCCGAGCGGCAGGCTGATCCCGTGTCCACAGCGGCCTTCGCCGACTTCGACCAGTTCGAGGCTTCCGCCACCAAGGTCCGCGACCACGCCCTGCGCACCGGGAAAGGCGCCGAGTACACCAGAGGCGGCGATCACCGCCTCTTCCTCGCCCGAGAGCAGGATCGGATCGAGCCCAAGCGCGCGCACCTGTTCGAGGAAGGCCGGCCCGTTGCTCGCCTCGCGCACGGCGGCGGTGGCGACGGTCTGGATGTCGGTAATCTCGAGGTCTTTCAGGATCGATGCGAACCGCGCGATGCCGGACAGCGCCATCTCGGTCGCCTCCTTGGGCATCTTGCCGGTCGAGGCGAGGTCACGGCCAAGCCGCGCGGTCACCTTGTCATTAAGCCACACGATCGGCGCGCGGCGGCGACCGGCATAGACAACCATGCGGACCGTGTTCGAACCGATATCGACCACCGCCCGGTCGGGTCGGTCAGCACCTTCGCTGTTACGTCGTACGAATTTCGAAGGGGTCATGCAGCGCCCTTGCGCAGCGTCAGCTTGGGGACCCGGCTATCCTTGAGCGCGCCGCCCCGGCCCGAGAGCGAAGGGTTGGTCATGAAGTAATCGTGGCAGTTGAACGGCTCGCCATCGTCCTCGACCCGCTCATATTCGCCGGTCTCGCCGTCGAGCAGCCAGCTCTGCTGCGTATCGAGCAGATTGGCGAGCAGCACCTGGTCGAGCACCTGATCATGCACGGTGACATTGGTGATCGGCACCAGCGTTTCAACCCGGCGGTTGAGGTTGCGGTCCATGATGTCGGCGCTGGAGATGAACACGCGGGCCTTGTCGCTCGGCAACGGCTCGCCATTGCCGAAGGCGAAGATGCGGCTGTGTTCAAGGAAGCGCCCGATGATCGACTTGACCGAGATGTTGTCCGACAGGCCGGGCACGCCGGGCCTGAGGCAGCAGATGCCGCGCACGATCAGCACGATCTGAACCCCGGCCTGACTGGCCTTGTAGAAGCGGTCGATCATCCCCTTTTCGCTGATCTGGTTCATCTTCGCCCAGATCGTTGCGGGACGACCGGCGCGGGCATGCTCGATCTCGGCATCGATTGCTTCGTAGAGTTTCTCGCGCAGGTTGAGCGGGCTAATCGCCAGTTTCTCCATCTGCTTGGGTTCGACATAGCCGGTAATGAAATTGAACAGCTTGGCCGCATCACGCCCCAGTGCCGGGTCGGCGGTGAAGAAGCTGAGGTCGGTGTAGATCTTGGTCGTTACCGGGTGATAATTGCCGGTGCCGAAATGGCAGTAGGTGCGATAGCCGCCCTCTTCCTCGCGCACGACCATGCTGATCTTCGCATGCGTCTTCCAGTCGACGAAGCCGTAGATCACCTGCACGCCGGCGCGTTCCAGCTCGCTCGCCCATTTGAGGTTCTGTTCCTCGTCGAAACGGGCTTTCAGTTCGACCACGGCGGTGACTGATTTGCCCGCCTCCGCCGCGGCGCACAGCGCATTGATGACCGGCGATTGCTGGCCTGCGCGATAGAGTGCCTGCTTGATCGAGACGACAGCGGGATCGTTCGCCGCCTGCCGCAGGAAGTCGACCACCACCTCGAAGCTTTCATAGGGATGGTGGATCACGATGTCCTTTTCGCGGATCGCCGCGAAACAGTCCCCGTCATGCTCCATGATCCGTTCTGGGTAACGCGGCGAATAGGGCGTGAACTTGAGGTCGGGGCGGTCTTCCCGAACCACGCAATCGAGTCCGACCACGCCCAGCATGCCGGTCGTCTTGCTGACGAAGGCCTGCTGCAAATCAAGCTTGTCGCGCAGCAATTCCTCTGCCTCGGGATCGAAACTGTCGTCGATCTCCAGCCCGATGACCTGTCCGCGCCGCCGCCGCTGGATCGCCGAGCGGAAGAAACGCACGAGGTCCTCGGCCTCTTCCTCGACCTCGATATCGCTGTCGCGCAGCACCCGGAACACACCGTCGCCCTTGATCGTGAAACCGGGGAAGAGCAACTCGGCATAGCGGCAGATCAGCCGCTCGACCGCGACATAGATCGCCTCGTTGCCGGTCACTTCGCCCGGTACGCGGATGAAGCGCGGCAGCATGGAGGGCACCAGCACCATTTCCACCAGCTGACTGCCATCGTCGTCGCGCACGAGATTGAACAGCGCGCCGATCCCCTGATTGGCGACGAAGGGGAAGGGGTGGCCCGGATCGATTGCCTGCGGGGTGATGACCGGCACGATATGATCGAGGAAATATTGCCGCAGCCAGTCCTCGGCCGCTTCATCGAGCCGGTCCTCGCCCTTGATATGGATGCCCTGCGCGGCGAGCAGCGGGCGCAGTTCGGCCAGTGCGTCCTGCTGCAGGATTTCCAGCTCACGCAGCTTGGTATTGATCGCCGCCACCTGCTGGGTGGGTGTCTTTCCGTCGATCGATAGGTTCGCGACTTTCGTCCGCACCTGCCCGATCAGGCCGGCGACGCGGATCATCATGAATTCGTCGAGATTGCTGCCTGAGATCGACAGGAACCGCAGCCGTTCCAGCAGCGGATAGGCGGTGTTGCGTGCTTCGGCCAGCACCCTTTCGTTGAAGGAGAGCCAGCTCAGTTCGCGATTGAAATAGAGCTCTTCCGGAGAGAGTTCCTCCGGATCGAAGGTCTGGCTGGTCGTGACATCCATTGGTGGCTGACCCCGGTCGATAGCGTCGTGGCGCGCATCCCTGTTAGGCGATCAGCAGGCGGGTGCAAGCGCCTTGTCCGCGCGGTCACATTCTGTCGGCGCGGGACCGGCTCACTCCCGCTCCCGACCTCCCGAATTTAACCAAGTCAGGAGGATGGGAGGGGGAGTGGGCCGATGCCGCGGTTGATTCAGGGAAACTGAAACAAACAAACTTCTCAGGCGATGTCGGCGGCCCGCGCAATGGCGCTGATCCCGCGCGTGCCATGGCTGCGATCGAGCTGGACGATCACGTCGATGACATTGGCGGCATAGGCGATCGTGTCCTCGCGCGTCAGGCCGATGCCGGTCTGCATCACCATCAGCGCCAGCTGTTCGAGCGCGCCGCGCAGGCTGTTCGCGTGGATGGTCGAGAAACTGCCCGGATGGCCGGTATTGATCGCCCGCAGGAAGGAGACGCTCTCCTGCCCGCGCAATTCGCCCAGCACGATCCGGTCGGGGCGCAGGCGCA
>DDNW01000174.1:38663-38917 GCA_002341345.1 Erythrobacter sp. UBA2510
TCGCCGAGCATGGCGTTGAGGAAGGTGGTCTTGCCAGTGCTGGTGCCGCCCGAGATCAGGATTGTCTTGCGGGCCTTGATCGCGGCGCGCAGGAAGGCGATCGGCTGTTCGACCGGGTCAGGCATCTCGGCTTCTTCGCGTGGGCGCAGCGGGCCGGAGTCGTAGGCGTCGAGCGGCAGGTCAAGCCGGCGGTGACGGCGGATCGCCATGGCCCAGTGCTTGCGCGTCGCGGGCGGTCCGCAGAACTGCACCCG
>DDNW01000133.1:0-6057 GCA_002341345.1 Erythrobacter sp. UBA2510
CAGATAGCGAGCGGCGGGAGGAGTGGAAAGGGCGGCCCCCGAGGTCTATATCCATTCTTCAAGCGTACCTAACCGCACCATAAGGAGGCCCAGAGGCCATGTTGATGCAGACCCACGAAGCCCGTTTGCAGGCCCTGCGCGCCGAACTGGAAAAGCGCGGGCTCGATGGTTTCGTGGTGCCGCTGTCGGACGAATATCTCTCCGAATATGTCGGCGCCTATGCCCAGCGACTGGCATGGCTGACCGGCTTCGGCGGATCGGCGGGCAGCGTGGTCGTGCTGAAGGATAAGGCCGCCATTTTCGTCGACGGTCGCTACACCCTGCAGGTGCGCGATCAGGTCGATGGGCGGCTCTACGATTATCGCTCGGTCCCTGAAGATTCGATTTCGGGCTGGATCGCGGACAATGCCGCCAAGGGCGCGAAGATCGGCTACGATGCCTGGCTGCATTCGCCGGGTTTCGTGGAGCAGATGCAAAATCGCCTTGCCAAGTCCGAGATGGAAGCCGTCGCGGTCGAGACCAACCCCATCGACGCCGTGTGGCAGGACCGCCCCGAACCTTCCCCGGCCCCGGTCGTCCTGCAGGACGAGGCGCTGGCTGGTCGTTCCAGCGCCGACAAGCGTGGGCAAATCGCCGAATGGCTGCAAGAGGAAGGCCACGATGCCGTGATCATCTCCGCGCTCGATTCGGTCGCCTGGGCGCTCAATATCCGCGGGTCTGACGTGGAGCGCACGCCTGTCGCGCTGTCCTATCTCGTAATCAAGGCCGACGGCACCGCCGACTGGTTCGTCGCGCCCGAGAAGGTCAGCGCCGAAGTTGCCGCAGCGCTCGGAAATGCGGTCTGCATCCGCCCGCGCGACAGCTTTGCCGACGCCCTGTCCGAATTTTCGGGAAAGAGTGTCGCGCTCGATCCGCAGCGCGCGGTCGCGGGCATATTCGAGGCGCTCGAAGCGGCGGGCGCAACCGTCGCCAGGGCGCAGGACCCGGTCGTCCTGCCCAAAGCGGTCAAGAACACCGCCGAGATCGCCGGCCAACGCGCCGCGCAGGCACGAGACGGCGCGGCCATCACCCGCTTCCTCCATTGGTTGAGTGTCGAAGGGCCGAAGGGCGAAATCACCGAAATGTCCGCCGCCGACCGGCTCGAGGCGTTTCGCCGCGATACCGGCCAGCTGGTCGACCTCAGCTTCGACACGATATCCGGCGCCGGGCCCAATGGCGCCATCGTCCATTACCGCGTGAGCGAGGAGACCAACCGCACGCTCGAACCGGGCAGCGTCTATCTGGTCGATTCGGGCGGTCAGTACCGAGACGGCACGACCGACATTACCCGCACGGTATGGATCGGCCCCGGCGAACCCTCCGAGGAGGAGAAGGACCGCTACACGCGCGTCCTCAAGGGCCATATCCGCCTCGCCGTGCAAACCTTTCCGACTGGCACGATCGGCTCGCAGCTCGACAGCCTGGCCCGGCAATATCTGTGGGAGGCGGGCATCGACTATGCCCATGGGACCGGCCACGGCGTGGGCGCGTTCCTCTCGGTCCACGAGGGACCGCAGCGCATCGCCAAACCGCATGCCAGCGGCGAGCAAGCCCTGCTGCCAGGCATGATCCTCTCCAACGAACCCGGCTATTACAAGACCGGCGGCTTCGGCATCCGGATCGAGAACCTCGTGCTGGTCGAAGAGCGTTCCATCGGGGGCAGCGAGGGCAAATGGCTCGGCTTCGAGACGCTGACTCTGGCTCCGATCGACAGGACGCTGGTCGCCCAGCATCTGCTCACGCGGCAGGAGGTCGAGTGGTGGAACGCCTATCACGCCCGCGTGCGCGAAGTGCTGGCCCCGCAACTTGACGGCGACGCGCTGGCGTGGCTCGAACAGGCCTGCCAGCCGCTTTAAGCCGTGCCATTATCCTTATTTCTGGCGCCCGGATGAACGCGCCACTGTTCACGCGACAAATTGCGACAAACCTTCCGGATTCGGGCAAAAATCTGCGACATAGCCCTCCTATATGGGCAGATGAGTGGCGAGGCGCTGGTCCCCCCTCTTCCCCCCTCATCCAGCGTCTCGTCACTCTACCATCGCGGGCAGGCAGGACGCTGATCCGGCCACGACCGCAAGGTTGGGCCGAACAGGTTTGGCCCGGACAGACTTGGAGAGTGTGATGAAGAAGCCCCTGATGATCGCCCTGGCCGCCGGTACCGCTATGGCCGGCCTCGCCGCAGGCGTTGCCGTCCATGCCCAGAGCGGCGCGGAACGCCCCGCCATGACCCGCGAAGCTGCCGAACAGCGCGCGACCGAAATGTTCGCCCGCATGGATGCGAATTCCGATGGCATGCTGAACGAAGCCGACCGTGAGGCGCGCCAGCGCCAGTTGTTCGACCAGATGGACGCCGACAGTAACGGCTCGATCACCCTTGAAGAATTCAATGCAGCGCGCGAAACTTTCAAGGAGATGCGCAGCGAACGCCGAGAAGCCCGTGGCGAGCGCTTTGCCGGTCGCGGTGGCCATGGCCGACGCGGTGGTGGTGAGCGCATGCTGACCCAGGCCGATACCGACGGTGACGGCTCGATCAGCCAGGCGGAACTGACCGCCGCGATGCTGGCCCGCTTCGATGCTGCCGATACCAATGGCGACGGCGAGATATCGAGTGACGAGCGGCGCGGACCCGGCAAGCGCGGTCCGGGTGCTGGACGCATGGCCCCGCCTGCTGCACAGGAAAGCTAAGGCAAACCCCTGGCGGGATCATCGATGGAAGAAACATCGCCTCAGACCCTGTTGCTCGTCGATGACGAAGCAACTCTGCGCGAGCCCCTGGCTGCCTATCTGGCACGCCAAGGGTTCGTCGTGCACGAGGCCGAGAGCGCGGCCAAGGCCCGCGCCGCGCTGGCCGAAACCCGGCCCGACCTCGTCCTGCTCGACGTGATGATGCCCGGCGAGGACGGCCTGTCGCTGTGCCGCCACCTGATCGAAACCCGCAACGTGCCGGTCATCTTCCTGACCGCGCGCGGCGAAGCGACCGACCGCATCGTCGGGCTGGAGATTGGCGCCGACGATTATGTCGTCAAGCCCTTCGAACCGCGTGAATTGGTCGCGCGCATCCGCTCCGTCCTGCGCCGCGCAGCGCGCGAGGGGACAGTGGCCGAGCCCGATTTGCACTATGCCTTCGAAGGCTGGCTGCTCGACCCGCTCAAGCGCAAGCTGACCGATCCGGACGGCACCGTGGTACCGATCTCTTCGGCGGAATTTCGCCTGCTTGTCGCCTTTCTCGATCATCCTCGCCAGGTGCTCGACCGCGATCGCCTGCTCGACATGGTGCAGGGGCGCGAAGCGCATCTGTTCGACCGCGCGGTCGACAATCAGGTCAGCCGCCTCCGACGCAAGATCGAGGCCGACAGCCGCGCCCCGAAGCTGATCCAGACTGTCTGGGGCGGCGGCTACCGTCTTGCCGCCGAGCTCCGGCGCGTACCCGCCGGTACGTCCTGAATGTTCCACAAGGTCCTGCCCAAGAGCCTGCTTGGCCAGATGCTGCTGGCAGTCGCCGTGGCGCTGCTGGTGGCGCAGGGCCTGTCGGGGGTTTTGCTGTACCGCGCCGAGCAACGGCGGCTGGAGGCTGGCCTGATCAACTCGCTTGCCTTTCAGCTCGTCGCCGACCCGCGCGTCGAGGGTGGCGGGCAGCAAGAACCGCACCGCCGCTTCGGCGGACGCCGCAAGCTGCGCATCGAACATGCGCTCAACTCCCCTCTTGCGCGTGGTGAAAAGCACAATACGCGGCAGGAAGAGGCGCTGCGGGGCGTGCTGGAGGAACAGGGCGTCGAAATCGATCAGCTGGTCGTCTTACGCCGCGAGATCTCTTCCGACGACTACCTTAACCGGGTCCGGCGAATCTCGCCCCGGTTCGAAAATTCGCGCTGGGATCGCGACGGGGAATTGCTGCTCGCCGGACTCAAGCGGGCGGGCGAGGACGAATGGCGGGTCGCGCGCGTCCCGCTGCCACCCGCAAACCCGCGTGCACTCAGCGGGGTCGTCCTCCAGACACTGATCCTTTATATCGTGCTGGTCGGCGGTCTCGCTTTCCTGCTGCGACGCATCACCCGCCCGCTCGCGGCTCTGACGAGGCGGGTCGAGGATTTCGCCGGTCGGCGTGCAGGCGGCGATCCGCTCGAACCCTCGGGCCCCGAGGACATGCATCGCCTGATCGAAGCGCATAATGCCATGGAGGGGCGCATCGCCGGCCTGCTGGACGAGAAGGACGTGATGCTCGGCGCGATCGGGCACGACCTCAAAACCCCGCTCGCCGCGCTCCGCGTACGGATCGAGTCGGTCGAGAACGACGAAGAGCGTATGCGCATGGCGGCCAGTATCGAGGATATTACCGGCACGCTCGACGACATCCTGTCGCTGGCCCGCATCGGGCGCTCGTCCGACACGATCGAGCGGACCGATATCGCCGCGCTCGTCGCCTCGGTGGTCGATGAATATGAGGATATGGGCCAGCCGGTCGAATTGCGCGCGGCGCCCCGCATGGCGCTGAACCTGCGCGCCACCTGGCTCCGGCGCGCGCTCAGGAACCTCATCGACAACGCGCTGCGCTATGGAGAGCGCGCCCGGATCGACCTGCGCAAGCAAGCGGGTCCCGGTGGCCTGGAGGAGGCGATTATCGCCATCGAGGACGACGGCCCCGGCATCCCCGACGCCGAGATCGTTGCCATGCTCGAACCCTTCGCTCGCGGAGAGAGTTCGCGTAATCGCGCCACCGGCGGCGCGGGGCTGGGCCTGACGCTGGCGCGCGCGATTGCCGAGCAGCATGGCGGCAGGCTGGAACTCAGGAATCGTCATGACGAATACGGCAAGCTCGTGGGGCTTATCGCTGAATTGCACTTACCGCTCGACTGACGACTTCGCGGGGCGCGCATTTCTTGTTAGGATGGTGGTTACTCAGGTAACCAGCCACGAAAGTCCCCCTGCCAATGCGCCGTAATATTGTCGCCGCCACCGCCGCGCTGCTCGCCAGCTGCGCGCTGCTGCCCCAGACCGCTCTTGCCCAGACCGCGACCGAAACCGTTGCCTCGAAAGGCGCGCTGCCCGAGGCAACGCCCAGCGACCTGCCGCGCAATGCGCGCCCGTCGCATTACTCGATCCACATCATCCCCGACATGGAGGCGCTGACGCTGGGCGGTGCGGCCAGCATCGACCTTGAGGTGTTCGAGCCGAGCGACGCCGTCACCGTTCATGCCAACGAACTCGATATCCTGAGCGCACAGATGTGGCCGGTGGCAGGCGGCGAGCCGATCGCCCTTACCGCGATCCTTGACCCCGAGGCGCAAACTGCCAGCCTCGCCGCCGCAGAGACCATCGCGCCGGGCAAGTACCGGCTCGACATCACCTATACCGGCACAATCTACACGCAGGCGAACGGCCTGTTCGCGCTCGACTATCCCGACAAGCGCACCGGCGAAGAGGTACGCGGCCTGTTCACCCAGTTCGAGGCGCCCGACGGTCGCCGCTTCGCGCCGATGTTCGACGAGCCGAGCTACAAGGCCAGCTTCGACCTCTCGGCCACCGTGCCCGCTGAACTTATGGCGGTCGGCAACATGCCGATCGTCAGCGAGGAAGATCTCGGGGACGGCATGAAGCTGGTCAATTTCGCCACCACGCCGGTGATGTCGTCCTACCTGCTGTTCTTCGCCCTTGGCGATTTCGAACGCGCGACCAAGCTGACTTCCGAAGGGACCGAGATCGGCATCGTCGCGCCCGCGGGCAGCGGCGACCAGGTGAACTACGCGCTCGATTCCACCGCCGAGATGCTGCCGTTCTATTCCGAATATTTCGACATGCCCTACACCCTGCCCAAGCTCGACAATGTTGCCGGGCCGGGCCGGTCGCAATTCTTCAGCGCGATGGAGAACTGGGGCGCGATCTTTACCTTCGAGCGGCTGCTGCTGCTCGATCCGGCAGTCAGCAGCGATTCGGTACGCCAGACCATTTACGAGGTCGCCGCGCATGAAGTCGCCCACCAGTGGTTCGGCAATATCGTTACCATGGCCTGGTGGGACGATC
>DDNW01000133.1:6176-16477 GCA_002341345.1 Erythrobacter sp. UBA2510
TCGCCAGCTGGATGGAGGCCAAGGTCACCTCGCACTTCCATCCCGACTGGGAGCAGGAGTTCACCCGCGTCTCCAGCCGCGAAACGGCGATGAACCTCGATTCCTTCGTGACCACGCACCCGGTGGTGCAGGAAATCGCCACGGTGAACGAGCTGGGCGCGGCCTTTGACGCGATCGCCTACGAAAAAGGCAAGTCGGTCATCGGCATGTTCGAAGCCTATGCCGGCGAAGACGTCTGGCGCGACGGTCTGCGCGCCTACATGAAGGCCCACCAGTTCGACAACACAGTCAATGGCGACCTGTGGGGCGCGGTCGAGGCGGCCGGTGCCCCCGGCCTGACCGACATCGCCGCCGACTTCATCCACCAGCCGGGCGTGCCGCTGGTCGAGGTGACGAACATGACCTGCGAGAACGGCCAGACCACGCTCGGCCTCGTGCAGAGCGAGTTCAGCCGCGACCGCATGGACGAGGTACGCGCCAATCCGCAGAGCTGGCGCGTACCGCTGCGCATCGCCGTTGGTGATGGCGAGGCGACCAGCCAGTTGCTCGAAGGCAGTGCCAGCCTGACGCTCGATGGCTGCGGCCCGGTGACGCTCAATGCCGGACAGCATGGCTATTACCGCACGCTCTACGCGCCTGAGGCGCAGGCCGTGATGACCGCCAATTTCGCCGAGCTCGCACCGATCGACCAATATGGCACGATGCGCGATGCGATCTCGCTGTCGCGCGCGGGCTATCAGCCGCTGGCCGTCGGCCTCGATGTGCTCGCCGCCGTGCCCGCCGATGCCGAGGGCGTGCTGGCCGAGAGCGTGATCAACCGCTGGGTGGAATTCTACGGCGTGCTGGAAGACGAAACTGTCCGCGCCAGGCTGGCCGGGCAGGTTGCGGCCGACTGGCTGCCGCGTCTGCAGGCCCTGGGGTTCGATCCGGTCGCAGGCGAGCCGATCCGCGACGCGCTGCTACGCGCCAGTCTGATCCGTGTACTGGGCGCGATGGGCAACGAGACCGTCGCGACCGAGGCCAGCAACCGCTTTGCCGCGCTGGCCGAAGACCCGACTGCGCTCGACGGCCCGCTCAAGACCACCTGGCTCGGCGTCGTGTCGCGCAATGCCAGCCGCGCGGAATGGGACCTGATCCGCAAGCTGGCAGGTGAGACCAACAGCGCGGTCGAAAAGGAGGTCTATTTCAGCCTGCTCGGTAACAATGCCGATGAAGACATCGCCCGGGAAGCGCTGACGCTGGCCCTGACCGATGAACCGGGCGCAACCTTCAGTGCATCGATCATCGAGACGGTCGCCTATTCGCACCCGGACCTCGCCTGGGACTTCGTCGAAGCGAACCGAGAGCGCGTGGAAAGCTTCGTCGATGGTTCGGGCCTCGCGCGCTTTTACGGCGACCTGCTGAGCGGCGCCTCGACACCCGAAATGCTCGCCAAGGCAGAGGCCTATCGCGACACGCTGCCCGAAGACCAGCAGATCGGCGTCAATCGCGGCATCGCCGCGCTTAAGGAGCGGATCAGCTCGAACGCCTATCAGCGTGACGGCCTGACCGAATGGCTCGCCGCGCAATAGGGCGGCTGATTCTCCTTTCTCTTCAGGGTGAGCCGAAAGAAGTGATCCAGCGGAAACCGGAGCGCAGCGACCTTATTGGGTCGTGAGCACCGGAAGAACGCTGGATCGCTGCTTGCAGACCACCCTGGAGGGAAAGCCTGCTACCTCATCAGCCCGCCGAGGATGTTCCTTACGAACGCGTTTGCCCCGGTCCGCACCGGGTCGGCGCTGGATTTCTTGCCCAGTGCCGCCGCGACGCCGATCGACACGAGCGAGCCCGCCGCGGCCTTGACCGCGCTCTTGCCCGCCTTGCCGATGTCGATGCCCCACAGGCTGGTCGACTTGCGCTCACGCTTGCGCACCTCGTCCTCGCCCTTTTCCTCGACCTCTTGCGTGGTCGCGGCTGCGTCGGCAGCCTTTTGCGCCAGCACCTCCTCGGCGCTCTCGCGGTCGATCCGTGCGTCATATTTGCCGTCGTGCGGGCTGATCGACTGGATGATCGCGCGCTCCTTGACCGTCACCGGGCCGAGGCGCGAACGCGGCGGCTTGATCAGGGTCCGCTGCACGATGCTGGGCGCGCCGTCTTCCAGCAGCGTGGAAACCAGCGCCTCGCCCGTGCGAAGTTCGGTGATCGCGGTCTCGACATCGAGATCGGGGTTGATGCGGAAGGTCTCGGCAGCAGCCTTGATCGCCTTCTTGTCACGCGGCGTGAAGGCGCGCAGCGCATGTTGAACGCGGTTACCCAGCTGGCCGGCAACCTCCTCGGGGATGTCGATCGGGTTCTGCGTCACGAAATAGACGCCCACGCCCTTGGACCGGATCAGGCGAACGACGCGCTCGATCGTGTCTTCCAGCGCCTTGGGCGCGTCGTCGAACAGCAGGTGCGCCTCGTCGAAGAAGAACACCAGCCTGGGCTTTTCCGGGTCGCCGACCTCGGGCAGGCTTTCGAACAATTCGGCGAGCAGCCACAGCAGGAAGGTGGCATAGAGTTTGGGGCTCGCCATCAGCTTGTCGGCGGACAGCACGTTGACGATGCCGCGCCCCTGCTCGTCGACCTTGAGGAAATCGTCGATCTCGAGCGCGGGCTCGCCAAAGAATTGCGCCCCGCCCTGGCTGTCGAGGCTCAGCAATTGCCGCTGGATCGCGCCGATGCTCGCCTTGGTGACATTGCCATATTTCGCGGTCAGTTCGCTCGCATGCTCGGCGGTATAGACCAGCATCGATTGCAAATCCTCCAGATCGAGCAGCAGCAGCCCCTCGTCGTCAGCGAAGCGGAACACGATGTTGAGCACGCCCTCCTGCGTTTCGTTGAGGTCGAGCAGGCGCGCCAGCAGCAACGGCCCCATTTCCGACACGGTCGTGCGGATCGGGTGGCCCTGCTCGCCATAAAGGTCCCAGAAGACCACCGGATTATCGGAATAGGCATAGTCGTCCATGCCCAGTTCCTTCGCGCGGCTCTCCAGCTTGTCGGCGTGCTTGAAGGTCGGCGAACCGGGCATGGCGATGCCCGAAAGGTCGCCCTTTACGTCAGCGACGAAGACCGGCACCCCATTGGCGGAGAAGCTCTCGGCCAGACCTTGCAGGGTCACGGTCTTGCCTGTGCCCGTCGCCCCCGCAATCAGCCCATGGCGATTGGCGCGCGACAATTCGAGCGCCTGCGGCCCGCCGCCAAGATCCTTGCCGAGAAAAATGCTCGCCATATTCGCCCAGTCTCCGATGAATTTACGTCGCAAACAGCGTGGCGCAGCTTCGCTGGCGCGGTCAAGTCATAGACTTGGCCAAGCAATCCGCTAGAGCGTCCCACATGGATGGGAACAGCCCTTTCGTATTGCTCGATGACGCGCGCGCCGAAGGGGCGAGTGACGCGCATCTCTTCGAGAATCCTCGCGAAATTTTCATTGCCCGCCATCCCGAAAAGATCGAATCGGTCCTCGCCGAGGCGGAGGCCGCGCGCGCGGCCTGCGGCGGCACCCTGGCCGGTTATGTCGCCTATGAGGCGGGGCTTGCGCTTGAAGAGAAGCTTGCCTCACTGGCAGCGCCACGTACCGGCGGCACCGGGCCGCTGGTGTGGTTCGGCCTGTTCGACGAGGTTACCCGCATTCCCGCCGCCGACATGCCCGCATGGCTGGCCGAACGCTCAGGTCCCGGTCACGCCAGCATCGGCCCGCTCGATCCCGCGATCACGCTGGGCGATTATCTCGACCGCTTCGACCTATTGCAGCGGGCGATCCGCGCAGGCGACATCTACCAGGCGAACCTCACCTTCATGCTCGAAGGGCCCACACGCGGCGATCCGCTGGCGGTGTATGCGAAGATCCGCCCCGATGCGGCCGCAGGCTATGGCGGGCTGGTGTTCGACGGATCGCATTACCTGCTTTCCTTCAGCCCCGAACTGTTCTTCTCGCTTAAAGGGCGCGAGGCCAAGGCCAAGCCGATGAAGGGCACGCGCCCCCGGTCCGCCGACGCGGCAGAGGACTGGGCCATGGCCGAAGAGCTTGCCGCCTCGGTCAAGGACAAGGCCGAAAACCTGATGATCGTCGATCTGATGCGCAACGATCTCTCACGGGTGGCGGACGCCGGGAGCGTGCGCGTCGATGCGCCCTTCGCGGTCGAAACCTACCCCACTGTCCACCAGATGGTCTCCACCGTGCGCGCGACGCTGGCTGAAGGGACCGGGGCGATGGACCTGCTGCGTGCGTTGTTCCCCTGTGGCTCGATCACCGGTACGCCCAAGATCCGCGCAATGGAGCTGATCGACAGCGTCGAGCATAATGCACGCGGCCCCTATTGCGGCGCCATCGGGCGCATCGGCACCACCCCGGACGGGTCGGTCGACGCGGCTTTCAATGTCGCCATTCGCACGATCCGTCTGACTCCTGGCGAGAACAACCGCCACCATGCCGCGCTGGGTGTGGGCGGCGCGATCGTCGCCGACAGCGAGCCCATGGCCGAATGGCGCGAATGCATGGTGAAGGGCAGCTTCGTGCGTGGCGCGGCATCGGGTGCCGATCTTATCGAGACCATGCATTTCGATCCTCAGGAAGGCATAAAGCTGCTTGAACGGCACCTAGAACGCATGAAGGCGAGTGCCGAGACCCTGGGCTTTGCCTTCGACCGACACCAGACGCGCAATCTCGTGCAGGCGATCTGTTTCGAGCTGGAAGAACCCGCGAAACTGCGGCTGCTGCTGGCCAGGAGCGGCGCCATCGCGCTCGAAACAGCGCCGCTGCCTGCCCCGCTCAGCGAACCCGTGCCCTGCGTGGCGCTGCCACACCCGTTGGTGGCGGGCGACTGGCGGCTGACGCACAAATCGACCGACCGTCAGTTCTACGAGGCGGCGCTGGCTGCTGCGAAAGCGGGCGGCGCGGCGGAGGCACTGCTGGTGCGCGACGATGGCCTCGTCACCGAAGGCAGCTGGACCAGCGTCTTCGTGGAGCGCGACGGCATTCTGCTGACCCCGCCGCTTGCCCTCGGCCTGCTGCCCGGCGTCCTGCGCCGCTCACTGATCGAGGATGGCCGCGCCAGGGAGGCCGAGTTGACGCTGGACGATCTCACCGAGGGTTTTCTCCTCGGCAACGCCCTGCGCGGATTGATGAAGGCGAAACTAATATGACCGGCTCGCTCAGTCAGGCTCTCCAGCGGATCGAAGCCTCGCCGACCACGGCGATGACCGATCGCGCGCAGGCGCTGCGCGAGGCGGGCAAGGACATCATTTCGCTCTCGGTCGGCGAGCCCGATTTCGCCACACCGCCGCATATACTGGAAGCCGCCAAGGCTGCACTCGATGCAGGCGCGACCAAATACACGCCCGTCGCCGGGACCAGCGCCCTGCGCAGTGCGGCGGCACGCCACTTCCACCGCGATCTGGGCGTGGAATGCTCTCCCGAACACGTGATTGTCAGCGCCGGGGGCAAGCAGGCCCTGTTCGAAGCGCTGGTCGCCACCGTCAGCGAGGGTGACGAGGTGATCGTGCCTGCGCCCTGGTGGGTCAGCTATCCGCAGATCGTGCGTTTTGCCGGGGGCAAGGCGGTGAAGCTGGTGACGCATGCCGAGCACGGCTTCCGCTTTTCGCCCGCCGAGTTCGAGGCGCTGATCACCCCGCGCACCAATTGGCTGCTGCTCAATTCGCCCGGCAACCCGACCGGTGCGGTCTATCCGGCCGAGATGCTCGAGGGCATCGGCGAGGTGCTGCGCCGCCATCCGGGCGTGATGGTCCTGTCCGACGATATTTACGCCCCGCTCAACTATACCGGTCAGGATCACGTCAGCCTCGCCGCGCTGTGCCCCGATCTCGCGCATCGCATCTGTACGATTTCGGGCGTCTCCAAGAGCCACGCGATGACCGGCTTCCGCATCGGTTTCGCCACCGGCCCCGAATGGCTGATCAAGGCGATGATCAAGCTGCAGAGCAATTCGAGCGGTAACCCGGCGGCCGTCAGTCAGGCCGCCGCTCTGGCCGCGCTCGACGGCCCGCAGGATTTCCTGTCCGACTGGTGCGAGACCTTCCGCGCTCGTCGCGATCTGGTGGTGGCCGGGCTCAACGCCATTCCCGGCCTCTCGACCCCGGTGCCCGACGGCGCGTTTTATTGCTTTATCGATGCATCGCCGCTGATGGATCGCTTCGGTGGCGACGACACCAAACTGTGCCTCCACCTGCTCGAACATGGTGTGGCGGTGGTCGCAGCCTCGGCCTTTGGCGGCAAGAACGGCTTCCGCATCTCCTTCGCCACCGACGAGGCCACGCTGACCGAGGCGATCTCGCGTATCGCAGCGGCGCTTGCATGACCGAGATTCCGATTCTCTACGAAGATGGCGAGGCGCTGGTCATCGACAAGCCGGCCGGACTCCCGATCGACCGGCCGAAAAAGGGCGGGCCGTGCCTTGTAGACCACCTGAACGCGCTCCGACTGAACTTCCGCTCGCGCCCGGTACCGGTCCACCGGCTCGACACCGATACCAGCGGCTGCCTGCTGCTTGCGCGCAATCCCAAGGCGCTGAAACGTTTCAACATGGCGTTTGAGCAGAAACTGGTCGCCAAGACCTATCTCGGTATCGTTGCGGGGCCGGTCGAAGGCGAGGAAGGCACGATCGAGATCGCGCTCGCCAAGATATCGAGCGCCGAGAAGGGCTGTACGATGATTCCGGCAAAGAAGGGCAAGCCCTCGATCACCCACTGGGCCAAGCGGGCCGAACTGCCCGGCGGGCTGACGCTGGTCGAATTCCGCCCGGAGACGGGCCGTACGCACCAGATTCGCGTCCATGCCGAACACACGTTCAGCCGCTCGCTGCTGGGCGATCCGGTCTACGGCAACAAGGATTCGCGCGTCACCCGCACGATGTTGCACGCATTGTCGCTGACCGTTCCGCGCGAGGGCAAGCCGCCGATCACCGCCGAGGCACCCTTGCCTGCCGATTTTCTGGCGCTGGGAGCCGGGGCAGAGGCCGTCTGATGACCTCGATCGTCGAGCGCGCCCAAAGCCTCGCGACCGAAAGTTTCATTGCCGCTTCCGGCCCTGGCGGACAGAACGTCAACAAGGTGGCGACCGCCGTCCAGCTGCGCGTCAATATCTACCAGCTCGGCCTGCCGCCGGCGATCTTTCACCGCCTGAAGGCGCTGGCAGGTAGCCGCCTGAATGCCGCGGGCGAAATCGTGATCGACGCGCGCAACCACCGCACGCAGGAGGCCAACCGGCGCGAGGCGCGCGACCGCCTCACCGACATGATCGAAGCCGCGCTGCGCGAGCCGAAGAAACGCGCCAAAAGCCGCGTCAATCGCGTGGGCAAGACCAAGCGGCTGCAGGCGAAGAAGGCACGTGGGCAAGTCAAGGCCAATCGCGGCAAGGTCGACTGGTAGCCGCTTCGCGCCGGCAACGCCCCGAGACTCGCCGGCAGGATTGACTTTTCCGCGATTCTCTCACAAAGGCGCGCATCTGTAGGGCGGCACCCGGAAACGGCGCGCCGCCTGTTGTTTTTTCAATCATCGTTTCAGAGGCCCGCCGGCAGCTCGGCGCCCTCAGGCAGTATTTGGGAAATTTCGAGCCATGGCGAAGCCCGCAACCATCAAGATCCGCCTCAATTCGACTGCGGATACCGGCTTCTTCTACGTCACCAAGAAGAATCCGCGCAACCAGACCGAAAAGATGGTCTTCCGCAAATACGACCCGATTGCGAAGAAGCACGTCGAGTTCAAGGAAGGCAAGATCAAGTAAGCTGGCATTTTCGCCGTACTTGATTGGAACCGGTCAGGTTCACCGGCGGTTCAATGCTCCGTTATTAACATCGGGAGCATGATCGCCTTGCAACGCCTCTTCACCAAAACTGCCATTACCGGCGTCGCTGCGGCGCTGGCACTTGGTGTGCCGGCAGCCCAGCTGGCCACTCCGGCACCTGCCTATGCCCAGTCGGGCGAGCAGGCGACGCTCGACCGCGCGACGAAAGCGCTGCGGGCGATCACGACAATGCGCGCCGACTTCGTCCAGTCCGACCGCAACGGTCGTTCGGTCAAAGGCAAGTTGACGCTCAAGAATCCGGGCAAGATTCGGTTCGAATATGGCGACGACACCAATATGCTGGTCGTCTCCAACGGCAGCATGCTGACGCTGGTCGATTACGACGTCCAGCAAGTCGAACGCTGGCCCATCGGCAATTCCCCGCTTGGTGCCCTGCTCGATCCCGCGCGCGACATCACGAAATACGGCAAGGCGCTCTCCACCGCGAGCAGCGCCGTGACCAGCATTGAGGTCAGCGATCCGAGCAAGCCCGAATATGGCGTCATCACGCTCATCTTCGTGAAGAATCCGTCGGCGCCCGGAGGCCTCGAACTGGCCAGCTGGGTTGCGCTCGATGCGCAGAACGTGCGCACTACGGTCCGCCTGACGAATCATCGTTATGGCATGGCCGTGCCGGACTCGACGTTCAGGTTCCGCGACCCGCGCAGAACCACCCGTCGCCCGGGGTAAACGCCTCCACGGTTAACGGTTGTAGGTTTGCGACTAACGCCTGCCGGTTGTTCATTGGCGGGCAAGGCTGTTCACCATATAATGCATCACACAAGGCGGCACTTGACCGGGATTTCCCCCCTGTTGTTCCGGTCTCAAAAACGGGTCGCCTTGCACAGCGTGACGAACGCGAACGTAAACCCCCGTCCCTCTTGCCCCCGGGACGGGGGTTTTTTCTTGATTGAAGCGTCCTGTTGCAACGCGAAACTGCGGCAGCGCCCACTTCCCCTTGCCGCTAACCGGGCCCGCGCCTAAGCAGGCGCGATGCTCAAGATCGCCAGCTGGAATATCAATTCGGTGCGCCTGCGCTTGCCGATCGTCGAACGCTTCCTTGCCGAGAACGACATCGACATCCTGTGCCTGCAGGAAATCAAGTGTCAGGAGCAGCAATTCCCGGCCAGGCGCTTTGCCGAGATCGGCTATCCGCACATCGCGGTGCACGGGCAGAAGGGCTATCATGGCGTCGCCACGGTCAGCCGGGTGCTGATCAACGACTTTTCCAGACACGACTGGCAGGACAATGGCGAAGCGCGCCATGTCGGGGTGGAGATACCCGGCATCGGCCAAGGCATGATCCTGGAGAATGTCTATGTGCCCGCTGGCGGCGACATCCCCGACCGCGAGCAGAACGTGAAGTTCGGCCAGAAGCTCGATTTTCTCGAACGCATGACCCGCTGGGCGGACAAGGTCGACCGGCCGACCATGATCGTTGGCGATTTCAACATCGCCCCGCTCGAATGCGACGTGTGGAACCACAAGCAATTGCTCAAGGTCGTCAGCCATACGCCGGTCGAGGTGGAGCATCTGGGCCAGGCGCAGGAGGCGGGCAGATGGGTGGATGTCACGCGGGCCGATATTCCCCAGGGGCTGCTTTACAGCTGGTGGTCCTATCGCGCGAGGGACTGGGATGCCGCCGACAAGGGCCGCAGGCTCGATCACATCTGGGCCACGCCGGATATCTCGAACGCCGCGCATGGCTCGCGCATTCTGCGCGCGGCACGGGGCTGGGAAAAGCCCAGCGACCATGCGCCGGTCTTTGCGAGCTTCGATCTGTGACATTGGGTCTTGGGTTTTTCGCCCAAGGCGCACATATAAGGGCAAACGCGCCTGAAACCCGAGGACGGATATGCTTGAACTTGGTGGAACCCCGAATGCGGCCCCGGCCGGTGACCTGATCAAGGACAGCTCGGAAGCGACCTTCATGCAGGATGTCGTCGAGACCAGCAGGCAAGTGCCGGTCATCGTCGATTTCTGGGCGCCGTGGTGCGGCCCCTGCNNAGCTGGTGGAGCTATCGCAGCCCCGACTGGAAGGTGAACGATCGCGGGCGGCGGCTCGATCACATGTGGGCCAGTCCCGAACTGGCAAAGCAGGCCGTGGGCCATACGGTGCTGGAAGAGGCGCGCGACTGGGAAAAACCGTCGGACCACGTACCGCTGATCACGGAGTTCGACCTCTGAGCACGCCTTCACCCGCAAGACGCGTCGCGCAGGCGGTAGACGCGGTCCGCCACGGCTGGCCTATCCGCATCGGCGAGGCCGCGCCGCTGCTGCCGATTGAGACCGCCAGCGGCACCAATGTGCGCGCCGGCCATGCACTGATCTCCGCCGCCCGCGCCGAAACCCTGCGACTTGGCAATCAGCGCGGGGCCGGGCAGGGGAATGCCCCGGTGCTGATCCGCGCCGCCGGGCCGATCACGCTGGCCGAGGCGACGCCGATCGCCGATCCGGCACTCGATCCCATTTCGCCGATGAT
>DDNW01000133.1:16590-16884 GCA_002341345.1 Erythrobacter sp. UBA2510
GGAGACGGCGCTGGAAATCGCCCGCATCGCCGGGATCCTGCCTGCCTACCTCGTCGATCCCAGCCCGCCGGGCGAAGCGGTGGCGCTCAAGTCCTATGACCTTGCCGCCTGGCACGACAATGCCGGCCTCGCCATCGCCACGCGCGCGCGGCTGCCCAATGCCTTTGCCGAGAATTCGGAAATCGTCGCTTTCCGCAAACCCGACGACATGCGCGAACATGCCGCGCTGGTGATCGGCAAGCAGATGTCGGACCGCGCGCCGCTGGTGCGGCTGCATTCCGAATGCCTGACCGG
>DDNW01000133.1:17139-17270 GCA_002341345.1 Erythrobacter sp. UBA2510
GGCGGCCATGGCGGAAGAGGCGAGGCAGGGCGGCTGGGGGGTTTTGCTCTACCTGCGGCAGGAAGGACGCGGGATCGGCCTCGTCAACAAGCTGCGCGCCTATCGCCTGCAAGATGCGGGGCTGGACACGC
>DDNW01000133.1:17490-20337 GCA_002341345.1 Erythrobacter sp. UBA2510
GGGCTGGACACGCTGGAGGCAAACGATCGGCTCGGCCTGCCGGTGGAGGCACGCGATTTCGGCACTGCGGCACGGATGCTGCAACTGCTGGGCGTGCGCGATGTGCGGCTAATGACCAACAACCCGGAGAAAGTCGCCGCGATCGAGGCAGAAGGCGTGCATGTGATCGAGCGCGTAGAGCACCAGATGCCGACCAATCCGCATAACGAGACCTATCTCGCCACCAAGCGCGACCGTGCCGGGCATTTGCTGCGTTGAGCCGAAACGCACCACGCTTTGCATCCGCAGTGTCAGCGACTATCTTTGCAGCCTGAACAACCTGATGGAGCCCCCATGAAGCGCATTACCCTTCCCGCCCTTGCTGCCCTTGCCTCGCTGGGCCTGGCCGCCTGTGGCTCGAGCACCGACGCATCGGAAGACGCAATTGCCGATAACGTGGAAATGCCCGCTGACGAAGCGATGGCCGACACCCCTGAGCCCGTCGCGGACGAGGATGCGTTGATCGATCCGGTCGAGGCTGCGACTGCCGAAGCAGAAGAAAATATGGACGCACTTGAAGCCGAAGCCGAAGGCGCCGCCGAGGACGCCGAAGAAGCGGTCCAGTAGCAGCCGGATTGCGCGCCATGCGCCCCGCCCTGATCACCATGGCTTTGCCGTTACTGGCGGGGCTGACCGCCTGCAGCAGCGAGCCGGACAGCGTGCAGGTCAGTCAGATTGGCAAGAACGAGGCACAGGCGCTCGCCGAGGCGGAAAGCATGCTTGCCGAGCAACGCATGACGCCGGCGACGCAGCCGAGCGGCACCGGAAGCGACCAGGACGGTATAGGTGAAGCCACAGAGCCTTCCTCCGCACTGAACGATGAGCCGAAAACGAAAAAGGCCGGCCCCGCCAATGGCAGGACCGGCCCCTAGTCGTTCAGAAACGCGTCTTAGTTGACGGCTTCTTCGACCTCTTCGGTCAGCGCGTCGGTGTCGCCTTCGGCCGCATCTTCGATGTCGTCAGCCTGCGCTTCCATCGCGTCAGCTTCCTCATCGGTGATCATGCCGGCATCTTCCATATCGTCGGCCTGCTCTTCGATGGCTTCAGCCTGCTCTTCGGCGGCTTCTTCAGCCGGGCTGTCGCAGGCGGCGAGGCCGAGGCCGAGAACGGTGGCGGAAGCGAAAGCAAAAATCTTCTTCATCATATTTCCCCTTCAATTATGGGCCGACAGGTGCCGACCCGCATAGAGCACTTCATTCCTGAGGTAATCAGCGCAATTCCCGATCGCGCAGCAAATGGACTGAAAACAGCACGATAATCGCACCCCCCAGTCCCACAAGCAGCGCCTGAGCGCTGTAATGTCCGTCGAGCAGGTTGGTATTCCCGACCAACGGGTTGACCAGAATGCCACCAATCAGTGCGCCCATCATCCCGGCGACCATGTAGACGAGTACACCGTCACGGCCACGCGGACGCAGCACGATGGCGGATACCCACCCCAGGATCAGACCCAAAATGAACAAAAACACCAAACCCATGACTTCGATTCCGGTCTCCTGCACTGAAAAATGGACCGGGCGGCGCTTTGTTCCGGCAGTTTGGTGAGATTGCGGCAAAAATGTGATTCTTCAGGGCGCCATTCCCCGTCGCCACGCAGGCGAGACGATCAGAACAGCACCAGCAACGCCACGCCCATCGCCACCCGATAGAGTACGAAGACCAGCATCGAGGCTTTCTTGAGGAAATTCATCAGGAAGGCCATCGTCGCAAATGCCGCGAGGAACGTCAGTACGCCGGCGATCAGCGCCTCGGTCGCAAGTTCGCCGCCCGCCTCGAAAATCTCCGGCACGATCAGCACGCCCGCCCCGGCCACTGCCGGGATCGACAGCAGGAAGGAGAAGCGCGCTGCCTCGAACCGGCTGTAGCCCAGCACGCGCGCCATGGTCATGGTAACGCCCGAACGGCTGGTGCCGGGAATAATCGCCAGCGCCTGCGCCAGCCCGACGAGCAGCCCGTCACGCCAGCTCATGTCCTCGAACGTCTTGACCTCCTTGCCGAAGCGATCAGCCAGCCCGAGCAGGATGCCGTAGACGATAAGGTTAGTTGCGATGAGATCGGTAAAGCGGACCGAGGCCATCAAATCGTCGTCGACCACGGTGATGTCGAACCATGTTTCGACCAGCGAATTGAACACACCCAGCTTGATCGCCAGCCCGAAGATCACCGCCGGAATGGTCCCCAGCACGATCCACCAGAACAGCCGCCGCTCCGCCGGGGCCTTGCCCACACCGATAGTGGCAACGCCGCCCCGTGCGAGCGTTACCACATCCTTGAAGAAATAAGCCACGATCGCCAGCAGCGAACCGACATGGACCGCGACGTCGATCAGCGGCCCCTGATCGGGAAAATCGGTCAGATAGGGGATCAGGATCAGATGCCCTGACGAGGAAATCGGCAGGAATTCGGTGATTCCCTGAACGACGGCGATCAGCAGCAATTGCAGGAAGGTCATGCGCGCATGGCTCTGTATTGGGGGAGAATCTGGCGATTATGTTGCATGTGCACAAGTGCCCGTCTGCGTGCTCAGGGGCAAGCTGTCATTCTGGGGCAGGCCATGAATCAAGCGGCCACATCGTCGAATTGCAGCGCCGCCAGCCGGGCATAAAGGCCGCTGCCCGCAGCCAGATCGCCATGCGTTCCCTGCTCGACGATCTTGCCCTCTTCCATCACCACGATCCGGTCTGCGGCCCGCACGGTCGCCAGCCGATGCGCAATCACCAGCGTGGTGCGCCCTTCCATCAACCGCTCGAGCGCCTGCTGCACTTGTCGCTCGCTCTCGGCATCGAGCGCGCTGGTCGCCTCGTCGAG
>DDNW01000133.1:20453-20774 GCA_002341345.1 Erythrobacter sp. UBA2510
GTCGCCTCGTCGAGCAGCAGGATCGGCGCATCGCGCAGCAGCGCGCGGGCAATCGCGACCCGTTGGCGTTGTCCTCCCGACAGACGCGCCCCGCTTTCGCCGAGATAAGTGTCGAGCCCGTCGGGTAGCTCGCGCAGGAATTTCTCCGCATTGGCAGCCCGCGCCGCCTCCCAGATCGCTTCCTCGCTCGCATCCCACGCACCGTACCGCAGATTATCGCGCGCCGAAGCGGCGAACAGCGTCGCTTCCTGCGGTACCAGCGCCATCCGCGCGCGGATCGCCGCCGGGTCGGCCTGCACCAGCGGCACGCCATCGAGCTTG
>DDNW01000133.1:20924-24887 GCA_002341345.1 Erythrobacter sp. UBA2510
AAGCGGCACGCCATCGAGCTTGATGGCGCCCGACTGCGGGTCATAGAAGCGCTCGGCCAGCTGGAAGACCGTCGACTTGCCCGCGCCCGAGGGACCGACGATGGCCACCGTCTCGCCCGGTTCGATCACCAGCGTGAAGTTCTCCAGCGCCGCATCGTCGGGCCGCGTCGGATAAGAAAAGCAAACGTTCTGGAACGCCAGCGCACCGCGCGGCGGGCTCGGCAGGTCGAGCGGTCGCGCGGGCGCCCTGATCTCCGGCTCGGCCTGCATCAGCTCATTGAGGCGGCTGGCAGCCCCGGCCCCGCGCAGAAGATTGCCATAAACCTCGGTCAGCGCGCCGAACGAGCCCGCAACCAGCACGCCAGTCAACACGAAGGCGGCAATCGTCCCGCCCGACAGCGTACCCTCGGCGACTTGCATTGCCCCGCGCCACATCAGCAGCGTGATCGCCCCGAAGATCGTCAGGATCACGACGCCCGTCATGATCGCACGGGTGACGATATGGCGGCGCGCGGCCTCGAAACTCTTTTCCACCCCGTCGGAGAAGCGGGCGAACTCACGCTTTTCCTGGTTGAAGCCCTGAACGATCTTCATCGCGCCCAGCGTCTCGGTCACCATCGCACCAAGATCGGCGATCCGGTCCTGGTTTTGTCGGCTCATGTTCCGCACGCGGCGCACGAACATGATAAGCGGGATCATGATCAGCGGCACCGCCAGAACCAGCAACAGCGTCAGGCGCGGGGCCAGCACCAGCAGATAGCCAATGCCGCCAATGACCATGATCGCGTTCCGGAGCGCAATCGAGATGGTCGAGCCGACGACATCCTCGATCCGCGCGGTGTCGGCGGTCATCCGGCTGGAGATTTCCTTTGGACTGTTTTCCTCGAAGAAGCCCGGCGACAGGCGCAGCAGGTTTTCCTGCACGTCGCGCCTGATATCGGCGACCACCCGTTCGCCCAATATGCTGACGAAATAGAAGCGCAGCCCCGTGCCCAGCCCCAGAACGACGACGATCATCATGAGGTAGCGGAACCAGCGGCCGATCTCCGCCGGGTTGCTGCCCTCGGCAAAGCCGCGGTCGATGATCAGGCGAAAGCCGGCAGGAATCGCCAGCGTTGCTGCGGCGGTGGTGACGAGTGCGATCAGGGCGGCAGCGATTAGCGGCTTGTAGCGCATCGCCGAGCGAAAGATCATCGCCAGCGGGCCCAGATTCGCGGACGGAACGCCTTCTTCCAGGGTAGAGTCTATGGCCATCCCGACGCCCCTAGCCGAAACCTGCCATCGAATGAAGCGAGCATCGGCAATTCTTTCTCCGGCAGAAACAATTACCTCTATGCTGCATTGCAACATCAGGTCGGAGCGAGTATCTGCGAGCATATGTCAGAGCTTGCCTGTCTTGGCGCAAGCCACCACATCGTCCCTTCGTAAAGGGGCACTGGAAACGCAAATGTTATACTCTGCTTATGAATTGCAGCGCACCTGGCTCAATGGTGCCAGCAACCTGGCACAGATCGGTGCGCAGCTGTTGTCGAACCCGGTGCTCCCGATCGGTTATCTCGGTGTTGGCCCGGCGCTAGCCAGCGCACTGACCGTGTTCGCCCATGTTTATGAAGAGCGCGGCAAGCCCGAATTCGGCATCGACAAGGTCAAGGTCGACGGCAAAAGCTATGCCGTTGATGAGAAGGTAGTTTTCGATAAGCCCTTTGGATCGCTGCGCCGTTTCGCCCGCAAGGGCCTGCCCAAGAACGCGCCCAAGCTGATGATCGTTGCCCCGATGAGCGGCCATTACGCAACCCTGCTGCGCGGCACGGCCGCGCGCATGGTCGAAAATCAGGAAGTATTCATCACCGACTGGGCCGACGCCAAGCTCGTGCCCCTGTCGGAAGGCTCCTTCGACCTTGACGATTACATCGACTATCTGATTGAATTCCTGCAATTCATCGGTGAAGGCACGCATGTGCTCGCGGTATGCCAGCCCTCCGTCCCCGCCTTTGCCGCGACTGCGGTGATGGGCTCGGACAACGATCCTTGCCGCCCGGCCACGCTGACCATGATGGGCGGCCCGATCGATACACGCGCCAGCCCGACCGGCGTCAACGACCTGGCCATGAGCAAGCCGTTCAGCTGGTTCGAGAACAATGTGATTGCCACGGTCCCGTACAAATATCCGGGCGCCGGTCGCAAGGTCTATCCCGGCTTCCTGCAGCTGGCCGGGTTCATCTCGATGAACCTCGAAAGCCACATGATGAGCCATTACGAGATGTTCAAACATCTCACTCTCGGCGATCAGGAAAGTGCGGAAAAGACCAAGGAATTCTACGACGAATATCTGTCGGTCTGCGACATGACGGCAGAATTCTACCTGCAGACGATCCATCATGTCTTTCAGGAGCATTCGCTGCCCGAAGGCCGCTTCAATCATCGCGGCAAGCTGATCGCTCCCGATGCGATCCGTGACACCGCGCTGCTGGCGATCGAAGGTGAGATGGACGACATCTCGGGCATCGGCCAGACGCGCGCCGCGCTCGACCTGGCCGAGCACCTGCCAGTGTCGAAGAAGAAATATCACCTCGCCTCCGGAGTTGGCCATTACGGTATCTTCAACGGCAGCAAGTGGCGGAACAAGATCGCCCCGGTAGTCGAGGAATGGATGCGGGCCAACGCGCGCTGATTCGTCTGCGAAAGACGACGCCCTTGCAGGATTGCGCAGGATTTGGCCCTGAAGCCGCACTCGGCGGGTCGAATCTTGCCAAAACAGCTTACTGTCGCCATGGGAGACCTTCGCGACATTTCCAGCCGCGCCCATATTGGGCGAGTCGCGTTTCGTTGCCGACGATGAGGTCGGAAACGAGGCGCGCCAGGCAGGCGACACGAAACAGGATGTGAGACGTTGAACGATTTTCCCGCCCCACAGGGTCTGTACGATCCGCGTAACGAACATGATTCCTGCGGTGTGGGCTTCGTCGCCCATATCAAAGGCATCAAATCGCACGCCATCGTCACCCAGGCGCTGGAGATTCTCGAGAACATCGATCACCGCGGCGCTGTCGGTGCCGATCCGCTGCTGGGTGACGGCGCGGGCATCCTCATGCAGATCCCGGACAAGCTCTATCGCAACTGGGCTGATGCCGAAGGGCTGACCCTGCCACCCGCCGGCGATTACGCGGTCGCGATGTGCTTCCTCCCGCAGGATGATGCGGCGCGTGATTTCATCACCGGGCAGTTCGAGAAGTTCATCAAGAAAGAAGGCCAGCAGCTGATCGGCTGGCGCGACGTGCCGACGACGCTCGACGGGCTGGGCAAGGCCGTGCTCGATTCGATGCCGGTGATTCGTCAGTGCTTCATCGGTTGTGGCGCAAACTGCGAGGACCAGGACGCGTTCGAGCGCAAGCTGATCGTGATCCGCAAGCAGACCCAGAATCCGCTCAAGGAACTGGCCGTCAAGCACGACATGCCCGGCCTGCTGAAGCTGTACATGCCCAGCTTCTCCAGTCGCACGGTCGTCTACAAGGGGCTGCTGCTCGCGAACCAGGTCGGCAGCTTCTACGACGATCTGCGCGATCCCGATTGCGAAAGCGCGCTGGGCCTCGTCCACCAGCGTTTCTCGACCAACACCTTCCCCAGCTGGCGGCTCGCCCAGCCGTTCCGCCTGATCGCCCACAATGGGGAGATCAACACGGTGCGCGGCAACGTCAACTGGATGCATGCGCGCCGCCGGTCGATGGAGAGCGAACTGCTGGGCTCGGACCTCGACAAGCTGTGGCCGATCGTGCCGCACGGCCAGTCGGATACCGCCTGCCTCGACAATGCGCTCGAGCTGCTGCTGCTGGGCGGCTACAGCCTCGCCCATGCAATGATGATGCTGATCCCGGAGGCGTGGGCCCGCAACCCGCTGATGGATCCCAAGCGCAAGGCTTTCTACGAATATCACGCCGCGCTGATGGAGCCGTGGGACGGCCCCGC
>DDNW01000133.1:25030-25332 GCA_002341345.1 Erythrobacter sp. UBA2510
GGAGCCGTGGGACGGCCCCGCCGCCGTGGCCTTTACCGACGGCCGCCAGATCGCCGCAACGCTCGACCGTAACGGTCTGCGCCCGGCACGCTTCTGCGTGACCAGGGACGACATCGTCTGCCTCGCTTCGGAAAGCGGCGTGCTGCCCTTCAAGGAGGAGGACATCATCCGTAAATGGCGCCTCCAGCCGGGCAAGATGCTGCTGATCGACCTAGAGGAAGGCCGCATCATCGAGGATGACGAGCTCAAGGCCGAACTGGCCAACGCGCATCCTTACGAAAAGTGGCTCGAGAAGGCGCAGT
>DDNW01000133.1:25546-25812 GCA_002341345.1 Erythrobacter sp. UBA2510
AAGTGGCTCGAGAAGGCGCAGTACAAGCTGCGCGACCTCGAAGCGGTCGAAACCGATGCCGGGGCCGTGCGCGAAGCGGAAGAAAGCCTGCTCCAGCGCCAGCAGGCATTCGGCTATACGCAGGAAGACATTTCCCGCTTTATCGAGCCGATGGCCATCAATGCCGACGATCCGCTCGGTTCGATGGGAACCGACACGCCCATCGCCGTGCTGTCGAACCGCAGCCGCCTGCTGTACGATTATTTCAAGCAGAACTTCGCCCAGGT
>DDNW01000133.1:25900-28274 GCA_002341345.1 Erythrobacter sp. UBA2510
AGGTGACCAATCCGCCGATCGATCCGATCCGCGAAGAACTGGTGATGAGCCTGCTGTCGATGATCGGCCCGCGCCCGAACCTGCTCGGTCGTGACGCCGGGACGCACAAGCGGCTCGAGGTCGACCAGCCGATCCTGACCAACCGCGATGTCGAGCGCATCCGCTCGGTCGAGGAAAATCTCGACGGCGCCTTCCGCACCGAGACGATCGATTTCACCTGGGATGCCGCGACCGGCGCCGAGGGGATCGTGCGCGCGATCGAGACCATGTGCTGGAACGCCACCGAGGCGGTGCTGCAGGACAAGAACATCCTGATCCTGTCCGACCGCGCCGCCAGCGCCGACCGCATCCCGATGCCCGCGCTGCTCGCGACCGCCGCCGTGCACAACCATCTGGTTCGCCAGGGCCTGCGCATGCAGACCGGTCTGGTGGTCGAGACGGGCGAGGCGCGCGAAGTGCACCATTTCTGTGCGCTGGCAGGCTACGGTGCCGAGGCAATCAACCCCTATCTGGTGTTCGAAACGATCGAGCAACTCCGCGTCGAGCGCTTCCCCGAGATTGACGAACGCGCGGCCCGCCGCAACTATATCAAGGCGGTCGGCAAGGGCATTCAGAAGGTCATGTCCAAGATGGGCATCTCGACCTACCAGTCCTATTGCGGGGCGCAGATCTTCGACGCGGTCGGCCTGTCGAGCGAATTCATCGAGCACTATTTTACCGGCACCGCCACCACGATCGAGGGCATCGGCATCGCCGAAGTCGCCGAAGAGGCGGTGCGTCGTCACGCCTCGGCCTATGGCGACAACCCGATCTACAAGAACATGCTCGATGTCGGTGGCATCTACCAATATCGCCTGCGCGGCGAGGATCATGCCTGGACGGCGGCCAACGTCGCCGACCTCCAGCATGCCGTGCGCGGCAACAATTGGGAAAATTACGAGAGCTTCGCCAAGTCGATCAACGACCAGTCAGAAAGGCTGTTGACGATCCGCGGGCTGATGGAACTGAAGCCAGCCGACAAGCCGCTCGACATTTCCGAGGTGGAACCCGCCGAGGAGATCGTCAAGCGCTTCGCCACCGGCGCGATGAGCTACGGCTCGATCAGCTGGGAAGCGCATACGACGCTGGCCGCCGCCATGAACGCGATCGGCGGCAAGTCGAACACCGGCGAAGGCGGCGAAGATCCGCGCCGTTTCAAGCCGATGGAAGACGGCAGCAATTTGCGCTCCGCGATCAAGCAGGTCGCCAGTGGCCGCTTTGGCGTAACGACCGAATATCTGGTCAATGCCGACGACGTGCAGATCAAGATGGCGCAGGGCGCGAAGCCAGGTGAGGGCGGCCAGCTGCCCGGCCACAAGGTCGACAAGATTATTGGCAAGACCCGCCACTCGACGCCCGGCGTGGGCCTGATCAGCCCGCCACCGCACCATGACATCTACTCGATCGAGGATCTGGCGCAGCTGATCCACGATCTGAAGAACGTCAATCCGACGGCGCGCATCTCGGTCAAGCTGGTCTCCGAAGTGGGCGTCGGCACGGTTGCGGCGGGCGTGTCCAAGGCGCGCGCCGACCATGTGACCATCTCCGGCTACGAAGGCGGCACCGGCGCCTCGCCGCTGACCAGCCTGACGCATGCGGGATCCCCGTGGGAAATCGGCCTTGCCGAGACCCAGCAGACACTGCTGCTCAACAACCTGCGCACCCGCATTGCGGTGCAGGTCGACGGTGGGCTGAGGACCGGCCGCGACGTCGCCATCGGCGCGCTGCTGGGCGCTGACGAGTTCGGCTTTGCCACCGCTCCGCTGATCGCGGCGGGCTGCATCATGATGCGCAAGTGTCATCTCAACACCTGCCCGGTGGGGGTCGCCACCCAGAATCCGGAGCTGCGCAAGCGCTTCGTCGGCACGCCCGAGCACGTCATCAACTACTTCTTCTTCGTCGCCGAAGAGCTGCGCCAGATCATGGCCGAAATGGGCTTTGCCACGCTCGACGAGATGATCGGCCGCGTCGACCGGATCGACATGAAGCGCGCCATCCGTCACTGGAAGGCCGATGGCGTCGATTTGTCGCGCCTGCTCACCCGCGTCGACATCGACGAGCATGCGATGTTGCACCAGACCGAAACGCAGGATCACGGGCTCGAGGCAGCGCTCGACGTCAAGCTGATCGAGGCGGCAAAGCCCGCCATCGAAAACGGCGAAACGCTGGTGCTCGATTTCCCGGTCGGCAACGTCAACCGCACCGTCGGTACGATGCTCTCGGGCGAAATCGCCCGACGCTATGGCCACGCCGGTCTGGCGACCGATCAACTGCGCATCAATCTCACCGGCACGGCCGGACAGAGCTTTGCCGCCTGGCTTGCCCACGGCGTCAC
>DDNW01000133.1:28414-31491 GCA_002341345.1 Erythrobacter sp. UBA2510
GGCGATGCCAACGACTATGTCGGCAAGGGTCTGTCAGGTGGCCGTGTGATCGTGCGTCCGCCCGAAGGCGTCGATCGCATCGCTGCCAACAACATCATTGTCGGCAACACCGTGCTATTCGGCGCGATCGCGGGCGAGGCCTATTTCAACGGCGTCGGCGGCGAACGCTTTGCGGTCCGCAATTCGGGCGCGATTGCCGTCGTCGAAGGCACCGGCGACCATGGCTGCGAATATATGACCGGCGGCGTCGTGGTGGTGCTGGGCCAGACCGGCCGCAACTTCGCGGCGGGCATGTCGGGTGGCATCGCCTATGTCTACGACCCTGACGGCACGTTCGAGGATTGCTGCAACATGGCGCAGGTCGAACTGCGCGTGATCTCGACCGGGCCGGAGGAAGGCTCCGAACGCTCATGGGGCGCGCCCAAGCAGCGTCCGGTCAGCGTCGAGGATTTCGGCATGGGCGATCCGCTCTACCACCATGCGGAGCGGCTGAAGATCCTCGTCGAACGGCACCAGCTGCACACCGGTTCTGCCCGCGCGGCAGAGTTACTGGCGGACTGGGATGCGGCGCTGGCCAGCTTCAAGCTGGTCATGCCGATCGATTTCGCCCGCGCCCTCGGCCAGCTCGAGGCCGAGCGCGAGGAAGCCGCCAGCGTGGCGGCGGAATAAGACACACAGGGACCTTAGACAGACATGGGCAAGGAAACCGGCTTCCTCGAATACGACCGCGAGGATCGCACCTACGAGGACCCGAAGAAGCGGCTCCAGGATTACCGCGAATTCGTGGTGCCTCTGCCGGAGGACAAGCTGCGCACGCAGGCCGCGCGCTGCATGAACTGCGGCATTCCGTATTGTCACAACGGCTGCCCGGTAAACAACATCATCCCCGACTGGAACCATCTGGTCTATGAAGGGGACTGGAAGAACGCGCTCGAAGTCCTGCACTCGACCAACAACTTCCCCGAATTCACGGGCCGGGTGTGCCCCGCCCCGTGCGAGGCGGCCTGTACGCTCAACATCATCGACAAGCCGGTGACCATCAAGAGCATCGAATGCGCCATCGTCGATCGCGGCTGGAAAGAAGGCTGGATCGAGCCGCAAGTGCCCGAAAAGAAGACCGGCAAAACCGTCGCCGTGGTCGGCTCGGGTCCGGCGGGCATGGCCTGTGCGCAACAGCTGGCGCGCGCTGGGCACACCGTGACCTTGTTTGAAAAGAACGACCGGATCGGCGGCCTGCTGCGTTACGGCATCCCCGACTTCAAGATGGAAAAGCACCTCATCAACCGGCGTCTGGTGCAGATGGAAGCCGAGGGCGTGACGCTGCGCACCTCGACCGAGATCGGCGTCGACGTCTCGATGAAGTCGCTCAAGGAAAACTTCGACGCCATCGTGCTTTCGGGCGGCTCGGAAGATGCACGCTCGCTGACCATTCCGGGTGCTGAACTGCCCGGCGTACGGCTGGCGATGGAATTCCTGACCCAGCAGAACAAGCGCAATGCCGGCGATGACGAACATCGCGCCGCGCCACGCGGTTCGCTGACCGCGACCGGCAAGGACGTGATCGTGATCGGCGGCGGCGACACCGGCTCCGACTGCGTGGGCACCTCGAACCGGCAAGGTGCGAAATCGGTCACCCAGATCGAGATCATGCCGCAGCCGCCCGAGAAGGAAAACAAGCTGCTGACCTGGCCGGACTGGCCGCTCAAGCTGCGCACCTCCTCCAGCCATGAAGAAGGTGTCGATCGCGACTGGGCGATCCTGACCAAGGAAGTGCTGGGCGAAAACGGCAAGGTCACAGGCCTCAAATGCGTGCGTCTCGAATGGGAAGGCCGCGAGATGAAGGAAATCCCGGGCAGCGAATTCGTCCTGCCCGCCGACCTCATCCTGCTCGCGATGGGCTTCGTCGGCCCGAAAAAGGGTGGCATGATCGACCAGTCTGGGGTGGAACTCGATCCACGCGGCAATGTGGCCGCGAATACAGAGGACTACCGCACCTCCGACCCGCAGATCTGGGCCTGTGGCGACATGCGCCGGGGCCAGTCGCTGGTGGTCTGGGCGATCCGCGAAGGCCGCCAGGCTGCGCGCAGCGTCGACATGGCGCTGATGGGCGCAAGTGAACTGCCCAGGTAGAGCCGGTTATTAGCTGGCGGGCGCTGCTGTGCCCGCCCGCAATCCCGTTGCCGTGAAGGGCTTGGCCGAAGACGGCATGCCGCACCACTTTTCGATGCCCAGCCGCAGTGCCACCAGCTGCACCGCGACCGGCACAAGCGTAGCCACGAGCGTGATCCCGACCAGCAACAGCGCCGGGTCCGTAATCCCCATGAAGCGCGTCATCCCGAGCCGGATCGCGCCGATGGCGAGGATATGCAGCACGTAAATGCCCATCGAACACTGGCCGATAATCGCGAACCACCGGCCCACGCTGCGTCCGGCCAGCGCCGGTGTCATCGCCTTGCATACCGAGATCGTTGCGAGGCTCATCACGATCGCCGCCGGGATCGGCCAATAGGGCACCACCTCGGTCAGCAGGCAGATCACGGCAATGGCCGCGCCTGCCGCCAGCAGTGCCAGCGCACCGGGCCACCGTGAGGGCAAACGACCGAACAGGTCCACTTTTCGAGCCATCATGCCCAGCGCGAAATAGAAGCAGCCATAGGAGACGAGGATCGTCACTTCGGGTCCTCTCGTCACCATGAACCAGGCGAACGCCGCCAACGATATCGCCGCCATCCCCCACACCGGCACTCTTCGATAGGCGAAGAAGGCCAGTACTTGCGCGATGAACAGCGCATAGAGGAACCAGAACTGGCCAAGCGGCGACCAGCCGATCTCCAGCAGCCAGCTCCAGTCGGCATTGACCGAATTGACCGCGCCGAAGCGCGCCATCACCACCAGCACCGCGCCCTGCACGATCGACCACAGCAGATAGGGCCATACGATCAGCACCGAAAGCTTGCCCAGCAGGCTCCGGGGCCCTGAAAACTTCTCCGGCGCGAACAGCGCGCCCGAGACGATCAGGAACAGGGGCATATGGAAGGTGTAGATCAGATAGTCGGTTGCATGGGCCCAGCCGTCCT
>DDNW01000133.1:31651-36557 GCA_002341345.1 Erythrobacter sp. UBA2510
GGGCCCAGCCGTCCTCGGGCAGGTAACCGGCCGCCTGCAAGCCGCGCAACGCATGGCCGAACACCACCAGCACGATGCCAATTGCACGCGCATAATCGAGTTCGGCATTACGCTGGGTCATGGTTTCCTCGAGGAAGGGATTGCTGTCGGCGGTCTATGATGCCGGTCCGGCCACAACAAGGCCCGCCGCACACTCCATCCATCTATGGGACAGGACGACCGATAACCCTGTCAGTCTGTTTCCGCGCCTTAAAGCCGCCAGTCGATTGCGCCCCTCCCGGTCTTCTCCAAGAAGCTATTGGCCTTGCTGAATGGCCGCGACCCGAAAAAGCCGCGATGCGCCGAGAGCGGGCTGGGATGCGGAGATTGCAGCACCAGATGCCGGGTTACACCCTGCAATTCGGGGATGCTCATCGCCTTCTTGCGTGCATGGCTGCCGAGCAGGATGAATACCGAGGGTTCGGGCCGCGCGGCCACCACCGCCACCGCAGCATCGGTGATTGCCTCCCACCCGCGCCCGGCATGGCTGCCCGCCTGCCCCTGCTCAACCGTCAGCGTAGTGTTGAGCAGCAAGACACCCTGCCGCGCCCAACTCTCCAGATTGCCGTGGTCGGGTGGATCAATGCCCAGATCGCCCTTCAGCTCCTTCAGGATATTGACCAGCGAGGGCGGCTGGCGGGTACCGACGGGCACCGAGAAGCTGAGGCCATGCGCTTGCCCCGGCCCATGATAGGGGTCCTGCCCCAATATCACGACCTTGACTGCATCGAGCGGGGTCAGCGCCAGCGCGGCCAGCCGATGCCCGCGCGGTGGGTAGATGACCTTGCCCGCCTCTTCCTCGTCGCGCAGCCACCCGCCCAGCTGCCGCGATTGCTTATCGGCCAAAACCGGCTCCAGCGCCGCGCGCCAGCTTTCGGGAACCTGCTCGCTCATCGGCATGACCCTATGCCCGAGCCATGCCGCCTGCCAGCCGCGGCGACAATGCTATCCCCGCCCAAAAGCATCAGCGGCGCATTCCCCTTCCCCTGCCACGGCATTCGGCCTAAGGGCCTCAGCACATATGGCGATATATTTTCACGAGGAAGACCTGCCCGTCGGCGTGCTGGCAGATGGCCCGGTCGCGGTCGATACAGAGACCATGGGCCTGATCACTGCCCGCGACCGGCTGTGCCTGGTCCAGATCAGCGACGGCAAGGGCGACGAACACCTCGTCCGCTTTGCCAATGGCAGCGCCTTCGATGCGCCTAACCTCAAGGCGGTGCTGGCCGATCCGGCGCGGGTGAAACTCTACCACTATGCCCGCTTCGATCTCGCCGCGATCGCGCATTACCTCGGCGTGTGGGCGACCCCGGTGTTCTGCACCAAGATCGCCAGCAAGCTGACCCGCACCTATACCGACCGGCATGGCCTGAAGATGATCGTCTCCGAACTGCTGGGCGAGGATATCTCCAAGCAGCAGCAAAGCTCCGACTGGGGCGCGGATGTGCTGACCGACGCGCAGCGCGAATATGCCGCCTCCGACGTCCGCTTCCTCCACCGCCTGCGCGACGTGCTGGTCACCCGGCTCGAACGCGAGGGACGGATGGAAATGGCGCAGGCCTGTTTCGATTTCCTGCCCGCGCGCGCCGCGCTCGACCTGTCCGGCTGGGCGGACAAGGACATCTTCAGTCACGAGTAAGGCGGGCGAGCGCAGGAACTTTCCATGACCATCGCCGCCGACCGTATCCGCACGAAGCGACAGGCCTTTGCCAGTCCGGGCAGCGCGCTCGACAGGATGCTGCGCGTGCTGGCCGTAGCTCTTCCGGCGGCGATCGGGATGATGGCCGCGCTGATGGTGATCACGCCGCTCAGCCCGCGTGGCGAGGTCAGCTTCCTGCTCGACCGCAACAAGGTCGCCGTGGCGGGCGACCGCCTGCGCGTCGACAATGCCATGTATCGCGGCAAGGACAGCGAGGGGCGTCCCTTCTCGCTGCTCGCGGGCGAGGCGGTGCAGTCGAGCAATTCGGTGCCGCGCGTCGAACTGCGCGAACTGGCCGCGCGCATCGCCCTGTCGGAAGGCCCCGCCGTGCTGAGCGCGGACAATGGCGTTTACGACATCGATGACGAGCAATTGCGCATTCCCGGCCTGCTCCAGTTCAGCGCCGCCGATGGCTATCGCATGGATGCGCGCAACGTGCTGATCGACCTCGGTACGCATATGATGACCAGCGAGGGGCCCGTCAGTGGCGCCCTGCCCGCGGGCACGTTCTCCGCAGATCACATCATCGCCGATCTCGACGAGCGCGTGGTCGCGCTCGACGGTAATGCAAGAATCCGCATGGTGCCGGGCGATCTGCGCATGCCGACAGGGCTCGAACCGTGACGCATCCTGGACATCGTCGCGATCAAAACGCGGCCGGGCGATGCCCCGGCTTGCCAAACAGCGCCGAGGGACTATCGAATATGGCCATGACGCAGCTGCGCAGCTCTTATCGCAAACTGGCCCTCCGGGGCCTGCTCGGCGGCCTAATTGCAGGCGGCATCACCGCCTCGGCCTTCGGGACTATGGCCGGTGCGCAGGCGATTGCCGGTTTCGACGCAAACCAGCCGGTCAATTATGCCGCCGACCGGATCGAATTGCAGGACCGCCAGAAGCGCGTCGTCCTGTCGGGTAATGTCGAGATCAGGCAGGGCGACTTGCAACTGAATGCGGCCCGCACGACGGTCGCCTATAGCGACGAAGGCACACTGCGGATCCAGCGCATCGATGCGAGCGGCGGCGTGGTGGTGCAACGTGGGAACGAACGCGCCAGCGGTGCAGCAGCGGTCTATGACCTCAATCGCCGCGTGATCGTGATGTCGGGCAATGTCTCGCTCCGGCGCGGCAATGACACGCTCGACGGCGGACGACTGACGATCGATCTCAACTCGGGCAATTCCAGCGTCGATGGCATGGGCAGATCGACCAGCCGCAATGGCCGCGTATCGGGCACCTTCGCCGTTCCCGAGCAATAGACCTTATCAACACAGGCGCCTATTTGCGCACCCCGGCAAGCTCCAGAAACACCTCGCGCTGAGCCTTCTCGGTAAAGGCGGGTAGTCCACGCCGGAACGATCCCTGCCAGCGCCCGTCTTCGCGATAACGCGCCGCCATGGCCTGCATCCCGGCCTCGGTCGCCAGCAGACGGCCGGAGAGATCGTCCAGCCGCTCATACTCCTCACCACTCGCCCATAATGCGGCAACCCGGTCGGCGGCGATGGCGTAGTCGCCCTCTGCCAGGGCAACCTCGGCGGTGATTTCCTGCGCTACCGGATCGCGCCACCCGCGGCTGGCCGACAGGACTATGGCGCGAACGGCCAGTTCGGGCTGCTCGTCGACCGTCGCGGCCTGCGCGAACAGGGTGATGTTCTCGGCCGCCATGGGGCGCTTGCGCAGCAGGCCCTGCGCCAGCTCCATCCCGCGAACACCATCGCCCTTCGCTATTGCCTGCACCGCCAGTTGACGCTGGGCAAAGCCGCGCATCGGCGCAGGTACGAGGGCTGCGGCGGCAGGCTCGAAGCGGGCGTGGCGGTCAAGCTGCGCGAAGATGGTCGCCACGCCGATCGCAGCCAGCAGCGCGCACCACAGGATGGGGCCCAATCTCATCGTCCGCCCTTCATCGCACGTCCCTTTCGCGGTACGCGAGCACGACCACCAGTAGCGCCGCGACGCACAGCAGCGTCTGGTTGCGCAGCGGATAGTCGAGTACCGATTGCGCAGCGATACACGTGAGGCCCAGCCCGGCCCCCGCCCGCATCCAGCGCCACTCGCCCGCCAGCGCCCCTGGCCGCAGCACTGCCCAGCCGATCAATGCCAGCCAGCCGGCAAGGACGGCAAAGCCCGGCAGACCCGCCTCGATCCCCAGTTCGATATAATCGTTATGCGCACGCCCGGCGCGGCGCGGCGAAACGTGTTCGAGCGATTCGTCGATCTGGAAGACCTCGTCGAAACTGCCCATCCCCGCGCCGATGGGCCAGTATCGCTCGGCCGCGTATAGTCCGTCCTCCCACATTTCCGGACGGTCGCTCGACAGGTCGGAGAACCGGTCAAGACTGTCCGCCATGCGTCCACTCGACTGGGTGACGACCGCCACGGCCAGTATGACGGCGATCAGGGCCCCGGCCCCGGCCAGCCAGCCGATCTTGAGCCCCGGCCAACGCAGCGCCAGTAAACGCGCTCCGGCAAAGGCCGCCGCGAGCAGCAGCAGCGCCATGCTCGAGCGTGATTGCGTCAGCACCACCCCGGCGGCGAGGGCCACGAAGGCGCCAATGCGCAAGATCAACACTTGGGGGTTCGCGGAAAGCGGCAGGGCCGCCACCAGAATCGCAGTCAGGACGAAGAACAGGCCGGTCGAATTGCGATTGGCGAAAGTGGCATAGAGGACATTGCCCTCCATCCGGCCCTCGTAGATCTGGCCCATCGCGCCTGCGCTCGACAATTGCAGCGCACCGAGGAGGAAGGCCGCTATCGCAGCGCCCGGCAGCACCCAGCACAGCGGCAGCAGTTCTTCGCGTCGCAGGGTCGAACCCACGGCAATGACCGCCGCGGGGGCCAGGGTGCCGCAAAAGGCAACAAAGCTGCGCATCACATCGACGCTGACCGGCATCCATTGGCCAGCGGGCAATCCGGCCAGCATATAGGTCTCTGCCACAAGCTCGCGTCCCGGCAAGGACTGCCACAATGCAGGCGGCAGCGGTACGACCTGAATTAGCGGCAGGATGACGCTCAGGCCGACCAGCAGACGCAGGCCCAGCGGGGCATGGCGCACGAAATGCCACACGCGGTCATGGTGGACAGCCAGCAGCACCAGGGCGGTCAGCTGGACAATCAGGTTAAAGATCGCATAGGCGGTGCCGCCGCCCCCCAGCATCACCGCCAGTACGAGAA
>DDNW01000133.1:36671-43096 GCA_002341345.1 Erythrobacter sp. UBA2510
CGAGAAGCGCGGCGATATGCAGGGCTGGCGATCGGTAATCGGTAAAAGGGTACAATTATCGGCTCGCCATTGTCGCGCAGGATTGGCTTTGCCTAGACGACTGGCTCTTGCCTGCAAAGACGTTCAGGCGAAGAGGGACTGGGCGATCACGGCTGCAAACAACCGTTACCTTCCGGCCATCAATCCGGGTCGCGCGAGTGGCCCTTGCCCTTATCGAAACCCTTGCCTTTGCCGGGGTGGTCATCGTCATGGTTGTCGTGGCCCTTGCCACCGCCCGTGCCGCCCGAACGTTCGTGCATATGTTCGAAAACTTTGCCAACGTTTGAGCTTTCCGACGCGCGCTCCAATGCCCGGTAGAGCCCCGGCGGCACCGATTTGGAGCTGCCCGAACTGGCGGAGGATTTGGACTCACCGGCACGTGTGCCCGCCTGTGCGGCGGTCGACGCAAACGCCAGCCCGGCCATGGCGAGGGGGAGTGCAATCAGGTAGCGATTGGTCATGGCAATCTCCTGTGCGTTGAACGACACAATTGCTGAGTCGTTACCGGATTTTACCGCAATGCAGCGTAGAGTCCGAATCAATAACGTCGTCGCGGGCCCATCCGAGCCAAAGAATCAGACGCCTCATCGTATCAGTGAAGATATGCAGGATAATTCTGTCCCAGATCAGGACAAACGGTCTCTTGCGGCGGCCAATGGCCGATCTGCCAGCATCGCGCGCGCGAATCGCGCCTGGTAGCGGGCAGGCGCACTCAATGGCACAGACCGCCCGTTTCGACGTTCAGCAATGTGGGATGTTGGCCGCAGCCCGCAAATCGCAGGGATCAGTTGCCCGTGCCGAGCGAGCGACCGTTGTCGATCGCCTCGATGATCGCATAAATCACGGCAGCGCTGCTCGCCAGAAGCGCGATCACCAGACCGATGGGCAGCTTGCCCGCGCCTTCTTCGCTCTCCCCCGCAACCGGAGTAGCAACCCGCATCGCCGCCACCTCGCTGACAGTCGACTGGCCCGCGCGCGTTCCAGCCTGTGCCGCGATCGGCGTGAAGGCCAACCCCATGGCAGCAGCTACCGTGACGAGATGACGAGCAATCATGAACTTCCCCGATGATTCAGCGCATTGCGGGCACGAACGATACATTCATCCCCTACCGCACTGCAGCATGCTTTACAACGCAAAATAGGTATAAAACCTTAATTCGATCGGATAGTTGCCTCGTTTCATCGCCTATTCGAGCCTGCTGGAATACTTATTCGTGGCAGGTCGCGCAGCTTTCGCCTCGTCATCCTCGCCCAGCAGCACCGCATAGCGGCCCACCTCTCCGCCCATGACGACATCATCGCCACAGGCCAGCCAGGCATGCGCACAGAAGCCCGTTTCGGGTCCGTTTTCGACCCCGACAACGATGCGACTGGCGATCTGGCGGCGCAGCAGCATACGCTGGGCAGCGATCGCCTGCACCAGGCAATCGGCCCGCCATGGTACCCGCGAAGAGATTCTCGGGACGATCCAGCCGACCTGCGTCACACGAACCCGGTCACCCGCACCGCCCTGTCGGTCAGCCACGGCATTAAGCGCCGGAATACCGCCCGCCGCCACGCGCGCCAGCACGATCCGCGCCCGCGCCAGCTCGGCCAGCGCCTCGCCCGCCATGCCCAGCAGCCACAGGGCCTTGCCGGGCGTCCAGCCCGTTGTGCCGTCAGGCCATTGTCGTGGCTGGCTTTTGCCCATGGCTTGAGGTGACACAATTGCGCAGCCTTGTCCAAGCGCGCAAAGGAGGGGGCATGCACCACACCATGATCGCCCAGACCGGATGTGCCCGATGAGCGGGATTGCCGCGATCTTCTATACCAGCGGCGCTCAAGCCAAGGCGGACACCCTTGCCGCCATGCTCGCAGCACTGCCCTGCCGCACACCGGACGAGACGCATAGTTGGGCGGAAGGCCCGGTCGCGCTCGGCCATGCCACACGCCATTCGACCGCTGAAGGACGCCAGAGCCACCAGCCGCTCGCCAGTGCCGATGGCAGATTGCGCCTCGTGTTCGACGGCTACCTCGCCAATATCGACGAACTGCGCCGTACCTTGCACGAACGTGGCGCACGGCTGCGCGACAATTCCGACGCCGAGCTCGTGCTTCATGCCTATGAGGCGTGGGGCGAAGGCGCTGCAAAGCAGCTCGAGGGGGAATTCGCCTTCATCCTGTGGGACGGGCGCAGGAATGAACTGTTTTGCGCCCGCGACCATCAGGGTCTGCGCCCGCTCTATTACCACTGGGACGGCCAGCGCCTGCTGCTGGCCTCGGATGTCGCCGCAATCCTCGCCGCCCTGCCGCATCGTCCGGCACTCAACATGGGCTATCTGGCCGAGCTGTTGCGCTTTAGCTTCTACACGACCGACGAGACGGTGTGGTCGGGCATCATGCGCCTGCCGCCGGCGCACGGGCTATGCGCACGGACCAACGGAATCGACCGGACCCGCTATTGGGCGCTCGATTGCACCCGGCGGCTGCATTATCCGTGCGCGGAGGATTACGCCGAGCAATACCGCGCCCTGCTTTTCGAAAGCGTGCGGCGCAGCGCCCGGACCGATGCGCCACTCGCGGTCGAAGTCAGCGGCGGGCTCGATTCGACAGCCCTGTTCTGCGTCGCCCACCAGCTTCAGCAGCAAGATCGCCTGCCCGCGCCCGAATTGCGCGGCTACACGATGGCCGGGCCCGCCGGGACGCCCGCCGACGAGATTGAATATGTCCATGCTGTGACGCGGCAATTGGGCGTGACGATCACCGAAACGCCCTATTTCCTGCCCGAACTGGCATGGTTCACCGCCGATGCGAACGCGCATCTCGATGTGCCGTTGCTGCCCAATGGCGCGATTTCACTAACCGAAGAACGGACTTACGCCGCCGACGGCTGCCGCGCCTGTATCAACGGCGTGGGCGGCGACCAGTGGCTCGACGGGTCGATGTTTTACTATCGCGAATTGTCGCAGGCGGGCGACTGGCGCGAATTCGCGCGCTCCGCCAAGGCCGACATCGCCGGCATAGGGTTGCGCTCGACCGCGCGACAAATTCTGTTCAAGGCCATTGGTCCCGCCGCGCCGGCACCAATACGAGCCATGGCGCGGACCATGCGCAAGCGGGTTTCGGGTTTGACAGCCGCGAGTGATATCATTGCCCTCTCGCCGCAAGCAGAAGAGGAATTGCAGGCCCGTCGCGACCGCTATCTGGCGACCTTGCCCGCAGATCCGCACGAGCGGCTGAAATGGGGCAAGGTTGAGGACCCGATGTGGCCCTTTCTCTACGACCTCAATGCGCGGCAAGCCGCGATGAATGGCATATCGCAGCGCCACCCGATGCTGGCGCGGCGCTATATCGAGTTCATGGCGGCGGTCCCCGAACACAGATTACAGCGCGGCGGGGTGAAGAAATTGCTGCATCGCGAAGCACTTAACGGCATTTTGCCTGACCAGGTTCGCCTTCGCACCAGCGAGGGCGCAACCGACCAGGTCTTTACCCGGCATGAGTCGGCCCTGATCGAAACTTTGCGGGTTGACTGGCCCCGAACCGCCGAAACGCTCGTGAATCGCGACGAAATAAAGCGTTGCATTGCAACATATTGCGCCGCAGCAATTGACTCCAAGCCAATGCTTAACTTATGGATGCCATACGTAATTGCCACAGTATGCGGCAGTTTGGACCGTTCAACGCCAGAACAATGAGGCCCGCCATGAGCAACGATTTTCGCAATGCAAAATCCGTCGGCCGGAAGAGCTACATCCGCCCCGCGCTCACCGTTCACGGCTCGGTTCGCAACCTCACCGGTGGCAGCACGGGCCCCAACGGTGACACCATGTCCACCTTCATGCAGATGCCGTAACCTGAATTTCGCTGCGAGCGCGGAGATCCTCGCTTAATGGTCTCCTTGCTCGACGAGCATCACGGTTATCTGAGCCTCGCCGGCCGATCCGAAATTTACGGACAGGCTATCGAGGCTCTTTTGCGTCCGGGTGATGTCGTCGCCGATCTCGGCTGCGGCGTCGGCGTATTGGGGCTGCAATGTCTGCAGGCAGGCGCCGCCCGCGCCTACGGGATCGACTATTCGGACGCGATCGAACTGGCACGCGAAACCATGGCCCGCGCCGGGCTGTCCGACCGCTACACCTGCATCCGCAATTCGACCTACCGGGCGCAGCTTCCCGAACAGGTCGATCTCATCATCTGCGACCATGTCGGCTATTTCGGCTTCGACTACGGCATTGTCGAGATGATGGCCGATGCGCGTCGCCGTCTGCTGAAACCGGGCGGCAGGACCATCCCGCAGGCCGTCGCGCCGGTCGTCGCCGGGGTCTCCTCCGCCGAATGTCTTGAACAGGCGAGTTGGTGGGCCGAAGACGATTTTCCCGAGGAATATCACTGGCTCAACACCTATGCCCGCAACACCAAGCATACCGCGATGTTCAAACCCGACGACCTGTGCAGCGCGCCGGTCACGCTCGGTTCGGTCCGGCTTGACCGCGAGGACGGTGAAGCCTCGGCGATGGCCGGTACGCTGGTCGCGACGCGCGATTGCCGCTTCGATGGCCTCGGCGGCTGGTTCGAATGCGAGATGGCGCCTGGCGTCACCATGACCAATTCGCCGCTGGCCGAGCCACGGATCGACCGCAATCACGTTTTTCTGCCCTGCGAGCAGGCCTTCGATGTGAAAGCGGGCGACGAGATCGCAGTCGCGCTGCGTTTCCGCCATGATGGCGAAATGATCGCCTGGGACGTTACGCCACCGGGCGGCGCGCCCCGGCAGCGCATGTCGACCTGGAAAAGCAAGGTGCTGACGCCCGCCGATCTGGTCGCCGAGAAGGACACGCCATTGTCTCTCAATCCCACCGGCACGGCACGCCGGGTGATCCTGTCGCTGGTCGACGGCATGCGCAGCGCCGCCGAGATAGAGGCGCTGGTGATGGAGCAGCACAACGACCTCTTCCCCAATCCCGCCGAACTACGCCGCTTCGTCCGCCGCGAACTGGGCCACGCCGCGCAATGACACTCACCGCCGATCAAAACGATGTGCGTTCCCAGCGTCCAATGGATGTTCCTGCCTTCGACAGCTGGACCGATCCCGAAGGTGGCACGGTCGCATTCTTCTATCGCCTGACTGATGGCTATCTGCTGCGCTTTCCCGACCGGGTAGATTTCGAAATCGACGCCGAAACACTGGCCGTGCGCAGCTTTCCCGCCAGCGAGGACATGGTCGATGTGGCCGAAGCGCTGCTGCACAACGCGATCGCGCCATTGGTCGGCAACCATTCCGGACGCCTGCACCTGCACGGCAGCGCCGTAGTAATTGGAGGGCGCGGCTACGCCTTTCTCGGCCTCTCGCGCCGGGGCAAGACCACGTTGGCTGCGGCCTTTGCGCGCGCCGGGTATCCCTTCCTGACCGAAGACGTGGTCAAGCTGGAACGGCGGGTCGGCGAAAGCGGCTTGGCCGAATATATCGTTCACCCCGCCCGCCCGGTGCTGCGCCTGTACGTCGACAGCGCCTCCCACGTGCTCCAAAGCGAGCTCGACTGGGGCGAGGACGATGGCAAGACCGAGATCGCCGCCGACCATGCGCTTCCCCATGCCGACAGCCCGGTGCCGCTGGGCGGGATAATCCTGCTTGGTCCCGGCGAAAATGATGACATGTCCTTCGCGCGCATTGCCGCACCCGACGCGCTGCCCGCAATCCTGCAGCAGGCTTTCATCCTCGACGTCGAGGACAAGCCGCGCCTGCGCGGCCATTTCCAGCGACTGGGCGACCTTGCGATGGACACGGACTGCTATGCACTGGACTTTCCGCGCGTTTTCGAAGCATTACCGTTCGTAATCGACCTGGTAGTCGGCGCAATTGGCAATGGTGGTACGCGCGATGGAAATGGATGACATCCTGTCGGTCAGCGACGACGCCGTCGCGCGCGAGGTGGGTGGCGAGACCGTGATCATGCACCTTGGCAGCGGGACCTATTTCAGCCTCAACGAGGTCGGCGGACGAATCTGGCAGCTGCTCGAAGCGGGCGATCGCCCGGTCGCCGAGCTCTGCGCGGTAATTGTCAAGGAATTCGATGCTCCGCGCGAAGTGATCGAGGTCGATGTCCTCGCGCTTGCCACAGACCTGATGGACAAGGATCTCGTAACGCGCCGCGCCGCCTGAAGGCGCTCAACTGGGCGCAGTTACCTCTGCGACCTTCCCATCCGACAATTCGAGCACCCGGTCAGCCAACGCCAGACTTGCAGGGCGGTGCGTCACGATCAGCACCGTGCGACCCGCCAGCGCGCTGCGACAGGCAGCGATGAAATCCGCTTCGCCCTGCGTGTCGTACATCGATGTCGCCTCGTCAAAGACCAGCACCGGCGGATCGCACACCAGCGCCCGCGCCAGCGCCAGCCGCTGCCGC
>DDNW01000133.1:43227-44369 GCA_002341345.1 Erythrobacter sp. UBA2510
CAGCCGCTGCCGCTGACCGCCCGACAGGCGCACGCCATGATCGCCGATCATCGTGTCGAACCCGCGCGGCAGAGCGGCGATGAACCCGTCTGCTTGCGCCAGTGCGCAGGCCGCCGCGATCTGCGCCTCGCTGGCATCAGGCGCGCCGAATGTGATGTTCTCGCGCACGCTCCCGCTCAGCATAAGCCCGCGCTGCGGCACGAAGCCGATCAGCCGCCTGAGCCCCTGCACGTCAAGTGCGGCAATGTCCTGTCCGCCCACGCAAATCCGGCCCTGCTGCGGCTCGTAGAAGCGGAGCAGCAAATGGATCAATGTCGACTTACCCGTACCGTTCGCGCCGGTCAGCGCCACCGTCTCCCCCGCCGCGATGTCGAGCGACAAACCATCCAGCACCAGGGGGCGCCCCGAATAGGCGAAGCCGACGTTCTTGAAGCTGATCGCCAACACGTCGTCTTGCGGCACTTGCGTCGCCGCATAGCCGCGCTCGGGCTCGACCCGCAGCACTGCCTCCAGCCGCGCCAGCGTGCCGCGGGCAATCTGAAGCTTGCCATAAATATCGGCGAGCGCGCCTACGGGCCTCGTCAACAGTGCAGCATAGAGCAGGAAGGCAAACAGCTCGGCCGGGTTGCGCCCGCCCGCCTGCACCTGCTCTCCGGCAAGGACGATGATCGCCACGGCGGCCAGCGCCACGATCAGGGCGAGTACCGGGCCGGTTATCGCCTGCATCCGCGCCTGCGCAAAAGTCATCACGCGGGCCTGCGCCGCCTTGGCGTCGAAGACGTCCTGCCGCCCGCCCTCCACCGCGAAGGACTTGATCGCGGGCAGCATATCGAGGTCAGTTTCGGCGGCGACCACGACATCGACCTCGGCCTTGCGCACCTGTGCCGATAGCGCGCGCAGCCTCCGCCCGACCAGCTTCAGCACGATGAAGAAGACCGGCACCGCCAGCGGGACGACCAGCGCCAGCGCCGGGTCGAGCAGGAACAGCAGCACCAATGCCCCGATCGCGGTCAGCAGCATGGCCGGGACGGTCGCCAGCGTAGAGGTGAGGAAGGTGCTCAGGCTGGCGACTTCGTAGCTCATCAGCGCCAGCAGATCGCCCTGCCGACTGCGGTCATGGAACCCGACCGGCAGGCGAATGA
>DDNW01000133.1:44537-45161 GCA_002341345.1 Erythrobacter sp. UBA2510
GGCAGGCGAATGATGTGATCGTGGCAATCGCTCCTCAACCGCTCGAGGATGCGTCCCGAGGTGCGCGCGGAGGCCACCGCGGCAGCGATGTTGAGCAGCGTCATCGCGCCAAGCACCGCCAGCAGCAGGCTCAGGACCTGACCGGTCGACAGCGCCGTCACCTTCTCGCCCGTCACCATGCCGCCCAGCAATTGCGCCGCCAGCCACGGCAGCGCCAGCAGCGCGACCGAGCTCCCGATGGTCAGCAGGCTGATCACCGCCAGTTCGCCCTTGAACGGCGCGGCGCGCGCGGCGAGCAGGCCCAGCCGCATCAATGTCGTCCCCCGACCATCCAGCCAGTGATCCGCAGGGGCAGCGACAGCCAGCGGCGCAGGTACATCAGTCCAAGCGGTCCGGCGACCATGCCGGGATAAAGCTCCTCCATATAGTCGCGCGAGGGCAGCAGATTGCGCCTCACCAGATCGGCCCGCCCCCGCCAGCCAGTGCTGCCGCGCCAGTTCGCGGCGAAGCGCTCCATGGTTCCCGCATCGAGCAGATAGGCGTCGATCGCACCATGTTCGCTGCTTGCAAGCTGCTGCGCGATCGCGGGCGGCACATCGGTCCCGAACACACTCTGGGCCCGCA
>DDNW01000133.1:45297-48258 GCA_002341345.1 Erythrobacter sp. UBA2510
CAGGAACAGCAATATCGGCCCGAACACACTCTGGGCCCGCACCAGCGCGGCCAGGCAAATATGCGCCATACCGCGCGAGCAGGCCTCGTCGCCCAGCGCCTGCCACTGCACCTCGGTAAAGTTCAGCGCCTGCAAATGCGTCCCCCAGGTCCAGATATAGCGCTCGCTTTCGCGCACGACCCGTGCCTCGACGTTGTAGCCGTCCGCCCGGTGCAGCGCATGGTTGAGCGCATCCTGCAGGAACAGCAATATCGGCCCGATAGCCAACGCGTTGTCGGCAAGGGTCGGCAAGGGGTGCGCACTGGCGAAGCCCTCCTCCGCCGTGAACATCTGCCGCAGCGCGAACGAGGAATTGGCATGCCAGTGCAGGTCGACCATGTGGACGAAACCTGCGCCCGTGTCGAAACACCAGTCCTCTTGGAGGACCGAGGCGCTATCCGGCGCGAAGCCAACTTCGCGCAGCACTTTGCGCGCATCCTTCAACTGATTGGGTCGGACCAGCAGGTCGGTATCGCCGCGCCGCCGCAATGCCGGATCGGGATAGACCGAATAGGCAAGCGCAGTGCCCTTGGTGACCAATACGTCAACTCCGCCCTGCGCGAACGCATCGAGCAGGGCGATGAGTGTGCGCCGATGCGATACCTCCCACAAGGCCTGCAACCGCGCCGCATCGCGCAGCCTATCACGCAGGGGTTCTGGCCAGTCAGCAATGACGGCCTCGTCGCGGCAGAGCGCCAGTTCGATCCCGTGAAAACCGGCGCGCTCACCCGCCAGGGCCAGCGCCTCTTCGCCCTGCAACGCATCCGGCCACGCCAACGCCTCGCCCCGCAGTGCCGCCAGCAGCACGGCATCGATGGTCCCGGATGCAATCATCGGGTCGCATATCTCCGCCAATTCGTCCCGAAATGCCAGCTACTCATGGCTTTGCAGCTGTAGCTGTCATGGACAAGCATTGACCGCAAGAGCTCATGCTGCAATGCGGCCGACACGGCGATTACGGGATTTTGCTGATATCATGGCAACGACGCGCAAAGGGATAATCCTCGCCGGGGGATCGGGCACGCGCCTCTATCCGCTGACCCGTGGGGTGTCGAAACAGCTGATGCCGGTCTTTGACAAGCCGATGATCTACTACCCGCTGTCCACGCTGATGCTGGCTGGTATTCGCGATATCCTGATCATCACCACGCCCGAGGATTCGGACCAGTTCCGCCGTGTGCTGGGAGATGGATCGGATTTCGGCGTCGCGATTTCCTACGCAGTGCAACCGAGCCCCGACGGTCTGGCGCAGGCTTTCCATATCGGGGCAGACTTCCTTGCCGGCGCGCCCAGCGCGCTCGTCCTGGGCGACAACATTTTCTATGGCCATGGCCTGCCAGAAATCCTGCAAAGCGCCGATGCGCGCGACGAAGGGGCAAGCATCTTCGCCTACCGCGTCAGCGACCCCACGGCCTATGGCGTTGTCGAATTCGACACGGGTGGCAAGGCGATCTCGATCGAGGAAAAGCCCGCCCGGCCGAAATCGAAATTCGCGGTTACAGGCCTCTATTTCTACGACGACACAGTTGTCGAACGCGCGCTGTCACTGACGCCCTCCCCGCGCGGCGAGCTGGAGATCACCGACCTCAACCGCCTCTATCTGGACGATGGCGCACTTTCGGTGGAGATCATGGGCCGCGGCTATGCTTGGCTCGACACCGGCACGCATGCCTCACTGCTCGATGCGGGCACCTATGTCCGCATCACCGAGGAAAGGCAGGGCCTGAAGATCTGCTGCCCGGAGGAGATCGCCTGGCGACAGGGCTTCATCACCACCGACGAGCTGGAAGCGCTGGCCGCGCCGCTCAGGAAATCGGGCTATGGCGATTACCTGCTCGGCCTGCTCGAAAGCGGACTACGGTGAAAATCATACCCTGCGAGATCGAAGGCCCGCTGGTCATCGAACCGGACGTGTTCGGAGACGAGCGCGGCTTCTTCATGGAAAGCTGGAACGCAGCCAAATTCACCGAGGCCGGGCTCGACCTCAATTTCGTGCAGGACAATCACTCGCGCTCGCAAAAAGGCGTGCTGCGCGGCCTGCATTTCCAGAACCCCGGACCGCAGGGCAAGCTGGTGCGCGTCACCAGCGGCGCGGTGTTCGATGTGGCCGTCGACCTGCGGCGTTCATCGCCCAGTTTTGGGCACTGGACGGGCGTGGAACTGTCGGCATCGAACAAGCGCATGTTCTGGGTCCCGGAGTGCTTTGCGCACGGCTTCCTGACCCTCGAAGACAATACCGACTTTCTCTACAAATGCACCGCGCCCTATGCGCCGCAGCACGAACATTCACTGGCGTGGGACGATCCTGAGGTCGGCATCGAATGGCCGCTGGACGGCATCGAACCGCAGCTCTCCGCCAAGGACCGCGACGGCAAGCCGCTGGCCGAGGTGGAGGCATTCGCGTGAAGGTGCTCGTCACCGGTGCAGGCGGCCAGCTGGGCAAGGCGTTGCTCGATAGCGCACCCGAAGGCTGGAAAGTCGAGGGCGTGACACGCGCTGACTGCGATCTGGCCGACGAGGCAGGCCTGCGCGAGTTGATCGTGGCGCGTGCGCCCGATCTGCTGATCAACGCTGCTGCCTATACCGCGGTCGACAAGGCCGAAAGCGAGGTGGACCTTGCCTTTGCCATCAATCGCGATGCGGTTGGCGTGATGACCTATGCACTGGCAGAAACGGGCGGCAGGCTCGTGCATGTGTCGACCGACTTCGTTTTCGACGGGCAATCCTCGCGTCCCTATCTTCCAGAAGACCACCGGCATGCGCTGTCGGTCTACGGTCGCAGCAAGGCAGCCGGCGAGGATGCGCTGCGCGAACGGGACCTGCTGGTGCGTACCGCATGGGTTTATGCTGCCGAAGGAGCGAATTTCGTGCGCACAATGCTGCGCCTGATGCGCAAACGTGATGAGGTACGCGTAGTAGCCG
>DDNW01000133.1:48391-51149 GCA_002341345.1 Erythrobacter sp. UBA2510
ATAGTAGCCGACCAGATCGGTGCCCCAACCTGGGCGCCGAGCCTCGCCGATACGATCTGGGGGCTTGCTGCGCACAATGCTGCGGGTACGTTCCACCATTGCGATGCTGGCGTGGCCAGCTGGTACGACTTCGCCGTCGCGATACAGGAAGAGGCGCTGGCGCTGGGAATACTGGAATGTACCGTACCCGTTATCCCGATCGCGACCGCCGATTACCCGACGCCTGCAGCACGCCCGGTATTCTCGCTGCTAGACTGCAGCAAAACATGGAAAAAGCTCGAAAATATTCCCGCGCACTGGCGCGTAAACCTGCGCAAGATGCTGATCGAGGAGAAGGCGCTTGCCTGACCTGCTTGTGACCGGGGGAGCCGGTTTCATCGGCGGCAATTTCGTCCATTACTGGGCGCAGCATCACCCCGATGACGCCATCGTCGTGCTCGACAGCCTGACCTATGCGGGCAATGCCGCGACCATCGAAGGCGTCGAGCAGGCCAAGCTGGTGGTGGGTGACATCCGCGACACCGATCTCGTCGAGCGGCTGCTGGCCGAGCGCAGCATTACCACCATCGTCCACTTTGCGGCCGAGAGCCATGTCGACCGCTCGATCAGCGGTCCGGACGCTTTTATCGACACCAACGTCACAGGTACGCACAGCCTGCTCAAGGCCGCGCGCAAACTGTGGCTCGATACCGGCAGCGGTACGCCGCACCGCTTCCATCATATCTCGACCGACGAGGTTTATGGCTCGCTCGGCCCCCAGGACCCCGCCTTCAGCGAAACCACGCCCTATGCGCCGAACTCGCCCTATTCAGCATCGAAGGCGGCATCGGACCATCTCGTGCGGGCCTATCACCATACCTACGGGCTGGACGTCGTGACCAGCAATTGCTCGAACAATTACGGGCCCTACCAATTTCCCGAAAAGCTGATCCCGCTGTTCCTGATCAACGCGCTGCACGGGCGGCCTCTGCCGATCTATGGCGATGGCATGAACGTGCGCGACTGGCTGCATGTCGAGGACCATTGCCGCGCGATCGAGGCTTGCCTCGCGCATGGCGTACCGGGCGAAACCTACAATATCGGTGGCGGCGAGGAGGTGCCCAACATGGCCGTAATCGACACGATCTGCGCCTCGGTCGACCGCGCCTTTGCCGAGATCGACGGCCTTGCCGACCGCTTCCCCGAGGCTCCCGCTGCGCACGGTAAACCGACGAATTCGCTCAAGACTTTCGTCGAGGATCGCAAGGGGCACGACCGCCGCTATGCCATCGACGAGACCAAGGCGCGCGCCGAATTGGGCTATGCCCCGCAGCATGATTTTGCGGGCGGTCTTGCCGGGACGCTGCGCTGGTATCTCGAAAACGAGGGCTGGTGGCGGCCGCTGATGAGGGTCTGACCCTCAGGCGGGGACATGCTCGGGATTTGCCGGATTGCCCGCGACCGTTTCACAGTCAGCCACATCTTTCAACACCACCGCCCCCGGCAGCACGCGGCAGTTCTTGCCAATCGTCACGCCCGGCATGATGACCGCCCGTGGACCGATCCACGTGCCCTCGCCAATTCTCGTGTGAGGACGAATGCCACGCGTGAAATCGTGCGACAAAATGATCGCCTGCCGGTCGATTACGCAATCCGCCTCAATATGGATGCCGAGCGGGTTGGTCCGATCGATATAGGCGTCCACGGCAATCCATGCGGTCGGGGCGATATCAATCCCCCAAAAATGCTTCTGAAACAGGTAACGAAGGCGCTGGCGCAGCCCCTTCCTGAGTTTCATTGTTGCAGTCTTGTCAGCCATCCCATCCTAGGTATTGTAGCGTAATGCCTTAGGCAATCGGAACCGACTTCAGGCACGATAAATGGCTCGCAATCTCAACAAGTTTCGCAGGTTGCGAGTAGTCGTGCTCGGCTGGCGCAGGTGCTATCTAGAATGGCGGACGGGTGCGCGCATTGGGCACAGGAGCACGGTCTCGACCTCTGCCAAGCTGATCGGTGGCAAAAAGGGTTCAATCGTTATCGGCGATGAGACGCTCGTCGGGCTCAAGAGTCTGGTGATCGCGCGCGATCCGGACGGCACCGTCCGTCCGGTGCGGATCGGCAGCCGCTGCTTCATCGGCGGCGGTTCGGTTATCGCACCCGGCGTAACGATCGGTGACGAAGTGATCGTGGGCGGCGGCAGTGTCGTGATGGCCGATATTCCTTCACGCTGCGCTGTAGGCGGTAATCCGGCCCGTATCCTCCACCGCGAGATTGAGGTCGGTCCATTCGGGCGACTCTCCTACGCCAATGCGAATCAGCGAAAAGCCACGATCTGAACCCCGACGCCTGCTGCGTATGGGCGTCGCCATGGCGGCGCTCGCGCTGGTTGTGGCTTCGGCCGGCGCCTTCATCGGCGGCTTCGTACCCGCCTGGACCCCGCAGGGAACGCGGATGATCCTGCACGACCCATTGGCGCGGATCGGAGATTTCCCGCTACATCTGGAGCCGGGCGCAAAGATACATTTGTTTGGCGACAGCAATATGCGGGGCAATCGCCTGAACCAGGGAGAGTCTGCTATCGGCACCTGGCTTCAGCAAGCACTCGGGGCTTCGGTCGAGGTGGAAAATTTCGCAATCGGCGGAAATACCGGACCCGCTGAACGCGCCCGCACTCGCCGGACAGTAGACTCAGGTGACATCGTGGTCCTGATGTTCGGGACCAACGACGCCGACCTGCGCGGCCCGTTATCCAGCCGTCAAGCCATAAGCCTTGATCGCT
>DDNW01000133.1:51237-53424 GCA_002341345.1 Erythrobacter sp. UBA2510
TAAGCCTTGATCGCTTTGCCGGGGCTCTCGTCGAACTGGCAAACGGTTATCGGGCTAACGGCGCGCAGGTAATTGTCATGGCTGCCCTGCCAACGGGATCGCACGCCATGGAACGGCGCCTTGCCCCCTACCGCGCCGAATCCCGGCAGGTCGCAGTCGAGAGTGGCGCCTTGTTCCTCGACCCGGTCGAGGCCTTTGCCGACACGCCAGCCGACCGCGCCCTGCTCGGTTTCGATGCGCTCCATATGCAGGCCAATGGCCATGAAGTACTGGGCAACTGGCTCTCCGAGCAATTCGCCATCAGAGAGGCTATGCCACCTGGCTAGGTCGCCACCGCCCCCTTCGCGTCGGTTGTCGCGCGCTCGATGGCCGTGCGGTCATACTTCACCCTCGGAGCCACGAGGTTGCTCGCCAGTGCCCCGGCAGGCGTGAAGTCGCCATTGGCCTCGTCCGTATAGACGGTGCTTTGATCCCCGCCGATGGTCGTGCCGGTCGCCTGAGACGGGCCGGTGTAGCCAGTAAATACGTGGTTATCCGCGAACACCAGATTGGGCGTGCTGCCGCCTTCGACGTTGAAGTTCGTCGCTGCACAGTTGGCCACAATGCAATAGCCGTCGCCTGCATAGTCGGACTTCACCTGCATGGTCTGGTGCGCCCACGAATTGTGCATCAGCACCACATGGCTCTGCGCGGCTTGCAGGTTGGTATTCTTGGTCGAGATCGCCACGCTGCCCAGCGTGTTGTTGGCGATAATAACGTCCTTCACCGTGTCGGGGCGGATATGGACCATCTGCGAGTAATGGTCATACGCATGGCAATCGAAAACTGCATAGTTCTCGTGATCGCCAAAGCCGATCTGGAAGAAGTCGCCGTGGATGTCGAAGCGGGTCTGCACCGTCAGCGGCGCGGTCTTAACATCGGCATTGGTGAAGGCACTGACATTGCCTGCCCCAGCCAGCGCCAGCGTGCAAGCCTGCCGCGTATTGTCGAGTAGCGTGGCGCTCCAATCGGTCAGGCTATTGAGCCAGTCCACCACGTTCTGCACGGTGAAGTTCGTACTTGCGACGTAATCCGGCATCTTGTTGCGCACCGTGAAGGTAGAGACAGCCACACCATCTTCTTTCGCGGTCAGCACACGGTCACTCTCGCCGGGGTTTTTGCTCATGGAAAGCGTAGCGGTGCCCGCGCTGCCGGTATATTGGACCGTCAAGGCATCAATATCGAGCGAGTTATAATCTGTGTCGCTGTCCCAATCATAGGACGTATGCCCGATGACCAGATGGTTTGCCGCGCAGCAATCCATAAAGCCGGTGTGGCTGACCCCGCCACGCACCAGCCTCGCTGTGCGGAAGGTAGCGCCGAGATTATCGACCTCGCATTCGAGGAAATAGGCGTTGCCCTGCACGAGCAGGCCGGTGGAGCGCAGGCCCCCCAGCCATAGTTCGCTGCGCCCGCCGCTATTGGTGAAGTGCACCCCGTCAAGCACATGGTCCATCACGCCGACATTGCCGAGCCTGCCCACATTGCGCAGGTCAAAGACGATGTTGGACCCCTTGAACCACAGCCCGTCATACTTGGGGAAGAAGTTTACATCGTCCCCGCCCGTGGTAACGATGGCTGGCCGCGCGAAGGTCGCCGTCTCACCCTCTTCGCAGACCACGGTGGTGTAGCCCTTAGGCGTGTGACTGCCATTGATCGGAGTGAGATCGTAGGTCGCGGTTTTCTTGAGCGTCACCAGCGCATCCACGAAAGTCTGCTGGCGCAGGTAATTGAGCGCATTGCGCACTGTCTGGTAATTGACCCCGGCAACCTCGGCAATGTCGGGGTCAACGTCGATCTGGTAATCGTACAGGCTGGCCTTGGGGAAGAAGCTGTACGGGCCGATCACGCGGCGCTGCATCGTGGGATCGCGCGGGAACGCCTCAAAATATACCTGCGCCTCGCCGTTCGTGCCGTTGTGCTTGAGGTCGATCCACCACCCGTAATAGGCAACAGTGTTGCCGTTGGCGTCCTTGAAGGCGCGGTAGCTCGGGGCCTCGATGTCGTAAGTGCGACCCTCGTAATGGGCGCGGACTTTCGACAGGCCGAGGGTGTTGTAGAGTGAGCCGAGATAGTTCGCCCCAGCAAATACGCCAACGGTGATTCGATCCGTGAACGCCTGATTGGGCGGAACGATCAGCCGACAGA
>DDNW01000133.1:53594-53794 GCA_002341345.1 Erythrobacter sp. UBA2510
GGATCGGTCGGCGCGGTGCCAAAGCCCGATCCGGCAACCCCGGTCCAGCTGGTGCCAGGGGCGACAATAGCGTCCGTTTGGCTGGTTGGCATCAGCGGCGTTAACAGCCGTGTCACAGGCGTCGAGCCAAATCCGAAACCTCCCATCAGGCAAGGCCCACGATCGCGCTGGCGGTCGTGCCGGTAGCCATCACCGTGCGC
>DDNW01000133.1:53965-62746 GCA_002341345.1 Erythrobacter sp. UBA2510
TAGCCATCACCGTGCGTGCGCGCACATCAAGAATGCTCCCGGCAGGCAGGTTGCGAAAGGTGACCGCAACATCCCCGCGCACGGGTACGAGTGTCACATCGCCACTCTCGCCAATAAACAGCGCCTTGGTCGCCCGGGTCAGTTCGGCGTCGTCGTCGGGGATGATTTCGAAACAGAATTCCGACGGCGCCACGGGGCTGTCGGCGGACTGGCGGAAGGGATCGTCGATCACGGGTGCTCTCCTGTCATGCTGGCTGGCGATGACGGGGCGAATGTTCTGCGCCTGTTCCTGTAGGAAAGGATTTTCTGGCGACACCGAAAGGGGCACACCCTATCCGTCCATCACCTTGACCGGCAGACCCATCCGATTGAGCCGTTTGCGGATGCGCGCGCCAAGCGAACGACGCTGGGCCGAGGAATTGGTGCGCACGAACTGCCCCTCGGGCACGTCCATACCGAGGAAATTGCCCAGCTTCTGCCAGCCGTCACCCTGCTCCAGCCGCATGACCAGCAAATCCTCAGGCCGCTCGGCGAAATAATCGAGCACGGCCGCATTATGCGCCTCGTAGACGCTCTTGTAGCGCGCCTCATGACCCACTGGCGTGCCGGCATCGTCACCATAGGTGAGCTGCTGGATATGATATGGCCTGGGCCCGAAATGATCATGGATCGAGCGATACCAGCGCTCGGTCTCGCGGATCGTCAGGATGAATTTTGCGCCCGGGAAAGCCGCATCCAGTTCGCGAAACATCAACGGCCAGGGCATGTCCTCAACTGCATCGTAATCACGCGCAACGGCGAGCCCCGTCTTGACATAGGTCGCGCGCAATTCGTCTAGCGGCGTTTGCCGCCCGAACACGCCGGTGACCGAGAATCCGAGTTGCTCAAGCGCATCCCGCATCGAGGAAGTGCCGGTTTTCTGGAAGCCGATACAAAAAACCTTGGGCTTGGTCATGCGCTCGCCTTTCTAGGGTCCGCTCCGGGCGAGCGGAAGCCGCGCCACCATGTCCACGGCCTGAGCGCCACTTTTTCGAGCGCCGCCGCCTGCTTGATGCCCTGCCCGCTACTGCTTACACGACCGCGCATGTAGCGGGCCAGCGCCACCAGCCATTGCGTAACAACGCAGGCCCACGCCTTGAGCGGCCCGAAATGCTTGTGGAAGTAATGCGCATTGCCTGCCGCCATGTAGAAGCTGCGCACGGGCGAGTGCATGTCGCCGCTGCCCAGATCGTGGAAGATGCGAGCCTCGGGCACCAATCCCAGCCGTCCGCCAGCCTCAGCGATCCGGCGGCAGAAATCCATCTCCTCGGTATAGAGGAAGAACTCCGCATCCATCCCACCGAGCCCGTCCCAGATGGCCTTCTCGACCAGCATGAAGCCGCCATTGACCGCCTCGGCATCGACCAGTTCCCCGTCAAGCGAGGGCGCATGGAAATTGCCCCGCGCACCAGCCAGACGGCGCAGATTTCCGGCGAGGTTGGGTAGTTCGTGCAAGGTGCGCGGCTGCGGCTCGCCTAGTTCATCGACCGCCAGCCCACCAAGCACCTTGTACGCGGGGTTGGCTGCGGCGGCATCCAGCAGCACGTCTATCGCACCCGGATAGACCCGCGTGTCGGGATTGAGCAGCAAAAGGTAACGCCCGGTGGCGTGATCAGCGAGGTAGTTATTGCCTGCCGCAAAGCCGAGATTGCCTTTCGTCGGCAGCACCCTGACCTGCGGGAAATGCTCGGCAAGGAAAGCTTCTGACCCGTCAGTACCGTTGTTAACGAACCGGACCTCATAGGTGTGGTGCGCACAGGCAGGTGCAATCGCCGCCATGCAATCCTGCATGTAGGAGGCGGAATTATACCCCACAATAAGGACACTGACATCGCATCCCGCGGCATTCATCGCTTGCACGCCTCCACTCATATTGCAGCGCAGCATCGACGCTTTTCATAGTCGGAGCAATACTCTAGGTAAGTATAAGTACGGTGCAGCGGGCGAAAGCTGCGATGCGCGCGAGAACGAGACGGGGCAAATGATTTCTCACAAGTACCGTTGCATCTTCGTCCATGTCCCTAAGACAGCCGGACAAAGCGTGGAGGCCGCCTTCCTGCATTTGCACGGTCTGTCATGGGAAAAGCGCGCCCCGCTATTGCTGCGCCACAATGACGATCCGGCCAAGGGTCCCGAGCGGCTCGCGCACCTGACAGCACGCGAATATGTGGTTTGTGGCCACCTGCATGCCGATACCTTCTCCGATTATTTCAAATTCGCTTTCGTGCGCAATCCCTGGGACCGGCTGGTGTCCGAATATCGCTATCGGTTCGAAGCCAAGACCAGCTTTGCATCCTTCGTGCGCAAGAGCATCCCGGTGAAAGAAACGTTCAGCGATTTCTCCCGTCATATCATCCCGCAAAGCGATTACCTGCTGGACGAGCATGGCGACTACCTCGTCGACTTTGTCGGCCGGTTCGAGACTTTGGCCGAGGATTTCGCCAGGATCACCGCGCGAATTGACCTCGGCGAGCTGCCTCTGCCGCATCGCAATCTCTCCACTCATGCCGAAAAAACCCGAAAGCGCTGGCCGTTCGGCGGGCGCAAGCACTCGGCAGCGAGTAAGAAACGCCACTACAGCGACTACTACGATGCCGGATTGCGCGATCTGGTGGCGGATTATTACGCTAGCGACATCGCGCTCTTCGGCTATCAGTTCACCTCTCCCGCCCGGCAGGCGGAAACGGCAGTGCAGGCGTGACACGGAGCCCGCGCCCATCGCACCGGAAAGTTTTGGTATGTCGATCGCCAAAAACACACTGATCAACCTCGTCGGCCAGATCGCACCCCTGGCGATCGCCCTCGTGACGGTGCCAACCTATCTCAGCGTGCTGGGCGAAGCGCGGTACGGCGTACTGGTTCTGGTCTGGCTTATAACCGGCTTTCTACTGCTCTTCGATTTCGGGCTGGGGCAGGCGCGCTCGTCATGGGCGACATATCCCGATATGTCAGGGGTCATGTGATCGAGATGCCCGAAGATGTTCGCGGCGAGATTCTATCTGTGTGGCCGTGGATTGCCGCCATGCTGTTGATGGCCACTGCCGCATTCCGGGCCATTCATGCGCCAATGCGACCGCAGTTCCATCGCGGCGATGTCCGAGCCTTGCTGGCCTATGGAATGTGGTCGAGCGTGGGCTCGTTCGGGCGACAGGTGCTCAATTACGTCGATCGTTTCATCGTGGGTGCCTTGCAAGGCGCAGCTTCCGCAGCATTATATGCGGTGCCGGTTAACTTCTCGCAGAAAATTGCGGTCGCGCCGCGAAGCTTTGTCGAGGTCTTGTTTCCGCGCATTGCCAAGCTCGATCCGCAGCGGCAGGTGGACATGGCCAGGCGCGCAATACGCGCGACAATTGCGATGGGCACGGCACTCTCGATCTTCACGATGTTTGCTTTGCCGCCCTTCATTTCCGTCTGGATCGGTGCCGACTTCGCGCGTCGCGTCGCCGACTTTGCGCCCCTCGCCGGACTTCTCATACTGGGAACGACAGCCTTTCTGGTCCCCTCGATGATACTGCGGGCTGCAGGACGACCGCGCGAGACTACGACCATTTTGCTCGCGGTGCTCGGGCCGTTCGTGGCGATGCTTTATTTCGCGACCGCGTGGTTCGGCCTGATCGGCGCGATCCTCGCCGTCCTGGCGCGCCAATGCAGCGATGCCCTGCTGTTATCGTGGCGTGCTGGTTTGCTCGGAGCATTTATGCCCGCCCTGGCTCAGGCGTTGGTCCTTGCTGCCCTTGCCTGGGCGCTGCAGCGGTCAATGCCGGACCTTAGCGTCCCAAGCGCGCTCGCAGAGAGCCTGTTCCTCGTCCTGACCGGCATCTGGGCGCTGTGGCTATCCGATGATCTGCGCAAGCTGGTGACCGACATGGCGGGGCGGGCCTTGCAACGCGTGCGTGCGCGAGCGAAAGCCTGAGCGCATGGGCCGGTCTGGATTTTCCCTCTACGTCGCTGCAAAAAAGCTGCGAAATACCGCTGAAAGAGCTGCACGGCGCATGGGCGCGCGCCAGTTCTTCGCCGATCATGGCTGGGCGGCCACGATGCCTGCCATCATCCCGCGCAAACTCTGGATTTATTGGGATACCGGGCTTGATGGCGCACCCGAAATGGTCCGCGCCTGTGTCAGGCGCTGGCAGGAAGCCAATCCTGAATGGGACATCAACATTCTCGACCGCGACACTGCTCCGACTTACGTCAGCATGCCACAGCTGCCCTCAACTATCGGCAAGGCTCATTATGCCGACGTCCTGCGCACCCGGCTGCTCGCCATTCATGGCGGTGTCTGGGCCGACGGCACGACCTGGTGCGCCAAGCCACTCGACGACTGGCTCCCTCCGGCTTGTCAGGCGGGCTTCTTCGTCCATGTCTGGATCGATGGTGACCGCGAATATAACGGCCGCAGCCATCCGCGCATCCTGGGCAATTGGTTTATTGCCGCCGCGCCGGGCAATTCCATGATCACGGCTTGGGACCGCATGACCTGCGACTATTGGCAGGGCCGCCGGGCAACGAACAATTATTTCTGGCACAACGATATCGTCGAATACCTGCTGCGAACCGACAAGGCATGCCGCACCGTGTGGTGCAGGATGCCAAAATACGGAGCCATGGCGCCACATTTGGTGCAGGCGATGTACCGTTTCGGCGGGGACGAGGCCGCAATTCGTCAGGCCATCGCTGCAGGCTCCATTCCCGTTCACAAGCTAAACTGGAGAATTAAGGTCACAATGCCGGAAATCGAGGACTTCATCCTGTCTGCGATGCAGCTTGGTCAGTCCGAAAACGCAAGCGCAGGCACAAAGCTATGACTTTGCCGAACCTGTTCATCGTCGGCGCGCCCAAATGCGCGACCACTGCATTGGCGCATTACCTCAGCGCCCATCCCGAAATCGGCGCCATGCCCAAGGAGATTCACCACTTCGGCAGCGATCTCGACTATCGGAGGCCTGGGGGCCGGATTGGCCGAGCAGCCTATGTCGAGCGCGCCAAGGCGGTAGGCGTGAACGCAAAGGTCGTTCTCGATGCTTCAGTCTTCTACCTCTGCTCCGAGACAGCGGCTCAGGAAATCCGAGAGTTCAATCCGGACTCACGGATCATCATCATGCTGCGCAAACCGTCTGACATGATTCGCTCGCTCCACCAGCAGATGATCAAGGCTCGCGATGAAGACATCCTCGACCTTGCCGAAGCCCTGCGTGCAGAGCCCGCGCGGCGCGGCGGCGACCGCATCCCGTCTGGCGCAATCGGGATCAACGGGCTCTTTTATCGCCACGTTGCGAGTTACAGCGATCAGGTCGCTCGTTACCTTGAGGCGTTTCCCCATGCCCAGGTCAAGGTCATCCTCTATGACGATCTGCGCAACGATGTGCGCGGCGTCTATGACGATGCCTGTCGGTTCGCCGGGGTTGAACCCGATCCGGACGCGGACCTGTCGCCAGTCAACGAGGCGGCCAGCGTGCGCTCGGGCCTGCTGGTCGAGTTTCAGCGGCGGATCGTCTATCGTTACGACCTCTACAACCGGGCAAGACACTTCCTGCCCTCAGCCGTTCGAAAACCTCTTTGGCGGGTTTGGAAATCACTGCTCTACAAGCCCGGCAAGCGCGAACTTGCGCCGCCGGGTTTGGAAGAAAGCCTGACCAAGGAGTTTGCCGCGGAAGTGTCCCGGCTTGAGGGCATCACCGGCAGGAACCTGTCGAACTGGAAACCACTGACCGACACGGGACAAATCTTACAGAACAGCTAACTCAACCCTCTGGATATTGCTTCCCTAAGTGCAGGCGCGGTAATATTTCTCGAACTTTGGAGCCAGCACAAGACACATGGCGACGACCCACACACCGCAGGATTTTTCCGGACGATTGCGGCGCGTAGATGCGCCCGCTTTCATCCGGCAGGCCAATCCGCTCGTGCGGATTCTGCCCCTGATCTTGCTCGGCTATTCGGTCCTCCTGCCGGCGCAGATACAGGTCAGCCTCGCCGGGCAGATGTTCGATGCGCCGCGCATCGTCTGCATCGCCCTGCTCCCCTGGATGCTAGCGCGGATTGCCCGCGGGGCCCTGCAGCCTACTGCGGTCGATATTCTGGTACTGTTTTCGGGCGCCTGGATGATCTTGTCCTTCCTCAACTGGTATGGCGCCGAGGATGGCTTGCTGCGCGGCACGGCCCTCGCCATTGACGTGGTGCTGCCCTATCTTATTGCCAGGCTTTGCGTCCAGGATATGAACGATTTTCGGCGGATGCTAATCGTCATGCTGCCGGGGATCATGGCGGCAGGCATCATCATGGCCATGGAGGCCCTGTCCCACCAGCTTATCATCCGGCCCGTGATGGAATCGATTTTCGGTCGCAAGGTCATCAACCGGGGCGGCGAAAGCTTTGGCTTCGTGACCTTCGAGAGCAATACACGGCTTGGCATGCTGCGGGCCTTCGGGCCTTTTGCGCACCCGATCCTCGGCGGCCTGTTCATGGCGAGCCTTTTGCCGATGTATTTCAATTCCAGCCTGAGGGGCTGGCCTTACGTGCTGGGCGTCATGTCCGCCTTCTTCGCGATCTTTACAGTCAGCAGCGCTGCGATGCTGGGCCTGGTCATTGCCATAATCCTGCTAAGCTATGACGCGCTCCAGAAACGAGTGATACCGCTCAACTGGCCAATGCTGCTGATTACCCTGACGCTGTTGTGCATCGCGATCGAGCTGGTGTCCAAAGATGGCTTGATGCACGTCATCGCGCGGCGCACACTCTCTCCCGAAACAGCCTTCAACCGTATCCGCATATGGGATTATGGTACGATTGCCGTCGAGAAATACCCGTGGCTAGGCAGAGGCTTTACCGATATCGAGCGCCCCCGGGCCATGCCCCCCAGCATCGACAATCACTGGCTGCTGTTGGCAATTCGCCATGGCATGCCGGCAGCCTTTGCCGCCCTTGGTGCGAGTATCCTGGCTATCGCGGCGATCACCAGGCGGTCGCTTTACCCCTCGCCGCTGGATTTCAAGCTGGCCGTGGGACTGGCGATCACGACATCAGTGCTCGTCATCAACGGCTTTACAGTCGCCTTCTATTCAAGCGGGCAATGCTGGTACTGGCTGTTGATCGGGGTCGTGGCGGCACTTGGCTATCATCTGCGCAGCGCGTCTCGATCCGCCCGCTAGCGCGGGAATCCTGCGGAGTCAGGATCCGCGCACGGCAATGGCGTGCTGCAGGCCCGCGACAAAACTCGCCCCGATCACAGATCGTGTGAATTTGACTGCTTCGCTGGAGACCTGCCACTCGGCGAGTTCCGCTTTCATCGCTATCTCTTCGGCGACGGCCCGCTGCATCGCTGCGGCAATGGCGGTCGGATCGCGTGCGTCGACGGGAATGGCAAAGGCGGCTCCATCGAAAAAGCCATCTACGGCGCAGCCTTTCGGATAGATGACCGGGCACCCGGCAAACAGCGCCTCGATAAATACTATCCCGAAGCTTTCGCGCAAGGACGGCAATACCAGTGCCGTCGCCCGATTCATGCACTGCCTGACATCCTCGCCCGCCATCGCGCCAAGGAAATGTATCCGACCGCTACGTTTGATGACCCGCTCGCATGCAGCGCGGTCGGTATCGCTCCCGCCCCCGATCACATCGAGCCGCGGAGCCCCGCCCTCCGCTTCGAGCAAGCGCATGGCCGCAACCATCCCGTGCAGGTTCTTGCGACGATGACTCTTGAGGTGGAAGACCGATAGCAGGCCGGTCCCATCGGTCCTGGGCGCAATCGACGTATCGAGATCGGTGGCGCAAGGCAGTATGGCGGTCTTGCCTGCGCGCTTGCCGAGCTGTTCCTCAACCCTCTCAAGCGACCATGGCGCGAAGGGAAAGACGACCTTCGCATCATGGAAGGCTTCAGCGAACCTGCGGCGCAGATCCGGTCGCACGCCGAGAATCTTGGTATCGGTATCACCCTGGATCGACAACGCGAAAGGCAGGTCGAGAAGGCGCGCCGCTTCGTGGACCACCAGCCCCTCGACCGTCAGCTTATGCCCGACCAGCACGTCTGGACGCGGTCCATCTGCGATCCGCTCGGCCAGCTTTCTGCCGAGGTCGGTGAGCATGCACGCATGGAAGATACCGCGCGGTGGCGCCCGGTATATTATCGCCGAACCGCGTCCGAAGGCCTCTGTCTCGATCTCGCAATCAGGTCGCAGGCCGCTGATCACCGCTTTCACCGCAAAGTTGGAAAGTTCCGGACTGCGACGATTGAGCGACCAGACATGCTGCGCGAAATTCGGCTCGGCCAGCTCGACCAGCCGCGCGATGGCCTTCGTCTTGTCGCCATCGATGCTATCGGGAAAATCGGCAGAGACGTGATGGACAAGCAGCCGCGTCATGCCCTGTTGTGCCCCACCCGATCCTGTCGCGAACAGGCCAGCGCCCGATCTCAGCCCGACTTCGCCTCATAGGTATAGTACTGGTACTGATAGGCATAGCTCTGGCCCGCCTGGAGCGCCTTGAACTTGGTCAGCACCGCTCCGATCAGGTTCGCACCGACTGACTCAAGCCGCTGCACCGCTGACCGGACCTGACCGCTCGCCGAGCCATTGGCCTCGACGATGAAGACCACCCCATCGACGTTGCGCGACAGCAGCGGCGCGTCAGCGATGCCCATGACCGGCGAGGAATCGATCAGGATCAGGTCGTAATGGCTGCGCAGTCCCTCGAACAATTCTGCCGTCAGGCCCGACGAGAGAATCTCGACCGGGTTTTGCGGAATGT
>DDNW01000133.1:62839-77471 GCA_002341345.1 Erythrobacter sp. UBA2510
CTCGACCGGGTTTTGCGGAATGCGCTTCACCCCCAGCACCTGCAGGCCCTTGTCATCGCCATTGACCAGCGCGCTGGAAAGCGGGGCGCGGCCAAACAGCACATCGACCAGATCAGCATCGGCTGCCGATCCACCCAGAGTCTTGAGCACCGACGGGCGACGCAGGTCGAGATCGATCAGCAGCACGCGGCGCCCGATCGCCGAATATTTGCGCGCCAGTGCGAGTACGGTGGTAGACTTGCCTTCCGCTGCAGAGGCACTGGTGAACATGATCACGCGTGACCCCTTGCCGCCCAGCTCCCAATCGAGCGAGGCGCGGATCGAGGAATAGGCCTCGCTGACGGGCGAGAAGGCATCGTGCAGTTCTTCGGCAACGTCGTCGTCGACAAAGGGCGTCTGGCCCAGCGACTTGAGGCCCAGCTTGCTGCGCACCTCGTCGACCGAGCGCACCTTGTCGTCGAGTGTCTCGCGTAGCACGGCGATCGCGCCTGCGAGACCCAGTCCCGCGACCAGGGCCACCAGCAGGTTCTGCAACATGTTCGGCGAGACCGGCGAACCGGGTACCGTGGCGTCATCGAGCACGGTCATGTCGGTGCTGCGCAAATTAGCGGCCGCATTGATCTGGTTGAAGCGATCCATCAGTACGGCCAGCTGGGTACGATAGGATTCCACTTCGCGATTGATCAGATTGTACTGCGCCCATTTATCCTGCTCGTTGAGCGTGTCGGTCGATAGCGTGGAGACTTCGCCAGCCAGCGCCGCTTCCTGCCGTTGCGCGATCTGATAGGCATTGCGGATGCTGGCCTTGACCTCGGCACCCGCCTGCGCAAGCTGCTGTTCCATGACCCGCCGCTGAGAAAGCAGTTCCTGGATGTCCGGATGGTCATCCTGGTAACGCTGGCGCAGGCGCGCCAAATCCGTGTTGAGCATGTCCAGCCGTTGTTCGAGCGACTGCACGGTCGAGCTGGCCTGAACCTCGGCAATCTGGTTGGCCGGCACATTGGCCACGGCACGCCAGCGCTGTTCCGCACGGATGCGGTCCGAGCGTGCCTGAGCGAGGGCGGAATTGAGATTTACGAGGTTGGACGCCGTCAGTGTCGTACCGCCGCCTTCACCGTCTGTATCGGAGGAGCCAACGCCGCCGGCCTGACCGATCAGCCGGTTATCGCGTGAAAAGTTGATCGCCCGCTGCTCGGCATCCTGCAAGGCGGTTCGCGCATCAACAATCTGTTCCTGCAGATATTCGCGCGCATAGGCGTTCTCTTCAGTACCGCGCGACAGGTCGTCGAGAATGAAGTTCTCGGCATAGGCATTCGCAATTTGGGCTGCGAAAGCAGCGTCGGGCGAGCGGTAGCTGATCGTCAGGATACGCGTGTCACGCTGGGTTTCAGTGGAAACACCGCCCCGGATAATTGCCGCCGCACGGTTGCGCAGCGCCTCGCGGCGAGCATCGTTCGTGTCATCGGTGGCAACGTCGGCGCCGAGAAGATCGTTACTTTCGGTCAGATTCAGGGCGTCGACGACCTTGAGTGCCAACCGACGGCTTTCTACCACCGAGGCCAGCGTGGCGATATATTCCTGGACCTCGTTGGCGCTGATATAGGGGTCGACGATGTCCTGCCCCTCGATGATCGGATTGTAATAGGGATTTACGCGCATGGTCGCGCGCGCCTCGTAGATCGGCGTCGCCATCAGCGTGACGATGAGGCCGACAATGAGCGCAAGGACGGTAACGCCAACGATAATGACACGCTGGCGCCAGAGCGCGGCACGAATGAAGGTCGCATCAATGAGGCCGCCGCGTTCCTCATGCGGATGTGGCTGATAATAATGCTGAGGCAGGAACCGGTCGACGATGGTGGCCGGACGCGGCTCGACCATTGTTGCGTGCCGGGCCTGCAGGTTCTGGGATTCGTAGACCATAGCCGCCTCCTGCCGTGTCAGAGTCTGGTAAAGAGTGCGAAGAGCGGAAGGGACTTGAGGAAGTCCTGCCAGAACTGCGACAATCCGCTGGTCCCCACGACGACCCTGTCTCCCGGCATCAGGATCGGGTCGAGCATCGTCCCGGCCTGCACTGCATTATAGTCGAACTTGGCCACGGCCACGCCCTGGTCAGTCTGCCGGAATACAGCGATGTCGCCCTTGTCGGCCACACGCTCGGTCCCGGCGGCGAGCGCGATCGCTCCCGACAGGCGCGTACCCGGCTCGAACTGATAGATCCCCGGAGTCCGGACCTGCCCTTCGACCGTCACGCGGTGCGAGGCATATTCGACGACGTTCACGGTGACGTCGGGATCGCGCAGGAAGGTTGCGCCAAGACGCTCTTCCATCGCCGCCTCAAGCTGCGAGGGCGTTTGGCCGGCCACCGCCACGGACCCGATCAGCGGAAAGGAAATCTGCCCTTCCGCATTGATCGGCAGTTCATCGAAAGACAGCCCTTCTTCGCGAAAGACGCTGACCCTGATCACGTCGCTGGGACGCAGAGTGTAATTGGCACCGAGGAAGGAGTTGGCATAACCGTCCTGCCCCAGCTCGGGCAACGGCGTACCCGCAGCCATGCCCGGCTGGGGGGAAGGTCCGCTGGCGCATGCAGCCACGCCAGCAAGCAGCGAAACGGCCAGTGCAGGGCGCAGAAAAGACGTATAACGAGCTTGCTTCATTTTACCCCGTCCAAGCTATGATCCGCGAAGCGCCGCCATAGGGGGCACGGTAACTAGGTATTAATACTTGTAACCCCACGGAATCCTGCCAGCAACCCGCTTTGTGCCCTGCGAATGGTTCTTTTTGCAGTGCAGCGTGATATTTGTGCATTCTGTCGCAAGCAGGCCCGGTCTGGTCTCAGGAAGCTACCGTGAATCTACTCGCCCTCGCTCTCTATCTGCTGGCCTGCGGCATGGCCGCACGCGCGCATATGACCGCCCGAAAGACTTCGAGAGCACCGTTGGAACGGGTCGGCTGGGCCGCAGTGGCGCTTGGCTTCCTGCTTGTCGGCATCATCCGCCTGACCGGCGCGGAAGACGCCATTAGAGTGAAGGTCCGCATGGCGATGCGGGCATCGGGCGAATATGCCGGGCGCGCACAGCTGCAGTCCACGCTGGTCTCGCTCGGCCTCGTCCTTGGCGTGGCGATTATTGGCTGGGTCTGGTGGCGCTGGAGCAGGCGACCCGCCGGACGTGGCGAATGGCTCACCCGGATCGGCCTACTGGCCATCGGCGGCTACGTCCCGCTCTACGCCCTGCGACTGATCTCGCTGCACAATATCGACAAGCTGCTCTATTTGGGGCCGGTCCACCCGAACTGGCTGATCGATGGCGCATTGGCGGCAACAGCGTGTCTCAGCGCCTTTCTTTATGTCCGGCTGCGAACCGGCGCATTGCCGCCGCCCTAGGCAGCGTGGAATTTGTCCACACTGCCTAACCCAGTGCCTTTTTGTAGGCGGCCAGTAGAGGCTCGATCTGGTGCTGCCAGTTCAGCTCCTGCTCGACCCGATGGCGACCATAGGCGCCCATTTCCGCCCGCCGCGTCGGATCGTCGACCAGCGCGACGATCTTTTCGGCCATGTCTACGGGATCGTTGGGCGCAGCATAGAGCGAGGCCTCCTGCGCCGAGAAGCGTCCCTCGGTAACGTCGAACTGCACCATCGGCTTTTCGAGTGCCATGTACTCCATGATCTTGTTCATGGTCGACTTGTCGTTCATCGCGTTGACCCTGTCGGGATTGACGCCGAGGTCCATGGTCGAGAGCACCTCAAACAGGTCCTGATCGGGTGCGCGCCCGGTGAAGGTGATGAAATCGGCGAGGCCGCGCTCCTGTACTTCGGCCTGCAATTGCGCCAGCGCCGGACCGCCACCGACAAGGCAGAACTGGATGTCCTCGCGGCCCATCTGCCGGACGATGTGATCAACGGAATCGATCAGCAGGTCGATCCCCTCCTGCTCGCCCATCACCCCGACATAGCCGACCATATGGGCCCGCCCGTTCTTCCATTTCGCTACCGGTTCAACGCGCTTCAGGCGGGACAGATCGGGACCTGAGCGGACCACAAAGACCTTGTCCGCATCCATCCCGCCGCGGGTGATAGCGATCTCGCGATAGGAGCGATTGGTCGCGATCGAGACATGCGCAGCCTTGAAGGTGAGCCGCTCAAACAGCACCATCAGCTTCCAGAAGAAGCCGCGCTTGCCGAACTTGGCCTCGTAAAGCTCGGGATTGATGTCGTGGTGGTCGAAAATGTACTTCACACCGAGGAGGCGGAAGGGCAGCGCGACGAGGAAGATCAGGTCCGGCGGGTTGCAGCCCTGGATCACATCGAAACCGCGGGTGAAGTATATCTTCCATGCCAGCATTGTCTCCCAGAACAGGGCCGCGCCATATTCAAGGAGGAAGCCAAGCGCGCCATCCGCCTCTATCGGCAGCGAATGGCGGTGGATATGGACGCCCTCGATGACCTCGTAACTTTTCTCGAACCCCTTGCCCTTGGGGCAGATGATCGAGACCACCGCACCTGCCGCCTTCAGTGTGCGCGCCTCCTGCCACACGCGGCGGTCGAACGGCAGCGGCAGGTTCTCGACCACGATCAAAACCTTCTTGCCCGCCAGCGGCGCGCCCTCGATTTCCTCGGGGAAGGCAAAGTCGTCGGTCATGCTGGCGGCCTCAGGCAATGGTGCTGCAATCCACGACCGGCGTATCGCCTAGCGACAGCGTATCGACCAGCCGGTTGGTCGCCACGGCGCGGGCATAGGCGCTGCTCTCGGCAGTCTTCTGATCGACCAGCAGCGTTTCGATATCGGGTAGCACCGCGAAGGCGTAGCCAAGGTTCTGCCCAATGAGGTTTTCCGGCTTTAGACCCGGATCGTAGATGTCGAGATTGTAGCCGGCATCGAGCAGCTTGCGCGCCAGATCGACCGCGGGGCTCTCGCGCAGATCGTCGGTTTCAGCCTTGAACGACAGGCCCACCAGCAGCACCTTTGCGCCCGACTCCAATCCTTCGCTGGCAAGCGTAAACTGGTGGTGCTTATGCGCCTCGTTACTGCGGATAAGCGAATCTACCAGATGCGTCGCCGCGCCGCAATCCGCGGCGATATATTGCAATGCGCGCACGTCCTTGGGCAGGCACGAGCCACCAAATGGCCCGCCAGGGCGCAGATAATAGGGCGAGATATTGAGCTTGGTGTCGGAGACGAAGATCTCGTGCACCGCCTTTGCCGAAATGCCCAGATTCTGGCACACCCGGCCGATCTCGTTGGCGAAGGAGACCTTGACCGCGTGCCAGCTGTTGTCGACGAACTTGGTCAGCTCCGCCTCGCGAATGCCGGTCTGAAAGACGGGGGCCTCGATCCCTTCGTGAAGCTTTTCCATCGCCTCCGACGGCTTGCCGTCGATTGTGCCGATGACGATCTTGGGCGGCGCGAAATAGTCCTTGATCGCGGTCGCCTCGCGCAGGAACTCGGGGTTGTAAACGATCTCGATCGCCGCCTCTGTCGCCTCGCCCAGCTTTGCCCGGAAGATCGGCAGGATCATGTTCTCGCAGGTGCCGGGCCGCATGGTCGAGCGGTAGGCGACGGTCAGCGGATTTTTCCGGTCCGGCGATACTGCCTCGGCGATCGAGCGCGTGACCTGCACGATATAGGACATGTTGTGCGCACCATCGACGCCGCTGGGTGTGCCGACGCACACAATGGCGATGTCGCAATCGTCCAGCACATCACCGACATGGCGCACCGCGCTGATCCGCCCTGCCGCGCGCGCCTCGGCGATCAGCTCGTCCAGCCCCGGCTCGCGCACCGGCGAGCGCCCTTCGTTGATCGCTGCGACCTTGCTCTCGCTGACATCGACGCCGACGACCTCGTGCCCCTGGCTGGTGATGCAGCCCGCCGCTGTACAGCCGACATAGCCAAGGCCGAAAATCGCGACTTTCATGTGCAACAGGTCCCGTCTCTGGCGGCCCCCGAACCACTGGGAACCAACATTCGAACAACCTCTTAAGGCCTAGGGGCTAATACGTACAACACCCGATTGTGCTTTGCAGCATATGCCGATCGCATCGGGGAAACGTGCCACCCGATCTGGCTGGCGCGCTTGCCATCCTTATGCCCAAGCGCTTAACCCAGCTGCGGATCAGGAAAGGGCCCAGATGCCAGAAACTAACGGTCGCAAGACCGCCCTCATAACCGGGATCACCGGCCAGGACGGCGCCTATCTGGCGCGCCTGCTGCTGGCCAAGGGTTATGAGGTCCACGGGGTCAAGCGCCGCTCCTCGTCGTTCAATACGGGCCGGATCGAGGATATCTATCAGGACCCGCACGAACCCGATCCGCGCCTGCACCTGCATTACGGCGACCTGACCGACGCGACCAATCTCATCCGCATCGTGCAGGAGGTCCAGCCCGACGAACTCTACAACCTCGCTGCGCAAAGCCATGTGCAGGTCAGTTTCGAGACGCCCGAATATACCGCCAATGCCGACGCCATCGGCACGCTACGGCTGCTCGAGGCTATCCGCATTCTCGGCCTCGAAAAGAAGACCCGCTTCTACCAGGCTTCGACTTCGGAGATGTTCGGGCTGGTGCAGGAGGTGCCGCAAAGCGAAACCACGCCCTTCTACCCGCGTTCGCCCTATGGCGCGGCCAAGCTCTACGCCTACTGGATCACGGTCAATTACCGCGAGGCCTATGGCCTGCACGCCTCGAACGGGATCCTGTTCAACCACGAGAGCCCCCTGCGCGGCGAGACCTTCGTCACGCGCAAGATCACCCGCGCTGCTGCGGCCATCGCGCTGGGACGGCAGGCCAAGCTCTATCTCGGCAACCTCGATGCGAAGCGCGACTGGGGCCATGCAGCCGAATATGCCAAGGGCATGTGGATGATGCTGCAGCAGGACGAGGCCGACGATTACGTCCTTGCGACTGGCGAGACCACCAGCGTGCGCGACTTCGTGCGCTGGGCCTTCGAGGATGCCGGCCTGCCGCTGGACTTCCGCGGCGAGGGCGTCGACGAGAAGGGCTATGCGCAATCCGACGGGCAGGTGCTGGTCGAGATCGACCCGCGCTATTTCCGCCCGACCGAGGTTGACCTGCTGATTGGCGATCCGTCCAAGGCGCACCGGAAGCTGGGCTGGCGGCACGAGACCAGCGTGCGCGAACTTGCCCGCGAGATGGTCGAGGCCGACCTGCAGGCGATGCGCGACGAACCGATCGCAAAGCACGACTGAGATGGTCAACCTTTCGGGCAAGCGCATCTATGTCGCCGGACACAAGGGCATGGTCGGCAGCGCGCTGGTGCGACGGCTTGCGAGTGAGAATTGCGAGGTTCTGACCTCCGAACGCGCGGTCGATCTGCGTGAACAGGCGGCGGTGCGCGAATGGTTCGCGGCCCATCGCCCGGATGTGGTGATCGTTGCGGCGGCCAAGGTCGGCGGCATCCTCGCCAATGACAGCTATCCGGCACAGTTCCTCTACGACAACCTCATGATCGAGGCCAATCTGATCGAGGCTGCGTATCGCAATGGCGCGGAAAAGCTGCTCTTCCTCGGCTCCTCCTGCATCTATCCTAAACTGGCCCCGCAGCCGATCACCGAGGATGCGCTGCTGACCGGCCCGCTGGAACCGACCAACGAATGGTATGCGATAGCCAAGATCGCCGGGATCAAGCTCGCGCAGAGCTATCGGCGGCAATATGGCTGCGATTTCATCAGTGCCATGCCGACAAATCTCTATGGCCCGGGCGACAATTTCGACCTGTCCTCCAGCCATGTGCTGCCCGCCCTCATCCGCAAGGCGCACGAGGCGAAACTGGCAGGCTCAAGTTCGATTGAGATTTGGGGAACGGGCACCCCGCGCCGCGAATTCCTGCATGTCGACGACCTCGCCGACGGCTGCATCTTCCTGCTGAAGAATTACTCGGACGAGGAACACGTCAATCTCGGCTCGGGCGAGGACCTGCCGATTGTCGAGCTGGCTAAGCTGGTGTGCGAAGTGGTCGGCTTTACCGGCGAAATCACGCATGATCTGACCAAGCCCGATGGCACGCCGCGCAAGCTGATGAGCGGGGCGAAACTGGCCGCGATGGGCTGGGCGCCCCGGATCGAGCTGCGCGAAGGGATCGCGGATGCCTATCGCGCCTTTCTGGAGAGCGAGGGAAAGCGCTAGAATTCTGTGAAGCGGCACGAACCGCGAGATGACGTGGGGCCTTTCAGCCGTCTTCGCCCTTGCCGAAATAATGCTTCAGCACATGGCGCACCCGGTCGGTGACGGGCGGAACCTGGTCGGCTGAGCCGGGCCGTTTGCGCCATTTGGTCGTGTGGGGAACGCGAAAGCCATCCGGCGCGGTGTAGTAATAGAGCGCGATCGAACGGCGGGTGACATCCTCGGGCGCCTGCAGTGGGTCGGGATGGCCGTGATAACTGTCGGAATCCGTGTTGAAAATCACCGCGCGGCCCAGTTCGGGCATCACCGTCTTCACGGCATGCGTCATGCCCTTGTCCCACAGCTCCAGTCCGCCGCCCCAATCCGCATTCCAGCCCTCGTTGAGGAACAGGATCAGATTGATGCGGCGCCGCAATTTGGTCACCGGGTGGAAGTTGAAATCCGCATGGACCGACAGGTGCCCGCCACGCCGCGTTTCATGCAGGCCGCCGCCGGTAAAGCGCGGGTCCGATACCAGCCCCTTGATGCCGGTCATTTTCTCGAGGAAGTTGAGAAACGCAGCCGAATTGAGCGCAGACAACAGGTCCTGAATATAGGGGCTGCGGATCTTGTCGAGGACGTAGCCGGTCTTGAGGTGCGAATAGGCATCGTCGAACCGACCCTTTTCAGGGCGGGGAAACTGGCGGTCGACCTCGCGCAGCACCTCGGCATCGATGAAGTTGTCGAGCGCGATATGCGCAAAGGGATCGGCGTTGCGATAGGCATCGGCCAGGCCCTCGCCAATGCGCTTGGCCTGCGCCCGGTCGAATTCGAAAAAGCCGTCTGCACGCGAGATGGGCAGGACCGGGTCGGCCTTGGTTGCAGTTTCCTGCCGCATGATGTGCGCATCTCCGATCATCGGCCAACTCTTTCAGTCACCTAAGGGAATATACTTGGTGTCACAGCGCTCACCAGCATTTTGTGGGCATGCCAACCGCCTGATCTCATTCAGGCAAACTCGATAATGCCCTGATAGGTTTGGCCCGCCAGCGAAACCGGTCCCCAAACGTTTTCGCGACCTTCATGACCGAAGTGAGCGAGTGCAGGTCCATGCTAGGGTCAGGACCCATGAATTGCATGAGCCGTGGTGGCACGTTTGCAGGATGCAATTCAAGGAAGGGATGAACAGCGAGCCATTCTCGCTGTGAAAGCCCTGACGAAGAAGTTCGCCTGCAAACGGCCACCCCCACGGCCATGTGCTGAATGAGTCCTGACCCTAGTTGAGCACAATTTAGAACGCCCGGTGGTGCAGCATCACGTTGAGCGTCGCGAACAGGATCCGCAAATCGCGCAGGATCGTCCAGCCTTGCAGGTATTCAAGGTCCGACTGCAACCGCTCGGACAAGTCCTGTTCGTGATCGGTCGCCCCACGCAATCCGCGGATTTGCGCCAGACCGGTGATACCGGGACGCAGGCAATGGCGGTGCCAGTAGCGCGAGTCGACCTGCCAGAACATCTTCAGTCCTGCACGTGAGCCCAGCGCGTGCGGGCGCGGCCCGACCATCGACATCTCGCCCTTCAGGACGTTGAGCAGCTGCGGCAATTCATCGAGGCTGGTCTTGCGAATGAAGCGGCCGACGCGTGTGATCCGGTCGTCGTCTCGCGCCGCTGAGCGTGCGCCATCGGCATCGGCCCGCTCCACGCTCATCGAGCGGAACTTGTAGATCATGAAGAAGCGATTGCCACGTCCCATGCGACGTTGCCGAAACAGGACCGGGCCACCGTCCTCGACGATGATCGCGATGCTGATCGCCATGAAGACCGGCATCAGCAATAGCAACGCAAGCCCAGATAGCGCGACGTCGAACAGCCGCTTGGCGATCCGCGCGCGCATGCCCAGCGGGCCAAGCGAAACAAGGAAAGTGGTCAGGTCGGCGCGCTCGCGGTGGACCAGTCCGACCGCACCGATCTCGCGCGCATAGGCGCTGACGATCTCGCCCCTTACGCCGGAGCCCTTCAGCACCCCGGCCCAGCCCGCGCGATCCTCGTCGCGGCACGATACGATGACCTCGTCCATGTTCTTGAGATAATGCGCCAGCCGGTCGAGCGCGTCGGGATTGTCCATCGTGGGCAGCAGCGCATGCTTTGCGGCGTTGACGCGATAGACGTGCTGGAGCCTGCTGAGCTTGGGACCGCCCGCCTCGATCACCAGGCAATTGCGCGCCGAAGGGCCCCACGTGCGACTGATCCACCGCTCCACCGCCACCCGCGAGGCGACGATAAGCGCCATGGTGCCGACCAGCCCGATGGCGAAAACGACACGCGAGAATTCCTCGTTCATCTTCGCGAAGAAGGCAAAGAAGTTGAGCAGTACCGCCGATATCATCAGCGCCGACCCGGCGCGCATGACCGCTGTCTTCCAGCTCGTCAGCGAGGGAAGCGAATAGGTGCCGTTATGCAGCGCGATGGTGAGATAAAGCGGTACCATCAACGCCGCCGACAGGATCACCCCCGGCATCCGAATATCGCCGAGGTACATATCCTTGGCCAGTGCAAAGACGCTGAGCAGGATCGCCACGTCGCACATCACCAGCAGCAGGTAGATCCGCAAGCGCTTGCGTTCGAGCGAGGGGGCCAGGCCATTGGCCGGCAAGCGCGGCAGGTCTGGAGCAGGGGCATAGTCCAGCGGCCCGGCAGTCGTGGTGAGGGATTCCGGCAGATCCTCGATTGCATCGGCAACCGGCCCGCTTTCCTGCAGTTCTATGGGGATCGTTTCCCGTGCAGATATGCGTGGCTCCAAACCGAGTACTCGCGACAAGGCCTGGATCGGCCGGAGGCTAAGTATTTACCCTTAGTTGTTGGTGCAGCGCAACACAGCTGACAATCGCCGTTAGGTGAAGCGCACCGCAAGTGTGATGAGCCGTTGATTCTAAGGTTAATTTCGCCGGGTGGAGGCGAAACGCGCAATTTCTGTCAGTCCCTGCGCCAGCAATAACTCCGCCATCGCGCTATTAGCCAGCAGCGCACGGTGCAGATCGGCAAGGCGAGATGACAGCCGCTCGAGCCGCCGCCCGCTCCACCGCCGCGCCTGTTCGGCGATCTCGCGTTTGTCGCGCCAGAAGATGCCCAGCATCCTCAGGTCGGCGTTGGAGAGGCTGCCTACATCCGCACCGGGCCCATGCCGCGCGGTCAGTCCGGCGAGCTGTCCGGCCCGCCGCTCAAGCGCCAGCAACACACCGACGGGATTGAGCGACAATTCCTTCAGCCGCGCCAGTTCGCCCGGCAATTTTCGCGTCTGCCCCGACAGCACCACATCGGCCAAGGGTGCGAAGCCGTCCTCCTCGCTCACTGCGCCGACCGCTTCAAGCGCGGCAGGATCGGCCAGTTTGGGCGATTGCGGGTCGGCGTCGCAATAGAGCGCCAGCTTGTCGATCTCGGACTTGGCCAGCCGCACATCGAGCCGCGCGGCCCGCGCGATGGTCTCGGCCAGATCGCCCGCCAGCCGCAACCCTGCAGCGTCGGCCATCGCCCGGACCTCAGCCGTAACCGAGGACAGGTCGGGCGGGTGGAACATTGCGACGATCGCATCCTCACGCTTTTCCAGCAGCTTGGCAGTGCGCGACTTGTCGGTCGCGGCCGTGGCGACGATCACCACAGGGCAGGCCCCCTCGGTCTGGCCGATATCGGCCATGTCGATGAACGCCTTCACCGCATCGTGTGCGTCATCGCCACTGGCGCGCACGAGGATATGCCGCGCGCCGCCGAACAGCGAGGTCGAGCGCGCCTCATCCACCAGACGGACGGGGTCGGAGCGGAGGTCGGAGCCTGCCAGTTCCTCGCGCTCGCCCGGTTCGGGCAAGGCGGCGATGGCTTTTTGCGCAGCAGTCCACGCGCCCGCCTCGTCCGGGCCGCACAGATACAGGATCGACCACTCGCCTGCCGCTTTGGCGGCTATGCGGGCAAAATCACGCTGGGTCGCCTTCACGACTGCTTGTTAAATGTCAGTGCGAGCCGCTGGACGATCCGGTCGGCAACCTCTTCCGCAAGGTTTTCGAGCGCGCGCTGCTCGGCAGCGATGGTCGCATATTCAGAGCCGACGACGTCGATGCCCGCATCCGATCCCGCCGTAGCGTCGAGCAGCACCTCGCCGCTGGCCAGATCGACCAGTTGGTAGCGCGCGCGCAAGGTCCGCCGCTCGCGCCCGATCGTATCGTCCGTGAGAAGACCCAGCCCTTCCAGATCATCGTCGAGCGCTACGTCGAGCCGGTATTGCGGCGTCGCGCTGGCCCCGCTCTGGCCAAGCCGGTCGACTAATGCATTGCGCACGAGCCAGCCCTCGCCGCCTTGAATCGGCGGCACTTCGATTGCGGCAAAGGCCTGCGCCGTCGCCCCACTCGCCCCGCCCGCGTAAACCGGCCTGAGACCGCAACCCGAGAGCGCCCCCAAGAGTACCGGGACAGCACCCAAGAGCAACATAGCGGGGCCGAGCCTGCGCCTCATGTGACGATATTGACCAGTCGGTCGGGCACCACGATCACCTTGCGAATTTCCGCGCCATCAAGCGAACGCTGGACCTTCTCGCTGGCGAGCGCAAGCGCCTCCAGCGCCTCTTTCGAGGCGCCCTTGGGCGCGGTCAGCGTATCGCGCAATTTGCCCTTGTGCTGAACGGCGATGGTGACCTCGTCCTCGACCAGCAGCGCCGGGTCGACTGCGGGCCACGCGGTCTCGGCAACCAACCCGGATTCGCCAAGCTTCGCCCAACCCTCTTCGGCCAGATGCGGCATCATCGGCGAAACCATCAGCAGGATCGCGCGGATCGCCGCATTGCGATCGGCCGAGGGGGCTGCCTTTTCTGCCGCGCTGGTCAGCTCATAAAGGCGCGCCACCGCCTTGTTGAAGGCCAGCGCCTCGATATCGGCGGCGACGGCCGCGATGGTCTGGTGGGTCTTGCGCGCAAGGGCCTTGTCCTCGCCACCGGCGGCAGCGTCCACTTCGCCGAACAACCGCCACAGCCGTTGGACAAAGCGCGCGCAGCCCTCGATCCCTGATTCAGACCAGGGCAGGTCACGCTCGGGCGGGCTGTCGGACAGCATGAACCAGCGCACCGCATCGGCACCGTACTGGGCGATGATGTCTTCGGGGTCGACGACATTCTTCTTCGACTTGGACATCTTGATGACCTTGCCGATGGTGACCGGCTGGCCATCTTCCTTGAGCGTCGCGCCGTCGCTGCTGCGCTCGACTTCGGCGGGCGAATACCACACCTCGCGCCCATCGATCTTGCGACCATAAGTCTCGTGCGTGACCATGCCCTGCGTGAACAGGCTGGCGAAGGGCTCCTTCACATCGATCAGCCCGATATGCGCCAGGGCCCGCGTCCAGAAGCGCGCATAAAGCAGGTGCAGGATCGCATGTTCGATCCCACCGATATATTGGTCGACCGGCATCCATGCGGCGATTTCGCCTGCGTCGAACGCCTTGTCCGCTGGCTGGCTGGCGAAGCGCAGGAAATACCACGATGAATTGACGAAGGTGTCGAGCGTATCGGTCTCACGCTCCGCCTTGCCGCCGCATCTTGGGCAGGTCGTGTTCTTCCAAGTGGGATGACGCAGCAGCGGGTTGCCCGGAACCGAGAAGTCCACGTGAGGGTCTTCAGCGGGGGGCAAGGTAACGGGCAGCTGGTCCTTCGGCACCGGCACTACGCCACAACTCGCGCAATGAATGAAGGGGATTGGCGTCCCCCAGTAACGCTGGCGCGAGACGCCCCAGTCGCGCAGCCGCCAGACCGTCTTGCCCTCGCCAGCGCCAGTCGCCTCGATGCGGGATATGATTGCGACCTTGGCATCCTCGACGCCCATGCCGTCGAGGAAACCGGAGTTCACGCAGATCCCGTCGCCCGCCTCTGCCTCGGTCAGTGGCGCATCGGCCTCGTCCGCGCTGGCAGCAATCACCCGCATGATCGGCAGGCCGTATTTGATCGCGAAGTCGTAGTCGCGCTGGTCGTGTCCCGGCACCGCCATGATCGCGCCGGTGCCGTAATCCATCAGCACGAAGTTCGCGATATAGACGGGCAGGTCTGCGCCGGTGAACGGGTGCTTGGCGGTGATCCCGGTATCGAAACCCAGCTTCTCGGCGGTTTCGAGTTCGGCCGCCGTGGTGCCGCCCTTCTTGCATTCGGCAATGAAGGCGCGGGCCTCGTCGCTGTCGACCGCTTGCGCGACCGGATGGTCGGCGGCAACTGCGACGAAGCTCGCCCCGAAGATCGTGTCGGGCCGCGTGGTGTAGACCGGCAGCGTGTCGCCATTCGACAGATCGAAAGCGAATTCGAGCCCCTTGGACTTGCCGATCCAGTTTTCCTGCATCAGCCTGACCTTGTCGGGCCAGTTCTCGAGGCTGCCGAGCCCTTCGAGCAGCTCTTCGGCGAAATCGGTGATCTTGAGGAACCACTGGTTCAGCTTGCGCTTCTCGACCTCGGCGCCGCTGCGCCAGCCCTTGCCGTCGATCACCTG
>DDNW01000212.1:0-12279 GCA_002341345.1 Erythrobacter sp. UBA2510
ATAATCGCGGACTGCAAAGAATACGTCATCGACTACCTTACGAAGAGCTTCCCGGTACGATTGATGCAGGTCTTCGCCGACGAGGACGGCAATCTTCGCTCCGAGGCGATGAGCGACGGAGAGGGCAATCCCGTTTTCTGCCCGCGCGCTGTGTCCGCGCGCGATGCGCTGATCGAGCAGCTCTGCGCGCTGCCGCCCATCGCCACAGCGCTCGACGCGATCATCGAGCATTTCGGAACCGAAGCCGTCGCCGAGGTGACGGGCCGGACCCGCAGGCTGTTGATGGGACGCGATGGTCAGCAGCGCCTCGAACGTCGCAGCCCGAGCGCAAATGTCGCCGAAGCGCAAAGCTTCATGGAAGGGACCAAGCGCATCCTGGTCTTCTCGGACGCAGGCGGCACGGGGCGTTCCTATCATGCCGACTTTGGCGCCAGGAACCAGCAGCGCCGGGTTCACTTCCTTCTTGAACCGGGATGGCGCGCCGACAACGCCATCCAGGGGCTCGGTCGTACCAACCGCACCAATCAGGCCTCGGCCCCGCTCTTCCGGCCGGTAACCACCGACGTGAAGGGCGAGCGCCGGTTCATTTCGACCATTGCGCGAAGGCTCGATGCCTTGGGCGCGCTTACGCGCGGCCAGCGCCAGACTGGCGGACAAAACCTTTTCGATCCGGCCGACAATCTCGAAAGCGACTATGCGCGCGATGCGCTCAGCCGCTGGTTCCAGTTGCTCTATGACGTCAAGCTCGAAGCCACCACATTCGATAACTTCGTCGAGCGCACAGGCCTCCGGCTTGAAAACCCCGATGGCGGGCTGACCGACAACCTCCCGACCATCCAGCGCTGGCTCAACCGCATCCTCGCGCTGCCGATCGCGCTCCAGAATGCGATCTTCGAAGAGTATCTCGGCCTCGTCGAGGCACGGATCGAAGCTGCGCGCGAGGCCGGAACCCTCGACCAGGGACTGGAAACCGTAAGGGTCGATCGCTTCACGGTGCTCGCCGATGAACTCCTGCGCACCGACCCCGTGACCGGAGCAGAAACTCGCCTCGTCTCGCTCGAAGTGACGAGGCACCTTCGGCCTTTGCGATTGCAGCGCCTGGTGCGGATGCACGAGATTGGCAGCCCGCACGCGATCCCGATGCGCAATGCGCGCTCGGGCAAGGTCGCCCTGTCGGTTCCTGTCCGGCGCCTCATCGCTGACGACGGCGCCGTGATCGAACGCCGGCGCCTGCTTCGACCGCTCAAGTCCGCGAACTGGACGCTTGAGGCACTCGGTGAAAGCCACTGGGAAGAAATTGGCGTCACTGCGTTCACGAGCGCCTGGCGGGCCGAGGAAGCAGAGGCGGCCATGTCACCGGTGACCGAGCGCGTCCATCTTGCTACCGGCCTGTTGCTCCCGGTCTGGAAGCGCCTGCCCGGCGATCATGTCCGCGTCACCCGGCTCGTTGCCGAAGATGGTCAAGCGATCATCGGCCGCGAAGTGCTCGATATCGATCTCGCCGCAATCGCCGAAACCTTTGGCCTCTCCGGCGTTGTCGGACCATCGGCAGATCAGATCGGCGACCTCGTCCTCGCCAGCGGCAAACCGCTGGGCCTTGTGAGCCACGATCCACTCACCTTGAAGCGCTCGCTGGTCGGCGGCGAACAGCGCCTTGAACTGACCGGATTCTCGCCGGATCGCCTCGACTGGTACAAGAACAAGGGCTGCTTCACCGAGATCATCCGCTACCGCACGCGGCTATTTGCCCCGGTCTCGAGAGCAAGCGAGATCCTCCAAAGCATCGCAATCGAGCCTTGAACTTCTCATTTGCCCTAAACTGGTCTATATAGAGACCAAATTCAGTCCTAAGGTGTTCTATGAAGCTGGACCAGCGCATCAAACCGATCAGCTATCTGAAGGCCCACAGCGCCGAAATTATCCGGGAGATTGGAGATGGCGCCGGGCCAATGGTCATCACGCAGAATGGCGAAGCCAAGGCAGTTCTGCAGGATGTCGCCAGCTACGAGCGCGCACAGGAAACGCTCGCTCTGCTAAAACTTCTGGCGCTCGGACAGGCCGATGTTGCCGCCGGTCGGACCCGCCTGGTGGCAGGCCTTGCGGATCGCGTACGGGGTAAGTCAAACTGAATGATGACGGCCGCCGTAGCGATCGAGATCACCTCCGGTGCGGAGCGCGATCTCACGAGTATCTGGCAGCGCCGCCTGACGCAGCGCGGGCCGGATGGCGACGATGGTGCGGACGCACTGCTGGATGACATTGTCGCGTCTATCGAATCCCTTGTGAACAATCCTGAGAAAGGACCGGTTCCACCGGAACTTGAGGCTCTCGGGATCACCGACTTTCGGCAATTGTCGCGCTTTCCGTTCCGCATCATCTACGGGTATCAGCCCGAGCCAGCACCCGGTCAGGTGACCGTGTTCGTAATCGCTGATGCGCGTCGGGATTTTCGGACGCTTCTCGAAGAGCGCTTGCTTAGCAGCGGATAGGCATAGGCTCCGCTGAAGAGGTCAGGGTCCGGATGAATCTGAGCGCTGCCTTCGATTGCGCTCAAGTTTCCCCTTCTCTCCTCCCCTCCGTGTGACTGAATGAATCGATAAGCTCCCGTATCGCGTACGCCGGAGCCTAATCACGTCCTTCCTCCAGTCCGAGCGGCTGATCTGCCTGTGCCCGCTGATGACGGGCCTGCGAATGGGTTCGCGCATTGAGAACAACTGCTCTCATGGACGGAACTCAGCCGATCCCTGCTCGCCCCATCTCGGTCGTATAGATGGTCGCCACAGCCATTGAAGAGAGTGGAGGGAGCCCTTTGGGCTTGTGGGCCTCGTGATCCTCACCTGCGCCTTCATTCCATCAGGAGAAAACCCATGATCCAGTCGATCCCCTTGAAGAAGCTCGTTCCGAGCCCCCGCAACGTTCGCAAGTCGAGCGACGTGCTCGCCGACCTCCAGCTGCGGGCAGACATTGCTGCGCGCGGTCTGCTGCAGAACCTCGTCGTGCGCAAAGGAAAGCGCGGCAAGTTCGAGGTCGAGGCCGGCGGTCGTCGGCTCGCCGCGCTGCAGGCACTGGCCGAAGAGGGCACCTTGCCCGACAACCACGAGGTCACCTGCCTCGTCATCGAAGGCGAGGAAAGCGAAGTGCGCGAGGCCAGCCTTGCCGAGAACTTCCAGCGTCTCGCGATGAATCCGGCCGACGAGGCCCAGGCCTTCGCTTCCATCATCGAGGCTGGGGCCACCACCGAAGACGTGTCGCGCCGCTTTGGCCTCACTGTCCGTTTCGTCGAAGGACGTCTGCGCCTGGCCGCTCTCGCGCCTTGCGTCTTCGAAGCGCTCGCCGAAGGAACGATCACGCTCGACATGGCCAAGGCCTATGGCGCGATCTCTGATGTCGAGCGCCAAGCACATGTCTATGCCGAGCTGCAGGACGCCTGGTACCAGATCACGCCCGACACGATCCGCCGCATGGTGCTCGATGCCACCGTGCGCGGCTCCGATCCGCGTGCCGTGCTCGTCGGACGTGATGCCTACCTCGCCGCAGGTGGCCGGATCGAACGCGAACTGTTCGACGATGATGCCAGCGAAAGCTGGATCGATATCGCGCTGCTCGAAGACCTCGCACACAAGGCCATGGAAGAAGCCGCAGAAAAGGCCGCGCTCGAATATGGCCTTGCCTGGGTGCGCCCGACGCTTGGCAACTACGTCAGCCATGACCTCGTCGAAGGTCTCGGCCGTCTGCCATGCGAGCCTGCGCCGATGACCGAACAGGAAGCGAAGGAACTTGGCGAGCTCGAGGCCGACTACGACCGCGTCGCCGCTGTGCTCGAAGACGAAGACAGCGACGAGGACGAGGTCGCCAAGGCCGAACAGGAACTCGTGGTGATCGACCGCGCCATGCGCGCGCTCAATGACCGGCCGCCGGTACTCGCCGACGAACTGAAACCGGAGGCCGGCGCCTTCCTCGTCCTCTCGCGCAATGGCGAGCCGACCTTGGTCCCACAGTTCTACACCGAGACCGAGGTCATCGCTGACGAAGGTGTGGTCGAGGCCATTGAAGAGAACGGTCCGGCGAAGCCCAAGGGAAGCTCGTTGTCGCAGCGCCTGCTCGACGAGCTCGCGATGCAACGCCGCGACATCCTGGCCATCCATCTGGCCAACGATCCGGCACTGGCGCTCGACTTCATGGTCTTCACGCTCGCCGATGCAGATGGACACGACTGGCGCGCCAAGAAGGCATCGACGCTGTCTGGCCCCGTCGCGTCCGGCCCGGTCACTGGGTTCGAGGCCAAGGACGCGCCGGCGAGCGCTGCTCTCGCCGAGTTCGCAGGATCGCTCGATGAAAGCTGGCGTTCTGGCGAAAGCGACGTGGAGCGATTTGCGAGGTTCCGGGCGCTTTCCGACGAAGTGCGTTCGGCCTGGCTCGGCCATGTCGTCTCGCGCACACTGGTTGCCAGCCTGGCCTGCGAAGGCGAACGCTCGGTGCCGCTGCACGAAGCACTCGGCTCCCTCCTCGAAATCGAGACCGCGCATTGGTGGCGTCCTACGGCGGCGAACTACTTCGACCGCGTGGCCAAGGCTCGCACGCTCGAAGCGCTCGACGCTGCTGGTGGTCCCGAACTGGTCAGTCGCTATGCCGCATCGAAGAAGGCCGAACTGGCGAGCGCTGCCGAACGCATCTTCTCGGGCAACTTCATCGGCGAGGCCGAGGTCAAGGAACGGGCGCAGGCCTGGGTTCCTTCGATCATGCGGTTCACTAATGCCGATGTTCCAGCCGATCTCGAAGAAGCTGCGTGGATTGATGACGAAGCTGACGAAACGGTCAGCGACGATGCGACTGGTGAGATTGCCGAGCAGGCTGCCTGACCCCTCCTGACAGGTCCAGGTCACTCGGCGGGCGGTCCGTCCCAATCGGGACGGGCCGCCTTTCTTGCTTCACACCTTGCCCGGCCACCCAGTGTGCAGATCGTCGATGACAAAATGATGCTGGTGGCTGCCTCCTCCGTGCTCTTCCAAATGCGGATGATCGGATGGCAGGTCGGGATGCGAATGCAATAGCAGCGAGGGGTCGTTGCGGGGCCAAAGCCATAGGGCAAGTCCAACGCCCGTGGTGGCCAGGCCAGCGAGGACCAGAAAGGCTGGCATCATGCCAAGCTGAGCGCCGATTTGTCCGGCCATCGGATATGCGACGAGCCAGCAAACATGGCTGAGCGCGAATTGGGCAGCGAACAATGCCGGGCGGTCCTCATCCGCCGACGAGCGTTTGAGTAACCTTCCGCTCGGCGTGACGCAAAGCGAATACCCGATACCCATCGTCAGCCAGCCGACGAGCAGAACCGGCCAGAAGGTTTGGGTCCTCAGGTGACCCAACACCAGCCCTATCGTTGCCAGCGTGACCCAGCAAGAGGCCGCCGCCGCCGATCATGATCGTGCGATCGTCAATTCGCGCCAGAATGCGCGGGAGGGCGAGTGCAGCCAGCATCGAGCCTGCACCGTAGGCCGCCAGAGCCAGCGCAACGTCGCCTTCCGTCCGTCCCATGTCCTTCACGATAACTACCGTATTGACGATGACCATGGCGCTGCCTGCTGCCGCCGCCAGGGTTACCGCCAGCAAACCGACAAGCCTGGGTGTCTTGAGATAAACCCGCATGCCCCGCGTGGTCTTGCGCCATACGCTCTCGACACGCTTTGCGACCGATTTTCTGTACGGCAGAGCCGCACTCATGACGAGCAACGCAGAGACCACAAAACCGATAGCCGTTCCCGCGAATAGCCAATGGAAATTTATGATAACAAGTAGCGCGGCAGCCAGGACCGGGCTGATGAGGCTTTCGAGATCATAGGCCAGTCGGGACAGGGAAAGAGCCTTCGTGTACTCCTCTTCGTCCGGCAGGATGTCGGGTATGGTGGCCTGAAAGGTAGGCGTGAACACGGCCGATGCCGACTGCAGCAGGAAGATGAGTAGATAGATTTGCCAGACCGCATCGACGAAGGGGAGCAGAAGCGCCACACCGGCACGGACAATGTCCATTCCTACAAGCAGACGTTTGCGTGGTAATTTGTCGGCATAAGCGCCCGCGAGGGGGGCGATGCCGACATAAGCGACCATCTTGATGGCTAAGGCCGTTCCCAAGACCGCGCCGGCGTCCGCACCGGCGAGATCATAGGCCAGCAAGCCCAGAGCGACCGTCGCCAGCCCCGTTCCGACAAGCGCGATGACCTGCGCAAAAAACAGGTGACGATATGTGCGATTGGTCAGAACGGAGAGCATGGCGATGTCGTCCTTCAGCCAGAGCGCGATCTAGACCACGCGCTTGATATCGGAGTAGCTGCCGTCGGTCTTGAGGGTCACGGTGACGGTTGCGCCTGAACGATTGCGCCAGAACCACCCATGGCTGCCATCGAAGGCGGCGACGAGCGTGCCCGCTTCTCCCGTGGATTCGCGGCCCTTGTCATACCCGTGATAAGCGATGCCCGGCGCATCGGCATGCGTATCGAAGTTGACGTGGCCGTCCTGCACTGACCATTCGTATTGGAGGCTGGCCCCTTCGGCCATGACCGCCTTGACCTCCGCACCCTCACCAGGCGCGAGCGTTAATTCGGTCACATCGCTGCGCGTTGCCGCTTCGGCGCCGCTATCGCTGTTACCGGCGAGCGTACGAACCTCCCCGATGGCTGCGTTCTGCTCGTCGGCGGCTGCTTCCGCAGCAAGTTGCTGTTTGATCTCGCCCATCTCGGAATATCCCAGAAGACGGCCCGCTCCGGTCGGATCGATCGCATATTCCGCGGGTAGAACCACGGTGACCAGAAGGACGGTCGCGGTCACCAAGGCGAACGCGGTCGCCTTGACGAGCTGGCGGTTGGTGGGAAGGTCGCTGGAGGACGGGCGCTGTGAATTGAACATGTCTATTGCTCCTGGAAGAATGTGATCAGGCTACGGCGAAGCCGACGAGTTGGTAGCCGACGAGCATGAAGCCCGCGGTCATGAGAAGAGTGTTGGCGGCGAAGGCGTGACGCATGAAGCTCTGGGTTCTGCGCCAGAAGCCCATCACGATCAGGATTGCGCCAAGGGCGAGCAATTGCCCGATTTCCACACCGACATTGAAGGCGAGAAGATTTGGGATGAGGCCGTCTTCGGCGATTTCGAATTCGATGATCTTCGTGGCAAGGCCGAAGCCGTGGAAGAAGCCGAAAATGAGGGTTGCTGCCTTGGTGCTGGGCTGGAATCCGAACCACCGCTGGAAGGCACCGAGATTGTCCAAGGCCTTGTAGACGACCGACAGACCGATGATCGCATCGATGAGATAGGCGTTGGCGGTGATACCCGTCAGGACACCGAAAAGCAGCGTGGTCGAATGGCCGATCGCGAACAGCGTCACGTAGATTCCGACGTCCTTCAACCGGTAGAGGAAGAAGATGACGCCGAAAAGAAAGAGCAGGTGATCGTATCCGGTCACCATGTGTTTCGCGCCGAGATAGATGAAGGGCAGGATCAGCGTTCCGCTGCTCTCCTGGATGTAGCCCTTGTCCCCCTCGGCGACATTGTGCGCCCACGCTTCGGCACCCGAGGCGAGGAAGATCAGCAGAACTGCAGCGAGCGCGAGGATGCGCACGAATGCTGTTTTGGATCGAGATTGCGTTATCGATATCATTTCATTCTCCGGTCCCGGATGTCGGCCGCCCGCGGGATTGCATCCTGCGGACGGCCGCTCCGGCTTCAGCTTGCGAATTGAGGCTTGGGGTTTTCGTCGGATGTCCCTGTCTCCGGGACTTCCGTGCGTTCGCCGCGAACCACCCTGTAGAGTGCTGGCAGAACCAGCAGCGTCAGCGCGGTAGCCGAGACGATCCCGCCGATGACGACCGTCGCGAGCGGACGTTGCACCTCCGAACCGAGCCCGACATTCAGAGCCATCGGGACGAAACCGAGGCTTGCGACGAGTGCGGTCATGAGCACGGGCCGCAGACGAGCCATGGCCCCTTCCTTGATAGCGTCCTCGAGCGGCTTGCCTTCATCCATCAGCTGCCGGATGAACGTCAGCATGACGACGCCGTTCAGCACGGCGATCCCCGACAGGGCAATGAAGCCAACCCCCGCGGAAATCGAGAAGGGGATGCCGCGCAGCATGAGCGCGGCCACTCCTCCGGTAAGCGCCAGGGGCACACCGGAAAACACGACCAGCGCGTCCTTTACCGAGCGAAACAGCGCCACCAGCAGGCCGAAGATCAGCAGCAAGGCGAGGGGAACGACGATCTGAAGCCGCGCACTCGCGGATTGGAGCTGCTCGAATGTGCCGCCATAGTCGACCCAGTAGCCCTCGGGCAGCTCGACCTCCGTGGCGATCCTCTCTTGCGCCTCGGATATGAAGGAACCCAGGTCCCGTCCGCGCACGTTGCTGGTGACCACCGCACGCCGCTTGCCGTCCTCGCGGCTGATCTGGTTCGGCCCCTGAACGTTCTCGATCGTCGCCACCTCCGAGAGCGGGACAGACCCTCCACCTGGCAGCGCGATAGGGAGGCGTTCTAGGACCTGGCGATCCTCGCGCATCTCTTCGGGCAGCCGGACAACGATATCGAAGCGTCGATCACCTTCGAAGATCTGGCCGGCCTTGGTCCCGCCGATTGCCGTCGACACCACCGTCTGAACATCGTCCACGTTCAACCCGAGCTGGGTCAGGCGGACGCGATCAGGGATGACCTGAATGAACGGCAAGCCGGTCACCTGTTCGGTCTGCGCGTCCTGCGATCCTTCGATCGAAGAGACGACGCCCTCGACCTCGGCTGCAACGGAAGCAAGCTGGTCGAGATCGTCCCCGAAGATCTTGATCGCGACGTCGGAACGCACGCCCGCGATGAGTTCGTTGAAGCGCATCTGGATCGGTTGAAGGAACTCGTAGCGCGAACCCGGCACCTGCTGGACTGCCTCGTTCATCTCGGCGACGAGTTGCTCTTTTGGTTTGCGGGGATCCGGCCAATCCTCTCTCGGCTTCATGATCACGAAGGTGTCTGCGACCGAGGGAGGCACTGGGTCAGTGGCCACATCGGCGGTACCGATCTTCGCGAATACCTGGTCCACCTCGGGAAAGGTCCGAATTTTGTCTTCCAGGGCAGTCTGCATGGCGACCGCCTGGCTGAGGCTGGTACCCGGAATCCTTAGGGCGTGGAGCGCGATATCGCCTTCATCGAGATTGGGAATGAATTCCGATCCCATCCGGCTTGCGCCCCATCCGCTCAGGACCACCAGAGCCACGGCTCCGGCAAGGACAGCTTTGCGCGAACGCAAGGCGAAGTCGAGCATAGGCTGATAGCCCGACTTGGCGGCGCGCATGACGCGCGTCTCCTTCTCCTCGACCTTGCCCGTTACGAATGTCGCGACTGCCGCGGGAACGAAGGTGAGGGAGAGCACCATGGCGGCGGTTAGCGCCATGACGACCGTGATTGCCATCGGGTGGAACGTCTTGCCCTCCACGCCTTCAAGAGCGAAGATCGGCACATAGACGATGGTGATGATCAGGATGCCGAAAAGGCTCGGCTTGATCACCTCGGCAGATGCGCGGGCCGCCAGCTTGAAGCGTTCCTCGCGATTCAGCAGCCTTCCGAGCGAATGCTGCGCCTCGCCGAACCGGCGGAGACAGTTCTCGACGATGATGACCGCACCGTCCACGATCAGGCCGAAGTCCAATGCCCCCAGGCTCATGAGATTGCCGGACACGTTGTTCTCGACCATCCCCGTGATCATAAGGAGGAAAGAGAGGGGGATCACGGCAGCGGTAATGAGTGCAGCCCTGAAGTTGCCGAGCAGGACGAACAGGACAACGATGACCAACAGCGCCCCTTCGGCGAGGTTTTTCTCGACTGTGGAGACCGTTGCTTCGACCAGTTCGGAGCGATCGTAGACCGTATTGGCGACAACGCCGCCGGGCAGCGAGCGGTTTACCTCTTCCAGCCTTTCGGCCACCGCGACACTGACATCGCGGGCATTCTCGCCAACGAGCATGTAGATCGTGCCGAGCACGACTTCGCGGCCATCCTTGGTTGCGGCGCCATTGCGGATCTCGGATCCGATCTCGACATCCGCCACATCAGCGATGCGAATGGGAACCCCATCGCGGTAATCGACAATAATCCCGGACAAATCGCGTTCGTCCTCGGCCTGTCCGGGTACGCGGATAAGATATTGCGAACCTGACCTCTCGACGTAGCCAGCACCGACATTGGCATTGTTGTTTTCGAGCGCCTCGATCACGTCTTCGACCGTCAGACCGAAGCCGGCAAGACGTTCGGGAAGCGGCGCTACGACATACTCCTTACGGTAGCCGCCGATCGAGTTGACCTCGGTGACCCCTGGAACCGTGCGAAGCTGTGGCCGAACCACCCAGTCATGCAACGTCCGCAGATCCTGCGCAGTATAGCGCAACCCATCGGGTTTGACCGCGCCCTGCTCGGCCTCGACCGTGTACATGAAGATCTCGCCCAGCCCCGTGGCGATAGGCCCGAGTTCGGGTTCAACCGTCTCCGGCAGGTTTGAACGTACCGCCTGCAGACGCTCGTTGACGAGTTGCCTGGCAAAGTAGATGTCGGTGCCGTCCTCGAAGACCACGGTGACCTGGCTGAGACCGTAGCGCGAAACCGAGCGCGTATAGGAAAGCCCCGGCAACCCCGCGATGGCGGTTTCGACCGGATAGGTAATGCGCTGCTCGGCTTCGAGCGGAGAGAAGCCCGGCGCCGAAGTGTTGATCTGCACCTGCACATTGGTGATGTCCGGCACCGCATCGATCTTGAGCCGGCCGAAACTGTAAATGCCCACGGCGGCGAAAATGAACACCGCTGCCAGCACTGCGAAACGCTGTCTGATCGACAGCTCGACAATTCTTTCCAACATGAAATCGCGCTCCTCAGTGATCGTGGCTCGCGCCCGACTTCTCGATATCGGCCTTGATCACGTAGCTGTTCTCGGATGCGTAGACGGTGCCTGCATCGATCCCGCTCAGCACTTCGGTCCACTCGGGACCTTCCTGACCAAGCTCGAGCATCCGCACCTCGTAGGTCTCGCCGATCTTGGCGAAGACGACGCGAAAATCGCGGAACTGCTGGATGGCGTCCGTCCTGACGGCGAGAGGCGCCCGTCGCTGGTCGACCGAGACCAGACCCCGGGCCGCCATTCCCGGTCGCCAGAAGCCATCGCGATTGGGGAGCGGCGCACGTGCGGTCACCGCCTGGCTGCTGACTTCCGCCAGAGGCAGGAAGTCCCGGATGCGGGAGCCCTGCGCACGCTGGCCTTCGAGGCCCCGGATAAGCACCGATTGTCCGGGACGAACCCGCTCGATGTCGCGTGGGAAGATCGGGAAGGTCGCAACCGTGCGAGACGGATCGGAGATGACGAACATCGGATCGCTGTCCGCGATGTCGCCAATGTTGGTATTGCGATGCGTGATCACTCCGGAAATCGGCGCGTAGATCGGATAGGTCTGCAACGATGAGCTGCTTTCCACCCGCGCCAGCAGCGCCCCTCGGGCTACACGATCGCCGAGATTGGCATGCAGCGACATGACGGTGCCCGGGAATTTGGCTCCCACCTCGGCGCTGCCAGAGGGATCGAGCTCAACCCGTCCGATGATTTCCACGGTTTCACCGACCTGCTGCGGTCCGACCGTTTCGGTCCGAATGCCGGCCGCACGTGCCGCCTCGTCCGAGATCGTGACCCGACCCTCGTAGGATTCGAACGCCCATTGATGGCTGTTGTCGCCTTCGTTTGCCACGACCACGACGTCGAAACTGTGCGGTTCGACGAGAACCCCCTGGCCTCGCAGGTAATCCTGTTCCGGTTCGAATTCGAACGTGGTTTTTTCGCCGTCCAGACGCGTGATCAGGACCCGGGCACGGACCGTTTCGGGATCGACGGGCTCGTTGTCACGGTAGGCGTAGAGACGGTATTCGGGCGGAACACCGTCTTCGAAGACGGTAATCTCGATAGCGAAGTCGCCGTCACGAAGCATGCGCCCGTTGTGTGGACCGCGCTCGTACTCGCCCTCTGCGGCTGCCTGTTCTTCGGAAGTTTCCGGCGTATCTGCCGACTGGCCGCAGGCGGCAAGTGTCGCTGCAAAGCATGCAGCAAGGAATAAATGCGTCTTGCGCATGATCAATAACCCCCAACAAGTTCGATGAAGCGGCCAGTCAGTCGGTCGTAGTCGACCTTGGCCTGATGATATTCGGCGAGCGCATCGACGAAGCGGACTCTGGCTTCGTGCAATGCGGTCTGGGCAATGGAGACATCGAGAAAGGTGAACCC
>DDNW01000212.1:12370-13883 GCA_002341345.1 Erythrobacter sp. UBA2510
CGAACCCTCCGCGATTGTAGCCGGCACGGACCTCCCGCAGGGTCTGTTCGGCACCGGGTACAACCTGCTCCTGGATAGCCTCGGCCTCGTGGCGCGCCTCTTCGACACGTTCGGCAGCCAGAGCGATCTGCCGGCGACGCTGGAACCGTTCGACCGCGAGGTCCGCCTCTACCTGCCGCTGCTCGGCCGCGGCGCGGTCGATGTTGGCCCGATTGAGCGCGCGGTTGGGCAAAGGCAGCGAGAAGCCCGCAATGACGGCGACGTCGCCATTGCCGAACAACCTGGGTCCCGCGAAGACAGTTGGATCGGTGCGCGAATTGGCTTCCTGGAGGCGATAGTTCGCGTCCGCCCTCTCGCGCCGGGCCTGGAAGACGGCAAGATCGACTGGCGTAAGGTCGGCAGTGGTGATGGCAATCTCTTCGGCTTCGAGGAAGCCCGAGGTCACGACCCCGATGCTGCGTGGATCTCCGCCGGTAAGGAGCGCCAGGCGCGCCAGAGCGGCTTCGAAGGCGTGTTCCGCCAGCCCAAGATCCACCCGGGCTTCGGCCAGTTGTGTGCGGGCCCGCGTTCCCGCGAACAGAGGGTCGCGCGCCTCATCGACCCTGCGCTGCACCTCATTGGCGAGGGTCTCGGCGATCTCGACCCTGCTCTTGGCAAGTTCGAGCGACAAGGCGGCGGCTTGCGCTTCGACGTACAACGCCTGGACTTCGCTCGCGAGATCGAGACGCCGCACGAGAGCCTCGGCCCCGGCAACGGTGATATCACCTTGCGCGAGGCCCACGCGCGCCGCGCGTTTGCCGCCGCGCTCCAGTCGCTGGTTGTAAGTCCCGTCGATCTGCCATTGGGAAAAGCCCGGGGTGCCGATGTTCTCGACGGTCCCATCGATCGTGGGCGCGGGGTTGGTATCGGCAGCGCTTCGCGCTGCGTTGAGGCCGTCGAGGCGCGCTGCGGTCGCCTCGCCCTGCGGTGAATTGGCGACCGCAGTTCGAACGGCCTCCTCGAGTGTGTACGTCTGGGCGGATGCCGAGGTCGCCCACACCAACGTGGCCGCCAGAAGGGCGGCACGCGTGGACACGTGCATGATAGACTGCTCCTGATTGTCTGAATGGAAATTGGCCCGGAATGCGGGCCGGATTCAGAAAATCAGGCTGATGGGGGCTGCGTTAACGGAGCTGGCGAAAAGCCGATGAGAGGCGGTGTCTCGCCCGGTCGCAGAAGTGTTCGAGGCGCAGGGGCGTTGCCCGCGAACTCGGTCTGGTCCGGCATCGCAATCGAGCTGTGCGAATGCGAAGCGGGGTGAGGCACGATATCTTCGGACGCGAGCGAATCGGCGTCTGTCTCGACCTCGATGACATCGGCGGAATTGTGCTCATGCGCATGATGCGCGCTTGCCGCCTCATGTGCATGCGCCGCGTCCAGATGCGGAATCGATCCCGGAAGTCCGCCATGCGAGACCAAGAGCAATGCCAACAAAAACAGGAAATGGAGCTGGCGCATCGGCGGGCGGTTAGCA
>DDNW01000212.1:13994-14261 GCA_002341345.1 Erythrobacter sp. UBA2510
GGGCGGTTAGCCGATCGCAAGCGAATGGGCAAGCCGCGGGGACCGGTTTTTGAGCGATTGCTTGCCGTACGACCCCGTGTCCGACGGAAGATCCGGCGCGTGCGAGGTAGCACGCAGTAAAAAAAGAGAAGAGGGAGCTTTGCTCTTCCTGAACCGGGATATGCCCGTCCCGGCGATCAGGAGACCTCCCATGAACAAGTCCCGCCGCGCTGCTTCAGCTTCGCCAGCCAACCGCATCACCGCCGCCATCATTGAAAAGCTGGAGCA
>DDNW01000170.1:0-166 GCA_002341345.1 Erythrobacter sp. UBA2510
CTTCATCGGATTGACTTCGAGATCGTCGGGCTTGGCGTTCTCGCCGATGATCATGCCTTCATACAGCTTGGTCCCGGCGCCGATGAACAGCTCGCCACGCTCTTCAAGCATGTTGAGCGCGTAGGCGTTGGAATCGCCCGACTCCATCGAGATCAGCACGCCGTTC
>DDNW01000170.1:467-8669 GCA_002341345.1 Erythrobacter sp. UBA2510
TGATAGCCGATCAGGCCGCGCGAGGGGGCGGAGAAGGTGATGCGGGTCTTCCCGCCGCCGCTGGGACGCATGTCGGTCATCTCGGCCTTGCGGCCCGCCATCTTCTCGACCACCGTGCCCGAGTGCTCGTCATCGACGTCGATCACGACGGTTTCGTACGGCTCAAGGCGGTTGCCGTCCTCGTCCTCGCGGAACAGCACGCGCGGGCGGCTGATGCCCAGTTCGAAGCCTTCGCGGCGCATGGTCTCGATCAGCACGCCCAGCTGCAATTCGCCGCGTCCGGCGACCTCGAAGCTGTCCTTGTCCTCGCTTTCGGTCACTCGGATGGCGACATTCGATTCCGCCTCACGCTCGAGCCGGTCGCGGATCATGCGGCTGGTGACCTTGGTCCCTTCGCGGCCCGCCAGCGGGCTGTCGTTGACGGCGAAGCGCATCGACAGGGTCGGCGGATCGATCGGCTGGGCCTGCAGCGGCTCGGTTACCGAGGGGACGGCGATGGTGTTGGACACGGTGGTCGTCGTGAGGCCGGCGATCGAGACGATGTCGCCCGCCCTGACCTCGTCCACCGGCACACGGTCCAGCCCGCGATAGGCGAGCAGCTTGGACGCACGGCCCGTCTCCACCACCTTGCCCGAGGAATCGAGCGCGTGGATCGCCTCGTTGGTTTTGAGCGACCCGCTGTAAACCAGCCCGGTCAGGATGCGGCCGAGGAAATTGTCGCGGTCAAGCAGGGTGACGAGGAACTTGAATTCGCCCTCCGGGTCCGCCGACGGGGCCGGGACGTGGCTGACGATTTTTTCGAACAGCGGCTCCAGCGTGCCTTCGCGCAGGGACGGGTCCTCGTTCGCATAGCCGTTGCGGCCCGAGGCATAGAGTACGGGGAAATCGAGTTGCTCATCCGTGGCTTCGAGCGAGACGAACAGGTCGAATACCTCGTCCAGCACCTCCTGAATGCGTTCGTCAGGCCGGTCGATCTTGTTGACCACGACGATCGGCTTGAGCCCCAGCGAAAGCGCCTTGCCGGTCACGAACTTGGTCTGCGGCATCGCCCCTTCGGAACTGTCGACCAGCAGGATGACCCCGTCGACCATGCTCAGGATGCGTTCCACCTCGGCGCCGAAATCGGCGTGACCGGGCGTGTCGACGATGTTGATCCGGTAGCCGTTCCATTCGACCGAGGTCGGCTTCGCCAGAATCGTGATCCCGCGTTCCTTCTCCAGGTCGTTGGAATCCATCGCGCGCTCTTCCACGCGCTGGTTGTCGCGGAAGGTCCCGGACTGACGGAAAAGCTGGTCAACCAGCGTGGTCTTGCCGTGGTCGACGTGGGCGATGATCGCCACATTGCGTAGCTGCGCGGACATTTGCGGTCCTTCGGGGTAAGCGTTCAAGAATTACGGAGGCTTTTCGCAAGTGCGAAATCGAGGCGCCTCTACAGAAGAGGACGCCTGGCTGCAAGCCGCAATTGGCGCGAGTAAGCGCGGTTATGCCCGGCAGTTAAGCCGCTGCGCCCGGTATGGTGTTGCCCGAAAGTAACACGCCTGGTTGCAAACGCAACCAACCGTTCATCTGCGATTGTTACTGATGCACCGGGTAAATAGCTCACTATATATAGACCATAAAATAACCGGTTGCCGATAGTGGCCTTAGTTCAGGACCTGGGCGACGCGGAGGAGAGGAGAGAGTTCATGTCGAAATGTGCTTCGGGCGCAGCCCGCATCGTTCGCGCTTCGCTGTGTGGCGTTGCCATGGCCGCGCTGAGCGTATCTTACGCCGCCGCGGCGCAGGATAACAGCGCGGCTACCCAGGATAGTGCCGACGACCTCGCCACTGGCAATGCCATCATCGTCACCGCGACCAAGCGCGAGCAGACGCTGCAGGAAACGCCCGTGGCTGTCAGCGTGACCAGCGCCGAGACACTCGAGCGCGAGCAGATTCGCGATCTCAAGGACTTGCAGGCCGTGGTCCCATCGCTGCGCGTTGGCCAGCTGCAAAGCTCCACGGCGACCAATTTCATCATCCGCGGCTTCGGCAATGGCGCAAACAATGCCGGTATCGAACCTTCGGTCGGTGTGTTTATCGACGGCGTCTATCGCTCGCGCACCGCCTCGCAGGTCGGCGACCTGCCCGACGTCCAGCGCATCGAGGTGCTGCGCGGGCCGCAGTCGACCCTGTTCGGCAAGAACGCATCGGCCGGCGTCATCTCGATCGTCACCAACGAACCCTCGTTCCGCCTGAAGGGCGGGGCAGAACTGTCCATGGCAATTACGATGCGATCGTCGCCAAGGGTTTCTTTTCTGGGCCGGTTTCCGACACCGTGGCGCTGGGCATCGCGGCGGGGATCAACAAGCGCGACGGTTTTGCCGAGGACGTGACCGCGGGCGGAGAAACCAACAGCCGCGACCGCTGGTTCGTGCGCGGTCAGGCGCTGTTCGATAATGACGATGATCTGAAGATTCGCGTGATCGCCGATTACGACAAGATCGACGAAAATTGCTGCGCCGTGGTGAATGTCCAGCCTTCCGCCTTTACGCAGGCAATCCAGTTCATTGGCGGGCAGACCAACGACCCGACCGACCCCTTCGCCGACCTGGTCTACAACAATTTTCCCTCGACCAACGAGCTGGAAAACTACGGTATTTCGGGCCAGATCGATTACGATCTGGGCGCGGTGGAGCTGACCTCGATCACGGCCTACCGCCGGACCCGTGGCGACTTTGCGCAGGATGTCGACTTCACCTCGGCCGACCTGCTCGAACGGTTCAATGACCAGCGCTTCGACACCTTCACACAGGAATTGCGCGCTACCGGCCAGTTCGGCCCGGTGACCGCGCTGGCGGGCGTCTATTATTTTGACGAGGTCGTGGTCGAGGACCAGCAGGTCCTCTATGGCTCCGACTTCCGCAATTTCGCCGATGTGCTGTTGCAGACCCAACTGGGCCAGCCGCTGACCGCCGCCGAGCAGATCATCGGCACGCTCTATTTCAATCCGGCGCAATATGTCGGGCAGTTCTTCATGCCCGGCTTTGCCGAGGACGGCAGTTTCCGGCTCGAGAACGACGCGCTGTCGTTCTTCGCGCAGTTTGATGTCGAACTCACGGACGGGCTGACCCTGACGCTGGGCGGCAATTACACGATGGACCACAAGACCGGTTCGACCGATTATGCGTCCTATGACGTGTTCTCCGCCGTCGACCTGGTCGATGCGGGCGAGCGGCTGGCCTATGTCGCACAGGCCGTGGGTGCGGCGCTGGGCCAGACGACGCCTGCCGACTTCACCCAGATCGGAACCTTCGCGGTGACCAATCAGGCGCAATTCGGCCAGTTCCTCGTCGATGCGGCGACCTTCGCGGCCGCGACCGAACTGCCCGCCAGCCTCAACCCGCTGCTGATCGGGCAGGACCTGCAGAACTTCCCACCCTTCATCAACATCCCGAACTCGATCGAGAGCGGGAAGACCGATGACGAGAACTTCTCCTACACGATCCGGCTCGCCTACGACATCAACCCCGATCTTAACGTCTATGCCAGCTATGCGACCGGTTTCAAGGCGAGCTCCTTCGCGCTCAGCCGCGACAGCCGCCCGCTGGCAAGCGACATTCCCGCGCTGGTCGGTGCGGGGCTGGGCGTCAACAACCTGACTGCGGGCAGCCGCTTTGCCGGCCCTGAGGAATCGACGGTGATCGAAATCGGGCTGAAGGGTGACTGGGGCCGCTATTCGGCTAACCTCACCGGCTTCCGGCAGGATATCGACGGTTTCCAGTCGAACATTTTCACCGGCACCGGCTTCATCCTGTCGAATGCGGGCAAGCAGCGGACCTACGGCATCGAGTTCGAGGGCGTGGCCAATCCGATCGACCCGCTGACGCTGAACCTGGCCGTGACCTGGCTCGACCCGTCATATGTCAGCTTCCCGCTGTCCTCGATCGGTGACCTTTCGGGCCGGACCCCGGCGGGCATTCCGGAGTGGAACCTGGTGCTGGGCGCGCAGTGGGACCAGCCGCGCGCCAATGGCGACCGGGTGATCGCCCGCACAACCTACAATTACGAATCCGAAGTCGAAATCGTCGATGGCCTGCCCGGCTTCCTCGATCCGACGCTGGCCGATGGCGGTCAGGCGCTGGCGCTGGCCGCCTCGGGCCAGTTCATGCGCGAGGTGAACGAGCTGTCCGCCTCGCTCACCTATGTGCTGACCGATCAGGGCGTGGAACTGAGCGTGTGGGGCTGCAACCTTACCAACGACCGCTATTTCAACTCGCTGTTCGACAGCCCGGCGCAGCCGGAATCGATCTCGGCCTATCTCAACCAGCCGCGTACCTATGGCGTCGCCGCACGAGTCCGCTTCTGAGAACCGGCATCAGAATAACGGGAGGGGGAAGGGGGCTGCGGCCCCCTTTTTCTTGCCAATCGCCCCTAAAAATGGTGCCATGTCTAACAGAAAGCTTTGGCAGAAGGCTTTGGAAGAGGGGGTTTGACATGGAATGGATGTTGTTGCCGATTAAGCGATACGCCGATTTTTCGGGGCGTTCGCGGCGCAAGGAATACTGGATGTTCCTGCTCGGCGTGATCATCGTCGCGGTGGTTCTGGGTCTGATCGAAGGTGCGCTTGGCATTGGCGGATCTGTCGGAGGCATTTACGGTCCGCTATCGCTGATCTTCCTGATCGCTGTAATCATTCCCGGCATCGCGGTGCAGGTGCGACGCTTCCATGATCAGGACAAGAGCGGGTGGTTCGTGCTGCTCAGCCTCATTCCTTTCGTCGGCGGGCTGGTCGTGCTGGTGTTCATGCTGCTGGAAGGGACCAAGGGGCCGAACCGCTTTGGGGCCGATCCCAAGGGCGCGGGTGCCGAAGTCTTCGAATAAAACCGTCTTATAACCGCCTCTTAACGGGCGTCTGGCACACGGACGCGGCAAACTGCCGCGCGAAAGGGGCTGGCTGATGGAATGGATGTTGCTGCCGTTCAGGCGCTATTTTGATTTTTCGGGCCGGTCGCGGCGGATGGAATTCTGGATGTTCCAGTTGCTCAACATGATCGTCACGATCGTGCTGATGCTGATTACCTTTTCCGGTATGCCATGGAGCGAGTTCAGCGAGCGGGCGAGCGTCACCATCGCACCCGAGCCGACGCCTGCGGAGGCCTTCGCGATGTTCGGCCCGATGTTCTGGGTCGGCATGGGCCTCGCGGTCCTGTGGGGGCTGGCGATTTTCATCCCCAGTATCGCCGTGACCGTCCGGCGGCTGCATGACCGGGACATGTCGGGCTGGTGGTATGGTGGCCTGTTGATTGCCGGTCTTATTCCGATCGTGAACATTATCGCCATGATCGGCTGGCTGGTCCTGCTGGTGATCTTGTTCCTGCCCGGCACCGATGGACCGAACCGCTATGGGCCGGACCCGAAGGACCCGTCGCAGGCGAGCGTCTTTAGCTGATCTATCGCGCTAGAGACTGCGCAGCACGCTCGCGGGGCGGGCGCGCAACAGCGGCAGCGATGCGCCGACCGCAAAGCCGAGCACCAGCACGAGGCCTGCGCCGAGTACGCCGAGGATACGCGGCCAGTCGGGCAGCCAGTCGAACTCGAACAGCTGTACGATAACCAGCCAGCCGAGCGCAGTGCCGATGGCCAGCGCCACGCCCGCCAGCACTATCGCCAGCAGAAGGAACTCGAACAGCTGCAGGCCGAGCAATTGCCCCCGGCTCGCGCCGAGAACGCGCAGGATCACCGTGTCATACAGCCGTGCGGCGCGCGCTGCGGCAATCGCGCCCAGCAACACGGCAATGCCCGCCAGCACCGCAACCGAGGCGGCGGCGAGGATCGCCAGCGCCACCTGATCGAGGATGGTGCGTGCCTCCTCCAAAATCGGCCCGACCTCGATTACCGAGCTCGACGGGAAGGTCCGCACCAATGAGCGCAACAGTCCAGGCGCACTCGCGCCTTCGGGCAGGCTGATCGTTGCCGCGACATTGTGCGGCACGTCGGCCAGCGCATTGGGCGAAAAGACCAGCACGTAATTGAAGCCGAGGCTTTCCCAGTCGATCCGGCGGATGCTGGCAACGCGCGCGCTCCGCTCGGTCCCGAGCACGCCGATCGTGATATAATCGCCGACCGCGATGTCCGCCGCGTTGGCCAGTTCCTCGTCGACCGAGACCAGCGGTTCGCCGCGATAAAGTTCGGGCCACCATTCGCCCTCGACCAGCACATTGCCGCCGGGCAGATCGGTGGCATAGGTCAGTCCGCGTTCGCCGCGCAGGGCCCATGCGCCCTCGGGCAGCTCCTCCAGCTCCGACACGCGGATCATGGCGTCCTGCGGGCCATAGGCGAGGACGCTGCCGCGCATCGTCGGTACGGTCTCGACCGTGGAGCCGCCTGCTTCCTGCCCCACGAGGTCGAGAAATTCCGCCACACCGTCGCGCGGGATGTCGAGCACGAAGTAATCGGGGGCGCGGTCCGGGACCGAGCGACGGATGTTGTTCTCTAGGCTGGTCTGTACAGCGGCGAGCAGCACGAAGGCGGCGAGGCCAAATCCCAGCGCCGTCACCAGCGCGCCCGTCGCTGCGCCGGGGCGGTGGAGGTTGCCCAGCGCGAGGCGCAGCACCGGGCTGGAGGGACTCGGCACCTTGGCAGCCATATGCCGGATCGCGAGGCCAAGCACGCTCAGCAGGCCAAGCATGCCCGCCGCTCCGGCCAGGAACAGCGCGGAGAGGCCCGGATTGCGCGATCCCAGCAGCGCCAGCGCGACGATGGCGGCAATGCCGAGCGCAACCGGCACCAGCGCGCCGCGCCATTTGCGGGTCAGCGGCGAGACGCGGCTTCTCATCAGCGCCATGGCCGGGAAGCTGCGCGCGCGCGCGATGGGCGGGGCGGCGAAGATCAGCGCGACCAGCAGGCCGAAGGCCGCGGCACGCAGCAGCGCCAGCGGATCGAAGACGAAGCCCGTCTCGACCGGCAGCAGCGAGCCTAATGCGCCCGCCAGAACGGGTGTCACCAGCAGCCCGACGATCAGCCCCAGCGTCGAACCGGCCAGCGCGGCCGCGCCGATTTGCAACGCGTATATTCGGGCGATCCCGGTGCTCGTCGCGCCGAGAATCTTGAGCGTGGCAATCGAATTGCGACGGGCCTCCAGATCGGAACTTACCCCGCCGCCGATGCCGATCCCGGCGATCACCAGCGCGGCAAGGCCGACCAGCGTCAGGAACTCGCCCATGCGCGACACGAAGCGGTCCGCGCCGGGAGAAGCGCGGGTGCTGGTGCGGATATCCAACCCCGCCTCGGGGAAGGCATCCTCGATGATCTCCTCGATCTCGTCCGGATCGTCATTGCCGGTGAAGGCGACGCGGGTTTTTGATTCGTACATGGCGCCCGGCAGCGTCAGCCCGGCGGCCTCGGGGAAATCGTAGGGGACAATGATCGTCTGGCCGAGCTGAAACCCTTCGGAGAGACGGTCAGGCTCATCGGCGATGATGCCGCCGACGGTCAGTTCTCCGCGCCCCACGGTAAAGCTGTCGCCCACCGCCAGGTCGAGCCGCTCGGCCGCGCCCTGCGCGATCCACGCGCTGCCCTCGGGCGGAGCCCCGGCGTTCTCGCCCGAGGCCAGCGTCAGCGTGCCGTACATCGGCCAGTTGTCGGCGACCGCCTTCAGCTCGACCGGCGAGGCGGTCTCCTCGGTGCTCGCCATGGCCTGCATCCGGTAGCCGGGCGAAAGCGTGCCGTACTGGCCTAGGAAGGCCATCTCTTCCTCGTTCAGCGGACGCTGCCAGACCTCGACCTCGAGATCGCCGCCGAGGATCACCTGCCCTTGCGATTGCAACTCGTTCTGGATCGCGGCAGTCAATGTACCAATGGCCGACAGGGCCCCGACGCCGAGGAACAGGCAGACCAGCAGCAGCCTCAGGCCGCGGAAACGACCATTGAGGTCGCGCCGGGCGATGCGCCAGGCGGCGCTCCACGAGAGTGCGTCTTGCGCGGCTCTCATACGACAGCCGTATCCGCCGCTATGACGCCGTCCGCCAGCCGCACCACGCGGTCGCAGCGGGTCGCCAGCGCCTCGTCATGGGTGATCATCACCAGCGTTGACCCGGTCTCGGCACGGCGGGCGAACAGCAGTTCGATGATCGTCTCGCCCGTGGCTGCGTCGAGATTGCCGGTCGGCTCGTCCGCGAACAGCAGCGGCGGACGCGGGGCGAGCGCGCGGGCGATGGCGACGCG
>DDNW01000170.1:8815-10730 GCA_002341345.1 Erythrobacter sp. UBA2510
GCGGCCGCGCCGGGCCAGTGCCAGAGCATCCTCGCTCAGCGCCTCGAAATCGGCGCCTGCGACCTTGAGCGTCCCGGCGCTCGCACGTTCGAGGCCCGACAGCACCGCCATCAGCGAGCTCTTGCCCGAGCCAGAGGGGCCGAGCAGCGCCAGCGTCTCCCCCTCGGTCACGGTCAGGTCGATGCCGCGCAGGATTTCGACTGCGGCCTGGCCTTCGCCAAGCGTCAGGCGCAGGTCTTTCGCTGCGATTACGGGTTCGGACATGACTGGGAGCGTACTCGTTCGAGGGAATTAAGGGGGGTTGTCAGAGCCTCGCGATGACATAGCTAATAGGACCACGCAAGGCAGCGAGGCCGGGACAAGACATGCGTATCAGCAATATTACAATTATGACGGCTTTTGCGCCGATTCTGCTGCTCGCGGGCTGCGAAAATGCGCCCCCGGCGGAGCAGAGCGGGACCGAAGCGGGACAGAGCGAGGCACAGGCTGTGCCGGTGTCGGGGCCGGAGCTTGTGATCCTCGCTTTCGGAGACAGCCTGTTCGCGGGCTATAATCTGGCAGAGGACGAAGGCTATCCCGAGCAATTGCAGGCCGCGATGCGCGCGCGGGGCATCAATGCTCGCGTGATCGATGCCGCGGTGTCGGGTGACACGACGGCTGCGGGTGCGCAGCGGATCGCCTTCCTGCTCGACCAGCAGCTGCGCAAGCCCGATCTCGCTCTGGTGGAGCTGGGTGGCAACGACATGCTGCGCGGCCTCTCGCCCGAGCAGACGCGCGCCAACCTCACCACCATTCTCGACACTCTGGCCGCGCGCGACATCCCGGTGCTGATCATGGGGATGCGCGCCCCGCCAAATCTCGGTCCGGATTTTCAGGCGCAGTTCGACGGGATCTACCCGGATCTGGCCGAGAAGTATGACGCCGATCTGGTGCCCTTTTTCCTCGAACCGGTCTACGATCAGCAGGATTTGATGCTGGCCGACCGCATCCATCCCAATCCCGAAGGGGTCGAGGTGCTGGTGGGCGAGACGATCGACGAGGTCATCGACGCACTCCCCGACAACTAATCCCGCTTGACCGCCGTCCCATCGGCGATGCGCCAGGTGGCGGCGCTGTCCTCGATCGTGGCGAAAGGGGCGGCCTCGGTTCCGGTCATCCAGACTTGCGCGCCGCCGCTTTCGAGCCGGTCGAACAGCGCCGAACGCCGCAGCGGATCGAGATGCGCGGCCACCTCGTCCAGCAACAGCAGGCCGGGGCGGCCCCTGGCGGCCAGTTCGGCATGTGCGAGGGTGAGCGAGAGCAGCATCGCCTTCTGTTCGCCGGTCGAGCATTGCGCGGCGGGCGCAGCTTTGGCCACCATCGTGACCTGCAATTCATCTCGATGGGGGCCCGTCAGGCTACGCCCGGCGGCGCGATCACGTGCGCGAGATTCCGCCAGCGCATCGGCCAGCGCATTCGCGCTTTCAGGGCCTCCGGGCAGATATTCTGGAGCGGGCCGCGCGAACGGGCGATCGGGCCAGTCGGCCAGTGCAGTGGACAATTGCTCGATCAGCGCGCGGCGGCCTGCTGCGAGTGCTGCACCAGCCTCCGCCATTTGCCGCTCGACCGAGGCCATCCATGTCGTATCGGGCATGGCGGGCTCCGACAGCAGGCGGTTGCGCTCGCGCAGCGCCTCCTCGTAGCGGCTGGCGCGCCGTGCATGGGCTGGGTCGAGAGCAAGCGCGAGCCGGTCCAGATAGCGTCTGCGGGCGCTCGCGCTGTCGGTGAACAGCCCGTCCATCGCCGGGGTCAGCCAGCTGACCGCGAGCCATTCGCCCAGTCGCACCGCGCTCGTCTCTGCGCCGTTGACCTGTACCAGCCGCCGACCGGGCCGCGAAGGATCGGTGCCGGTGCCCATGGTGACCGGCTCGTCATC
>DDNW01000170.1:10804-35125 GCA_002341345.1 Erythrobacter sp. UBA2510
CCTCGTCATCGCCCTGATGCAGCCTGGCGCTGACCGCGAAGCCCGTATCGCCCGACCGTTCGGCCATCTCGGCGAGGCTGGCGCGCCGCAGTCCGCGGCCCGGCGCCAGCAGCGAGAGAGCCTCGAGAATATTGGTTTTGCCCGCACCGTTCTCGCCGACCAGCAGGTTGAGCCGCGAGGTGCCGTCGAGCCGGGTCTCGCAGTGGTTGCGGAAGCGGGAAAGGGTGATCCGGTCGAGCGTCATGATTTGCCTTGCGGACCTAGGGCAGCCGCAGGCGACAGGCGAGGGTGAAAAGTGTAATCCCAAGTGTTGGTAAAAAATCCTAATTATCGGTATTTGATAATGATTACCTTTACTTCCCAAACAGGAAAAACCCCAGAAAACCGCCATTTTTTAAGTTTGGCACGGCTCATGCAATGCTTTGAGTATGGAACGCGATGAACGCGAACCGAACAGAAAAAGGGGAATGAAAATGGAAATGAGTGCAATCTTTCACCGGGCCGCTGCTGGCGTCGCCGCTTTCGCCGTGACCCTCGCCATCCTCGGCAGCTACTTCGCCGAGCCCGCGGTACAGACTGTCGGCATGGTGGTGGCATGACCGGGCGCGAACCTGCTCCCGTAGCAGTCCAGTCGAACAAGTTCCGGCTGGACAAGGCCAACGGCAAGCTCGCCGGGGTCTGCGCTGGCCTTGGTAAATGGATGAACATCGACCCGCTGATCGTTCGGCTGGTCTTTGCGATCGGAACGCTGGTCGGTTTCGGCAGCTTCCTGCTGATCTATGCGGTGATCTGGCTGCTGGCAGAATAGGACCGATCGACATTCAGCCCTAGCGGCCTGCAAATGACGGCTTTCCGCACTTCCGGTGCTCACGACTACCAAAGGTCGCTGCGCGCCGGATCACGGAAACCCCCATTTTCGGCACGTCATCATCTGAATGTCGAGCGGTCCTCAATTGCCGGCGGCCAGTCGCCATTCTTGTTTGGGCGCCTATTCCGGCGGTTTCGAACTGGCAAACGGCGAGAAGCTGGTGCCTGTGTCGAATACCTCCACGCCCTCGCGGCGCTTGAGGAAGCCCACCGCCTGATAGGTCACCGGGGTCAGCAGCGCCTCCCATGCGGTCTTGATCACCCATTGCGAGAGCACGACCTGCCATAATTGCTCGATCGGCCAGCCCGCGAGCCCGTAAAAGGCGAGCGGGTAGAAGATCAGGCTGTCGAGCCCCTGGCCGACAATCGTCGAGCCGATGGTCCGGCTCCACAGCGCCTTGCCGCCCGTCCAGACCTTCATCTTGGCAAGCACGAAGCTGTTGGCGAACTCGCCCGCCCAGAAGGCGACCATCGAGGCGATGACAATGCGCCAGCTGTTCCCGAACACGAATTCGTAAGCCTCCTGCCCCGGCCAGCCCTCGGCCGGGGGCAGGGCGACGACCACGGCGGCCATGAAGGCCATGAAGGCGAGCGCGGCAAAGCCGGTCCAGATCACCCGGCGCGCATGGGCGTAGCCGTAAACCTCGGTCAGCACGTCGCCGATGATGTAGCTGACCGGGAAGAACAGCACGCCCGCACCGAATGACCACTCTCCCACGACAGGCAATGTGACAAAGCTGGGCTTGGACGCGCCGATGATGTTGGACAGCAAAAGGATCGTGACGAACGCCGCCATGACGAGGTCGAAATAGCGGAATGTATGGGTGCCGCCCTCGTGCCCGTCGATTCGCTTGGCAGCGTGCGGTGTGTGATCCGTCATGGGTAACCGCGTTAGCGTGATTTGCGTAGGGCGCAAAGATCGCTATTGGCCGCTGCGACGCGCCCTTAGCTCAGCTGGATAGAGCACGGGACTTCTAATCCTGAGGTCGCAGGTTCGACTCCTGCAGGGCGCGCCATCCATCCATCCATCCAGATACGTATTTACCCTTGTTCCGGCGCATCGTCGGTTCTGCTCCAGTGGTGAGCGGAACATGGCAAATGATACATCCGCTAGCGAAAGGCCGGAAAAACGGGCCCAGTGGCGCGCCGATATCGGCGTGGAGGTGGAACTGCGCGGACGAACTGCACGCTGGTGCAGGCTGCCCCTGACCAATTTGTCGGAGAAGGGCTTTCGCGTCGCGGTGGCCGACCATTCGCGAGTGGGCGACCGGGTGTTGCTGCGCTTTCCCGGCCTCGCCCAGCTGGTCGGCATCGTCCGATGGATCGATAGAGGGCAAATGGGCTGCAGTTTCGAACAGCCGCTCAGCCCCTATGTCTTTGAACATATCGTGCGCACGCTGGAGGCGGCACAGAACCGGTTCTGACGAAGCAAGTGCCGGAGCTGTCGGCATTTCTTACACCAACACCTGCGGTCAAAATCGCGTTAACCATCGTCAGCCGCAGAAAACGGTCATTGCGCAAAACTGGCACGAGGCATGCATAGTATGTGGCGTACCCAAGAGGTCTTCGAACGAGGCGGGACCGTCCCCTGTGTACCCTGTGTCTCCAGGTCCCGCCTCCCCGAAGACTTTTCCCTGACATTCTGCTTCAATCGCCCGATATTCTCGGGTTTCGACCCCATATCCACGGGTTCGTCCGCGGTGCTGTTCCTTCCGTCCTGACGGACTGCGGGGCACCTGCGGGCGGGCACCTCCGTCTGGCTATCGCCTGACGGCTGCTTGAGCCAGTGCCCTTGCGGCGCGCTGACGTCGCGCTCCGGAAAAGCGCTAGCCATCACGTTCTTGTACCTGGTCGCGGCATCCAAAGCGCAATGCGCGTCCGCAACGATGACGGCGAAGCCGTCAGTAAGCGAGGATAGCCAAGCGAGCGGATGCGAGCACCGGCGCTTGAGGCAAATCAGGAACTCTTGGCGACCTGCTTTTCAGCCATCAGCTGCTGCAGCTCGCCCGCCTCGTACATCTCCATCATGATGTCGCTGCCGCCGACGAACTCGCCCTTGACGTAGAGCTGGGGGATGGTGGGCCAGTCGGAGAAGCTCTTGATGCCCTGTCGGATATCCATGTCCTGTAGCACGTCGACGCTATCGAAGGCGACCTGACAATGGTCGAGAATCGCCACTGCGCGGCTGGAAAAGCCGCATTGCGGGAACAGCGGAGTGCCCTTCATGAAGAGCACGACATCGGCGTCGTTCACGATCTTCGATATGCGTTCGTTGGTATCGGACATTGGGGCCACTCGTTTGCTTTTATCTACCGTACCCGGTCAGGTGGGGGTGGCGGTGACAAGTTGCAAGGCATGGAGTTCCCCGCCCATGCGCCCGCCCAGCGCCGCATAGACCAGCTTGTGCTGGGCGACGCGGGTCTTGCCCTCGAACGCGGCCGAGGTGACGCGCGCGGTGTAATGGTCACCATCGTCAACCAGCGCCTCGATCACGACCTCGGCGTCGGGCAGTGCAGCCTTGATCAGGGCCTCGATCTCGGATGCTGGCATCGCCATTTTGCAATTGATCCTATTCGCCGGCCATGAGCTGACGGCGTGCCTCGACGCTCTTTTCTTCCAGCGCGGCGCGCACGCCCGCCTCGTCAACCTCGCAGCCAGCCTGGGTCAGGTCGCCGAGCACCTTGCGCACCACGTCCTCGTCCCCTGCTTCCTCAAAATCAGCCTGCACGACAGCCTTTTTGTAAGCTTCGGTTTCTTCAGGCGTGAGGCCCATCAGGTCAGCGGCCCATTCGCCCAACAGGCGGTTGCGGCGCGCGGCGACCCGGAATGCCGTCTGTTCGTCCATGGCGAACTTGGCTTCTTCGCCGCGTTCGCGATCCTTGAAATCGGTCATAGAAAAGCCCTCTTGTGCCTTGTGTCAGGTTTAGCCCGAGCAGTGCTCAGGCGGCAAGCCCGGTCCCGCGCGCCATCCAAGGGCGGCTGGCGGCCAGCTGCATTTCATATTTCCCGATCGCCGCGTCGCTCGCCATGGTCAGGCCGACCTCGTCCAGCCCGTCGAGCAGGCAGGCCTTGCGAAACGGGTCGATCTCGAAACTGAAGCGGTCCTGGAACGGTGTGGTGACGGTCTGGCTTTCAAGGTCGATGGCGATCGTTTCGGTCTGCGCGACCTCCACCAGCCGGTCGACCTGCTCCTGCGGCAGCACAACGGTCAGGATCCCGTTCTTGAATGCGTTGCTGGAGAAAATGTCGGAAAAGCTCGGCGCGATCACGGCCTTCACACCCATGTCGATCAGCGCCCAGGCGGCATGCTCGCGGCTCGATCCGCAGCCGAAATTGTCGCCTGCGACCAGGATCGGTGCCCCGGCATAGCGCTCGTCATCGAAGACATTGCCGTCTTCCTTGCGCAGGACCTCGAACGCGCCCTGACCCAGCCCTTCGCGGGTGATGGTCTTGAGCCAGTGCGCAGGGATTATGATGTCGGTGTCGATATTCTTCTGGCCGAACGGATAGGCCCGCCCTTCGACCTGACGCACCGGTTCCATCAGTCGGTCTCCGGATTCTCGTCGCCGGGAATAGGCGGCGGCTGGGTCGGTTCGTTCGCCTTCTTGCGCTTGGTGACATAGAGCATAGCGGCGGCAAGAGCGGCCGAACCGATGGCACCGGCGACGGCGACTGTGCCTTTGGTGACTTTCTTGTTCATGACCTTTCAATGGGCGTGCGAGCGGACTGTTGCAAGATACTGGTTAGGCCTAAACCAAGAATTTGTGCAATTCATTCCAGCGCTGCTGCTTTTCGGCCAGTGGCATGGCGGCATGGGCGGGACTGGAAGAGGGCAGGGCGATCAGCTCCGGCCCGCGTCCGCGTAATTGCGGCTCGCCCATTTCCCATGCCTTTTTACCGTTAAAACCAATCACCCGCAAAGTGGGGCAGGTGGTCAGCAAATCGGTAAGTGGGGAAGCCTCTGCTTCGCGTATCGCCGTGTCGAGGCTGCCTTCGCGCCGGGCCGAGGCGATCGTGTCCCACAAGCCGATGCCATGATCGAGCAGCGTAGCCAGCCGCGCCTCGTATTCGAGCGACACCAGATCGCGCCCGATCACATTGCCGATGAGATACCAGAAGCGGTTCTGCGGATGGGCGTAATAGCGCCGCTCGGCGAGCGAGCGCTCTCCGGGCAGGCTGCCGAGAATGACCAGCTTCGTATCGGCGCGCAGGACCGCGCCGAAGCAGGCTTTACGCAGGTTCTTTTGCGAGGTCGCGGACATCGGCGAGATGGCCGGTGACGGCGGCGGCGGCCGCCATGGCCGGGCTCATCAGGTGGGTGCGCGCACCGGGTCCCTGCCGCCCGACGAAATTGCGGTTGGAGGTCGCTGCGCAACGTTCCCCGGCGGGGACCTTGTCCGGGTTCATGCCGAGGCAGGCCGAACAGCCCGGCTCGCGCCACTCCAGACCCGCCTCGATGAAGATACGGTCGAGCCCCTCGGCCTCGGCTTGCGCCTTCACGAGCCCCGATCCGGGCACGACGATGCCCCAGCGGATGTTCGGGTGAACCTTGCGTCCGCGCAGCACCTCGGCAGCGGCGCGCATATCCTCGATCCGGCTGTTGGTGCAGCTGCCGATAAAGATATTCTGGACCGCGACATCGGTCAGGCGCTGACCGGGTTCGAGCCCCATGTAATCGAGGCTGGCGCGCGCGGCCTTCTGCTTGGACGGATCGGCGAAGCTCTCGGGCGCCGGAACCACGCCGGTAATCGGCAGCACGTCCTCCGGGCTGGTGCCCCAGGTGACGCTGGGCTCGATATCGGCCGCGTCGATCAGGACCGAGCGATCGAACTCGGCCCCTTCGTCGGTGCGTAGAGTGCGCCAATAGGCGACGGCCTGTTCCCATTGCTCTCCCCTGGGCGCGAAGGGGCGATCCTTGAGATAGGCAAAGGTCGTGTCGTCCGGCGCGATCAGGCCGGCGCGCGCACCGCCCTCGATGCTCATGTTGCACACGGTCAGGCGCGCCTCGACGCTCATCTGCTCGAAGACGGAGCCGCGATATTCTATGACGTGGCCAACGCCGCCAGCCGCGCCGATCCGGCCGATCACGTGAAGGATCACGTCCTTGGGCGTGACGCCGGTGCCAAGTTCGCCTTCGACGCGCACTTCCATCGATTTGGAGCGCTTGAGGAGCAGCGTCTGCGTGGCAAGCACGTGCTCGACCTCGCTGGTGCCGATGCCGAAGGCCAGCGCGCCGACGCCGCCATGTGCGGCGGTGTGCGAATCGCCGCAGACGATGGTGCTGCCGGGCAGCGAGAATCCCTGCTCCGGGCCGACGACATGGACGATGCCCTGCTCGCGCGCGGTCGCGTGGAAATAGCGGATGCCGAATTCGGCGACGTTGTGTTCCAGCGCGGCCAGCTGCTGCGCGCTTTCTTGGTCGGCGATGGGCAGGCGCGCACCGCTGGCGTCGAGTCGCGCGGTGGTCGGCAGGTTGTGGTCGGGCACGGCCAGCGTCAGGTCGGGGCGGCGGACCTTGCGTCCGGCGATGCGCAGCGCCTCGAACGCCTGCGGGCTGGTGACTTCGTGGACGAGGTGGCGGTCGATGAAGATCAGGCAGGTGCCGTCATCGCGGCGTTCGACGACATGTTCGTCCCAGATCTTCTCGTAAAGGGTGCGGGGTTTGCTGGCCATGGCGGTCCCCTTAGCGCCACAGAGCGGGCGCGCCAAGATCAACGCAAAAAGGAAATCTGCGGGCTTGGAAACGCAGACTGCGCACCTTAGTTTACACTAATGTCAGCCAACCGCTTTGCAATTCCGATCAAGATCCTGCCCGAAGACATCGACTTCATGGGGCATGTGAACAATTCACGCTATCTCAACTGGGTACAGGATGTCGTGTTGCAGCACTGGCAGAAGTTAGCCCCGGCAGAGGAAATCGCCAGCAAGGGCTGGGTCGCTCTCAAGCACGAGATAACCTATCGCCGCCCGGCATTCCTCGACGATGATGTCATTGCGGAAACAGTGCTGGAAAAAATCGTCGGCGCGCGCAGTTTCTACCACACGGCGATTCGACGCGGCGAAGAAGTTCTGGCCGAGGTGAAGAGCATGTGGTGCTGCATCGAAAGCGCGACGCTGCGCCCGGCTCGGATAAACCGCGAAGTGGCCGAGCGCTGCTTTGGCCTGCCGCGCAAGCAGGAACCTTATCTGCCTGAATGATCGGCCCGAGGGACGGCCTTTGCGGGCTCACGCTAATGCGCTTATATGCCGAATATGACCACTCTCGTCCCCCTGCTGATCGTGCTGGCAACCATCGCGGCGATGGAATGGGTCGCCTGGGCGAGCCACAAATACATCATGCACGGCTTTGGCTGGGGCTGGCATCGCGACCATCACGAGCCGCATGACAATGTATTCGAGAAGAACGACCTTTACGCCGTGGTCGGCGCGGCGATGAGCATCTCAATGTTCGCCATCGGCTCTCCGCTGGTCATGGGCGAGGCGGCGTGGTGGCCCGGCACGTGGATCGGGCTGGGCATTCTTGGCTACGGCATCATCTATTCGCTGATCCATGACGGGCTCGTCCACCAGCGCTATTTCAAATGGGTGCCCAAGCGCGGCTATGCCAAGCGGCTGGTGCAGGCGCACAAGCTCCACCATGCGACCAGCAGCAAGCAGGGCGGGGTCAGCTTCGGCTTTATCGTGGCGCGCGACCCGGCGAAGCTGAAAGCGGAGCTGCGCCGCCAGCGCGAGGCGGGGATCGCGACGCTGCGAGAGAGCGTCTAACTCTCCGCAATCCGCGCCGCATGAGCCTTCACCAGCGCGATCATGTTGGGCACGCCCTGCGTCCGGTTGGAGCTGAGCTGGTTCTTGAGGTCGAAAGGTTCGAGCGCGGCGGTCACATCCATCGCTGCCACGTCCTCGGCAGGGCGGTCCTGCACGGCGGCAATCACCAGCGCAACAATCCCCTTGGTGATCGCGGCATTGCTATCGGCCAGGAAATGCAGTTTGTCCGCTTCGCCGGTGGGATAGACCCATACCTGCGCCGAGCATCCGCGCACCAGCGTGGCGTCGGTCTTGAGCGCGGCGGGCATCTCCTCCAGCTCGCGCCCGAGCTCGATCAGCAGGCGATAGCGTTCGTCGCCTTCGAGGAATTCATATTCTTCGGCAATGTCGTCGAGTGTTCGCATGGCGCCTGCATCTAGTGGCTGGCGCTCACAAATCCACCCCGTTGGCAATGGCTTCCAGCTTGCGGATGCGTTCCTTCAGGTCCGCAAGTTCAATCCGCGCGGCGCTTTCCCGGGTGCCACCCTCGTTTTCCACCGGGCTGCGGCGCGTTTCCAGCTCGCGGCCTTTCAGCGCCAGCCAGCTGAGCCAGCCATGCAGGACGGTGGCGGCGAGGATGGCAAGCCCCAGCAGCGCGGAGGCAGCGATCAGCATTTGCTCGGTCATCGATACTCCTCCTGATAAGCTGCGCTCAGTCGTCGCGCAGGTCTTCGATCTTTTCGGCAAGGGCCTTGGCCCCGCGATCCTCTGTTGCAATCCGTTCGAGCACCTTCACCCGCTCGCGTAATTGTTCGATCTCAGCCTCCAGCTCGCGTTCGCGGGCGGAGCCTTCGAACGTTTCGGTGTAATGGTCGCGGCGACCCTGCTGGCGATTGCGGAAGGCACCGGCGATCACCACGATGGCAACGATCAGGACGATGGCACTGATCAGGCTCACTGGCGGGTTCCCTCCCGTTGGAAGTCGAGTGATACACCGGCTTCCTCATCGACCCGGCGCTGGTCGCGCAGCGCCTCGATCTGGGTCGCCACGTCATATCCCTTGTCGGTGACGATGCGTTCTAGCACGCGTACACGGTCCTCCAGCGCCTGCACCTGGCTCGCATATTGCGCGGCCTTTTCGGCAGTGCTGGCGGCGGTCGTGCTGACCTGCATTTCCGCCACCTTCGACCTGTGCTTCGTCCAGATGGCCATCAGAGGAATGCCGAATATCATAACCACCGATACGAGGCCGATTAGTTCACCCATGGTCGTTCCTCCTGTGTGGGCAAGGTCAACGCAGCCGCTCGATTTCGGCGGAGAGGCGCGGGTTGCTGGTGACGTAATAGGTCTCCACCTCGGCCAGACGACGGTCGATGTCCTTCATCCGGGCGCGGATTTCGCGGGCGGTGCGCTTTGGGCTCTGCCGGACGCCCTGCCAGTATTTCTGCTCGGCCGTATCTACATAGAGGTGCGGCGGCTTCTTATCGATGAAGATGCCAGCGAGGAAATACAGCGGAATGGACGCACCACCGGTGATCCAGATGGACAGAAGAGCACCCAGCCGCACCCAGCCGGTGGCGACGCCGGTATAATCGGCAATCCCGGCGCACACGCCCATCAACTTGGCATTGGCCTTGTCGCGATAGAGTTTCGTGCGGGGGCTGTTCACCGGGCGGCTCCTTTCTTTTCGGCCATCATCTGTTCGAGTTCGGCCAGCGGGACATTGTCGACTTCGCGGTTGGCCATGATGCGCGGCTTGAATTCGGGATTATCCGAAGAGACGAGCCGCTCGACCGTGTCCATCCGTTCGTCGAGGCGCTTGGCGAGGCTATAGAGCTCCTCCAGCAGAGCCTCGTCATCGGTGGTGATCGTGGCCGAGGTCTTCCACTTGGTCACGTAATGCAGGATCAACCACGGGAGACCGACAACAATGCCGATCGTTACGATTACCCAGTCGAATTCCATGGTTTAGCCCTCCTGCGTCTTGTCGGTCGCGGTGCCCTTGCCGAGCGCGCGTTTCAGTTCTTCCAGTTCCTCGTCGACCTTGTCCGAACCTTCGAGCGCGGCAAATTCGTCGGCGAGGCTCTTCTTGCCGTCATTGATGCCCAGCGCATCGGCGCGGCCTTCGGCATAATCGACCCGGCGTTCGAGCTGGTCGAAGCGAGACAGCGCCTCGTCCACCCGCTCGTTCGTCATCAGGCTCCTTAGCTTGAACCGGTTCTCCGCGCTTTCGAGCCGCGCGGCAATCTGCGTCTGGCGGCTGCGCGCTTCGCGCAACCGGCTCTGCAGCTTGGCAATATCTTCTTCATAGGCGCGCAGCGCATCGTCCAGCACTGCGATCTCGGCCTTGAGCTGGTCGGCCATGTCGCCAGCCTTGCGCTTTTCGACCAGCGCGGCGCGGGCGAGATCCTCGCGGTCCTTGCTCAGTGCCAGCTGCGCCTTCTCGCCCCAGTCCACCTGCAAGCGATCCAGCTTGACCGTGTGGCGGTGCATTTCCTTCTGGTCGGCGATGGTGCGCGCAGCACTCGCGCGGACCTCGACCAGCGTTTCTTCCATCTCGAGGATGATCATGCGGATCATCTTCGCCGGATCGTCGGCCTGATCGAGCAGCTCGCTGAAATTGGCGGCGATGATATCGCGGGTGCGGGAAAAGATGCCCATCCAGGGTCCTCCACTCGTCAGTGCATTGGCGGTCCGCACCGGGCTGGTGCGAAGCCTTTCCAGCTCGCGGTCGAGACGCGAGCGGGCGTTATTGCCACTTTTCGCGGCCCCTTGCGAGCCATTGTCGGGGGTGTGCTCGGCGCTCATGCCAGCCTTGCAGGCAGGGTTACCAGCAGTGTGCCGCTGCTCAGGCCCGCCTGCGGCATCAGGCCTGGCATGGTGGTCGGCTGAAGCGTCGCGGCAAAGATGTTGAAAGCGACCATGGCGGTCACGCTTGCCATCGCGGCGAGGCCAAGCTTGCTGGACAGAAAGTGAAAGCCGAACATCGTAAATTTCCCCATCTCGTTGTTGTTCATGATATAGCAAGCGGCGTGCCAAATTGCGGAAACGGCTGATATCCGCCATTTTTTAGCGGCTGCCCAATTCTCGACATGGTAATTATTGCCAAGTCTTGGTGGTATTTGCTATAAATTGGTAATGGAGCGCGAAAACCAGTTCATCGGCCAGTCCGGGGCCTTCCTCGATGCGGTAGAGCGCGCCAGCCGGGCCGCGCCGCTTGCGCGCCCAGTTCTCGTCATCGGCGAACGCGGCACCGGCAAGGAACTGATCGCCGAGCGCCTGCATCGCCTGTCCGACCGGTGGGAGGGGCCGCTGGTCGTGATGAACTGCGCGGCACTGCCCGAAACGCTGATCGAGGCCGAGCTGTTCGGCCATGAGGCCGGGGCCTTTACCGGCGCCACCAGGGCGCGCGAGGGTCGCTTCGAAGAGGCCGATGGCGGTACGCTGTTCCTCGACGAACTGGGCACTTTGTCGATGGCCGCGCAGGAGCGGCTGCTGCGCGCGGTCGAATATGGCGAGGTTACGCGGATTGGTTCCTCGCGCCCGCTGCGGGTCGACGTGCGGATCGCGGCCGCGACCAATGAAGACCTGCCGCGCATGGCTCGCGAAGGGACTTTCCGCGCCGACCTGCTCGACCGGCTGAGCTTTGAGGTGATAACCTTGCCCCCGCTGCGCGTGCGCGAAGGCGATATTCCGGTGCTGGCCGATTATTTCGGACGTCGCATGGCCGCCGAGATCGGCTGGGAGGCGTGGCCGGGCTTTGCCGAGCATGTTGCCGAAGCGCTCGAGATGCATCCCTGGCCGGGCAATGTGCGCGAACTGCGTAACGTGGTGGAGCGAGCGATCTATCGCTGGGACGACTGGTCGATGCCCGTCGGCGATGTCGTGTTCGACCCGTTCGACAGCCCGTGGAAGCCACGCGGCTCGCCCGTAGCGCCTTCGACTCAGGCCCGAGCTGCGAAACCTGCCGCTGCCGCAGCTATGCCCGACCTGTCCAACGTTGATGACCTGCGCGCGGCGGTCGATGCGCATGAGCGCGCAATCCTCGAACATGCGCTCGGCCGCAATCGCTGGAACCAGCGCCAGACTGCGCAGGCACTCGGGCTGAGCTATGACCAGCTGCGCCATGCCCTGAAGAAGCATGACCTTTCCCCGCGGCCCGCCGCGCCGGACATGGATGGTGAATAAGTCCCCATCTGCCTTGGTTAGCATGGATAAAAGACGTGCTTAACGCACAAGTAATTGTTTTTACGTAATTATACCTTCACAGATTGCGGGCTGGGGGAGAGACGGGTCATGTCCTTTCAGGGCGTGGCCCGTTTTTTGCTCGATAGTCGGCGTGTCCATTTACCCGAATTTCAGTTTCTGCGGCTAAATGACAAGCATGGAAGCGGTTCAGAACATCATGAAATGGGTGGCCATTCTTGGCATCGGCGTGGCCTCGCTGCTGGCGCTCAGCGGCTGGTGGATGACCGAGAATGCCGATGTCGTGGCCGTGGCCGCAATCGAGGCTTCGGGCATCAAGGAGCAGAGAGCGCGATTGGACGAGATCCAGTGCGCCGAAGTTACCCGTGCTTTCCATGACAGCTGGGACAAGGCGGTCGATAGCGGCACACTCGGCCAACGGCAGGAAATGCTCGATCGGCTCGAGGCGCGCATGGACGACGTCTGCGCCGAATATTGAGATCATCCTCGTCTGGCGCTTGAATGCCGATCCGGTCTAAGTCCTCGTGCTTCGGGAAAGCGTACGAGGAATTACATGCAGTTTCACGCTTATGTCCGCCTGCTTGGCGGCCTGTTGGGCTACGGCCTGTTTGCCGCGTCGGTGCAGGCGAATGAGCCCGCACAGGTTGCGCCCCTCGTGATCGAAAACCTGCGCATGCTCGATCCGGCGGTCGGCGATGAAGACGTCGAGGCGCGAGGGACGCTCGTCATTGTGGACGGGCGTATCGCCTATGCCGGAGAGCAGGCAGCCGCACCGGAAATTCACGGCGCCGTCGTGATCGACGCGACGGGACTGACTGCGACCCCCGGACTGGTCGATATGCATGTGCATGTCTGGGATGAGACCGAACTGGCCGCTTATCTTGCTGCGGGCATCACCACCGTGCGCAACATGTCGGGCATGCCATTCCACCTCGACCTTGCCCGGCGGATTGAAGCCGGCGAACTGGCAGGGCCCCGACTGGAGACGACCGGGCCGATCCTCAACAGCCCCGGACCCAATGCGCAGATCAATCACCAGATGGTGACAACCGCAGACGAGGCGAGGGCCGCGGTCGCTGCCCAGCAGGACGCCGGATATACAAGGCTGAAGACCTATTCTAACCTGACCCGCGCCGCTTACGATGCCATGCTTGACGAGGCGCATCGGCGCGGCATGCGGGTGACTGGCCATACGCCGGAGGGCGAACGGCTCGATGGCATGCCGTTTGAACGCGATTTCCTGATCGGTTTTGCCGAAATTCTCGACGATGGGTTCGAGACGATCGAACACACTGAGAGCATTGTCTGGCATGGCCTGCGCGAAAATTTCGATCCGGCGGCGGGTCGGCTGCTGGCTGAGCGGATCGCCGCAAGCGGGTCGGCGGTTACGCCAACGCTGGTCGCGCATCGCAACCTGGTACGCGTGGCCCGGACCAAGGGACAATTTGCGCAGCGCCCGGGGATGGACAAGCTGAATCCGGTGACCCAGTCGCTCGAAGCGGAAAACATCGCCGTATGGGCGGCGCGCGATCCTTCTTATGGCGAGCGGGCGGGGGCGTTCTATGCCCGGTTTACCGGCATGATGCACGATGCGGGCGTATTGCTGGTGGCGGGCAGTGATGCCGGCATTTTCACCAACATTCCCGGAGAATCGCTGTTCGACGAGTTCGACCTGCTGGCGGAAAGCGGTCTGGCCCCGCTCGATATCCTGCGTACCGGCACCGCGAATCCGGCCATCGTGCTGGGGCGGGAAGGCACCTCCGGATGCCTCGCGACGGGCTGCGAGGCTGACCTGGTGTTCTACGCCTGCGATCCGCTCGCCAAGATCGACTGCCTGCGTCGGCCGCAAGCAGTGGTGCGGGCAGGACGCTGGCTCGACCGCGCGGCCCTCGACGCTCTGGACGAGGCCGCAACCCGGCACGACCCGCAGCGGACAATCACCAATCTCGCGGCAGGCATGGCCGCGCAGGGGACGCCGCTCGACCCCTCGGTACTGGGTCAATAGCCGCCGTGTCATTGGGCTTGCCATTTGGCCAGACCGGGCCTAGATAGCCGCCATCCCGACATTGTCGTGACAAGTTTGGATGCTGGCGCCGCATGGGGCCGGCCCGGACCGGTTTTGCGATCATGTCACCCAACCTTGGAGCTGTATGGCGGATATTGCGCGCCTGACACGATTGATCGAACCCGAAGCCGCTGCGCTCGGTTTCGAACTCGTGCGCGTGAAGCTGACCGGATCCGGGGAAGATCGTACTTTGCAGATCATGGCCGAGGATCCGGCGACCGGCCAGCTGCTGGTCGGCCAGTGTGCGGAGCTGTCGCGTCGCGTCTCCGACGCCATCGATGCGGCGGAGGAGGTTGGCAAGGAACTGATCGAGGGTGCCTACAGCCTTGAGGTCTCCAGCCCCGGTATCGACCGTCCACTGACGCGCGAGAAGGATTATGCCAACTGGGCCGGGCACGAGGCGAACATTGCGCTCAACGCCCCACTGCCTGTTGGCGGCACCGAGCTTAAGAAACTGCGCGGCACGCTGATCGGCATCGATAACGGCACTGTCGCTATCGAGGACAAGCGCGAGGGCCGCATTGACGTGTCCCTGTCGCAGATCCATTCGGCTCGGCTCGTCCTGACCGACGCGCTGATCGCCGCCACCCAGCCGCTCGACACCAGCGGCATCGACGAAATTGTAGAGTTCAACGAAGAAGAGAAGGCTGACGACTGATGGCCACCCCCATTTCCGCCAACAAGGCTGAACTGCTGGCAATCGCAACTGCGGTCGCCTCGGAAAAGATGATCGACAAGTCGATCGTCATCGAGGCGATGGAAGAGGCGATCCAGAAGGCTGCGCGCGCGCGCTACGGCGCCGAGAACGACATCCGCGCGAAGCTCGATCCGATGACTGGTGACCTGCGCCTGTGGCGCGTGGTCGAGGTGGTCGAAGAGGTCGAGGACTATTTCAAGCAGATCGATCTCAAGGCCGCGCAGAAGCTCGACAAGGACGCGAAGCTGGGCGACTTCATCGTCGACCCGCTGCCGCCGGTCGATCTGGGACGCATCGACGCGCAGAGCGCCAAGCAGGTGATCTTCCAGAAGGTTCGCGATGCCGAGCGCGAGCGCCAGTTCGAGGAGTTCAAGGACCGCGCGGGCGAAATCATCACCGGCGTCATCAAGTCGGTCGAATTCGGCCATGTGATCGTCAACCTCGGTCGCGCCGAGGGCGTCATTCGTCGCGACCAGCAGATCCCGCGCGAGGCCGCCCGCGTCGGGGAGCGCGTCCGTGCGCTGATCATGAAGGTGGAGCGCAACAATCGCGGGCCGCAGATCTTCCTGTCCCGTGCGCATCCCGACTTCATGAAGAAGCTGTTCGCGCAGGAAGTGCCCGAGATCTACGATGGCATTATCGAGATCAAGGCGGCCGCCCGCGATCCGGGCAGTCGCGCCAAGATCGGCGTCATTTCGCACGATTCCAGCATCGACCCGGTGGGCGCCTGCGTCGGCATGAAGGGTAGCCGCGTGCAGGCCGTCGTGCAGGAACTTCAGGGCGAGAAGATCGACATTATCCCCTGGTCCGAAGATACCGCGACCTTTGTCGTCAACGCGCTGCAGCCCGCCACGGTCAGCCGCGTCGTGCTCGACGAAGAAGAGGGCCGCATCGAGGTGGTCGTGCCCGAGGACCAGCTGTCGCTGGCCATCGGTCGCCGCGGCCAGAACGTGCGCCTTGCCAGCCAGCTGACCGGTCACCAGATCGATATCATGACCGAGGACGAGGCGAGCGAGAAGCGAAGCAAGGAGTTCGCGGAACGCTCCAAGATGTTCGAGGAAGAGCTCGACGTCGACGAAACGCTCTCGCAGCTGCTGGTGGCCGAAGGCTTCGCCGAGCTGGAAGAGGTCGCCTATGTCGAGCTGGCCGAACTCGCCAGCATCGAAGGTTTCGACGAGGAACTGGCCGAGGAACTGCAGAACCGCGCGATCGAAGCGATCGAGCGCCAGACCGAAGCCTATCGCACTGCACGCAAGGAGCTGGGCGTCGAGGATGCCCTGGCCGAAATGCCGCATCTGACCGAAGAAATGCTGGTCGTGCTGGGCAAGGCGGGCATCCTGACGCTCGACGATCTGGCCGACCTCGCCACCGACGAGCTGATCGCCAAGAAGCGTGAAGCGCCGCGTCGTCGCCAGCCCGAGGGCGGTCTTGCCGGTCCGGCTCCGCGTCGTCCGCAACGCACCGAGGACAAGGGCGGCGTGCTCGGTACCTTCGGCCTTTCCGAAGAGCAGGGCAACGAGATCATCATGGCCGCGCGTGCCCACTGGTTCGATGACGAGCCGGAAGCCGCGCCCGTAACCGAGGAGGCCGCCGATGCGGAGTCCTCGCAATGAAACCCTAGGTTTCGGCATCGCTGAAGCCGAGCTTGCATCTGAGGGTGCGAGCGAGCGGCGCTGTGTGCTCACCGGCCAGACCGGCGAACGCGAGGGGCTTGTGCGTCTCGCGATCTCGCCGCCTGACGGGGCGGGGCGCTCGGTCGTGCTGCCCGATGCCATGGCGCGCGCGCCGGGGCGCGGGGCGTGGATCGGCGTGTCGCGTGCTGACTTAGCCGAGGCGCTGACGAATGGCAGACTGAAGGGAGCGCTGTCGCGCGCCTTTCGCGATGGGCGGCTGGACATCCCCGAAGACCTGCCCGAACGGGTCGAGGCGGCGTTGCGAAAGGCGCTGACCGAACGGCTGGGGCTCGAATTGCGCTCAGGACGTCTTATCTTGGGCTCGGAACGTATCGCCGGAGAAGCGCGCAGCGGTGCCGTGGCGGCGCTCTACCATGCCTCTGACGCCAGCGATGACGGCGCGCGCAAGCTTGATCAGGCATGGCGCGTGGGGCTCGAACGCGAAGGCAGCGGGATGGCCGGAGAACGCCTGCCACTGGACCGGGCGGCTCTGTCTGTGGCATTGGGCCGCGAAAATGTCGTCCACCTGGCGCTGACCGATGCCCGGTCGGCGCATCGGGTCGCAGTGCCATTGCGGCGGCTGCGGACATTTATCGGCACTGTAAATACGGGGCAGGCAGACGGCCCGTAAGCCGCACGATGACCATGAGTTTCACATGGTATCGTGCCGGTAACGAAATGAATTTGAAGGAATATTGAGGTCTCATGAGCGATAACGAAACCACACCGACCCGCACTCGCAAGCCGCTGGGGCTGAAGCGGTCGGTCGATGCTGGCGAGGTCAAGCAGACCTTCAGCCACGGCCGCACCAACAAAGTGGCGGTCGAGGTCAAGCGTCGCCGCAAGCTCGTGAAACCCGGCGAGGGAGCACTTGAAGAGGCCGCGCCGCCGCCGCCGCCGCCTCCGCCGCCCCCGGCACCTGTGGCCAAGAAGGCCCCGCCCAAGAAGGCTGCGCCCGCTGGCGAAACGCCGCAGGAACGAGTCGCGCGGATGCAGCGCGAGGCCGAGGAAGAGCGTCTGCGTCTGACCGAAGAGGCCCGTCGCCGCGAAGAGGAAGAAAAAGCCCAGGCGCTCGAGGAAGAAAAGCGCCGCGCCGAGGGCAACCGTCAGGCCGAGGAAGAAGCCGCCAAGCGCCGTGCCGAAGAAGAGGCCGCTGCCAAGGCTGCCGCCGAGGCCGCTGCTGCGGCGAGCGATTCCGTCGAGGACGAAGCCCCCGCTGCCAGCGATGCGGGTGACGCCGCTGCGCCTGCGCCGCGCAAGTTCACGCCGGTCGAACGCCCAGAACCCAAGCGTCCGCCCGAAGCCAAGCGCCGGGAAGAGAAGCCCAAGCGTGGGGCCGCGCCTACTAATGAGCGCGTCGACAAGCGCCGTTCGGGCAAGCTGACCGTCACCAAGGCCCTGAACGAGGACGAGGGGCGCCGTGCGCGCAGTCTCGCCGCGCTCAAGCGCGCCCGCGAAAAAGAGCGCCGGGCGCATGGCGGCGGCTCATCGCAGCCGCGCGAGAAGCAGGTGCGCGACGTCGTCGTGCCCGAGGCGATCACCGTGCAGGAACTTGCCAACCGCATGGCCGAGAAGGGCGCCGACCTCGTGAAGGCGCTGTTCAATATGGGCATGATGGTGACCGTCAACCAGACGATCGACGCCGACACGGCAGAGCTGCTGGTCGAGGAATTCGGCCACAACCTCACCCGCGTGTCGGAAAGTGATATCGACATCCAGACTGCCGAAGATGACGATCCGGAAGAAACGATGGAGCCGCGTCCGCCTGTGGTCACGATCATGGGCCATGTCGATCATGGCAAGACCAGCCTGCTCGACGCGCTGCGCGGGACCGATGTGGTCAAGGGCGAGGCCGGTGGCATCACCCAGCATATCGGCGCCTATCAGATCACGACCAAGAACAAGGACAAGATAACCTTCCTCGATACGCCGGGCCACGCTGCCTTCACGGAAATGCGTGCGCGCGGCGCGAATGTCACCGATATCGTGGTGCTGGTCGTCGCGGGCGACGACGGCATCATGCCGCAGACGATCGAAGCGATCAATCACACCAAGGCCGCGGGCGTCCCGATGATCGTGGCGATCACCAAGGCCGACCGCCCCGAATACAACGCCAAGAAGATCCGCGAGCGCCTGCTCGAACACGAGGTCATCGTGGAGGAGATGTCGGGCGATGTGCAGGACGTCGAGGTCTCGTCAAAGACGGGCGCGGGCATGGACGATCTGATCGAGAAGATCCTGCTCCAGGCCGAGCTGCTTGAGCTGAAGGCGCGGCCCGATCGCGATGCCGAGGCCACCGTGGTCGAGGCACAGCTCGACAAGGGGCGCGGCCCCGTCGCCACCGTGCTGGTGACGCGTGGGACGCTGAAGCGCGGCGATACCTTCGTGGTCGGCACCGAGAGCGGCCGCGTGCGCGCTCTGGTCGATGACAAGGGCAAGCAGATCAAGGAGGCCGGCCCATCCATGCCGGTCGAGGTGCTGGGTCTGGGCGGCGTGCCGTCCGCCGGCGATCAGCTGACCGTGGTCGAGAATGAGCAGCGCGCTCGTGAAGTCGCCCAGTATCGTCAGGAAAAGGCGACCGAGAAGCGCACCGCGCTCGCCCCGACCAGTTTCGACACGATGTTCAACAAGAGCGACGTGGTCGAATTCCCGGTGGTGGTGAAAGCCGACGTGCAAGGCTCGGTCGAGGCGATCGTCACCGCGCTCCACAACCTCTCGAACGATCTCATCAAGGTCCGCGTACTACATGCAGGCGTAGGGGCGATTACCGAGAGCGACGTGGTGCTGGCCTCTGCCTCCAAGGCGCCGATCATCGGCTTCAACGTGCGCCCGAATGCCAAGGCGCGCGAGCTGGTCAAGCGCGACGGCGTCGAGATGAAATATTACGACGTCATTTATCACCTGACCGAGGAAATCGCGAAGGAGATGGCGGGCGAGCTTGGTCCCGAGCGGATCGAGCATGTCGTCGGCCGGGCCGAAGTCAAGCAGGTCTTCCCGGCGGGCAAGAAGGACAAGGCCGCCGGTCTGCTGGTGGTCGAGGGCGCGATCCGCAAGGGTCTGTTCGCGCGTCTCACCCGCGAGGACGTCATCGTTTCGGCGACCACCATTGCCTCGCTGCGGCGCTTCAAGGACGACGTGGACGAGGTCCGCACTGGCCTCGAATGCGGCGTGGTGCTGGAAGACACGAACGACATCAAGCCGGGCGACCAGCTTGAAGTGTTCGAGATCGAGGAACGCGAACGGGTGTTGTAATTTACGAGATGCGTAACTTTTTATTGATCTAAATTTACGCATGGCGCATACGCCGCTGATGGAAATTCGCTTTTCAAAGGCGGCTTCGCGTGCACTTTTGCGCTCCGATAAGCGGACATTGATACGTCAAAAGATAGACGATCTTGCTCGCGACCCTCTGGCTCAGAGTGCTAATGTGAAGAAATTACAAGGTCGCCTGGACTATCGTTTGCGCGTTCAAGATTGGCGAGTGATTTTCCGTATCGAAGGTGATGTGCTCTGGATTGATGACGTTGCTCCCCGAAGCAGGGCCTATTGAGGTGACGCTATGACCGCTCAGATTGTCGAGATTGCCGGAAAGAAAATGGCTATGATTCCGGCAGATGAATACGAGCATTTGCTAGATATCGTCGAGGACAAGGCTGACTCTCTCGCTGCCTTTGAAGCCCAGAGGCGTCGGGAAGCAGGAGAGGAATATCTTCCCTCTGTGATGGTGGATCGCTTGTTGGGAGGCGACCACCCCTTGCGGGTTTGGCGAAACTATCGCGGTCTTACGCTTGTCGAACTCGCCGATGCCATTGGGATGACTCATGCCAGTCTGTCGCGCATTGAGAATGGGAAGCAGCAGCCGAAGGCCGCTCAATGGCGTGCGCTTGCAGAAGCATTGAATGTTGAACTGGACGACATAGTTCCGCTGGACTGATGCCCCGCCATTCCTCCTCCAAGGAAGATCCCTCGATCCGCCTGTTGAAGGTGGGCGAGCGGGTGCGCCATATCCTCTCCGAGCTGCTGGCGCGCGGTGAGGTGCATGATGACGTGCTTTCCGTCCACACGGTCAGCGTGACCGAGGTGCGCATGTCGCCTGACCTGAGGCAGGCGAAGGTCTATGTGAAGGCGCTGCTGGGCGAGGACGAGGGGCCAGTGCTGAAGGCGCTGCAGGTCAACACGGCTTACTTCCAGCGCGAAGTCGCCAGGCGGCTGGGCCTCAAATTTGCGCCCAAGCTGCAATTCCGCGTCGACGAGAGTTTCGACGAGGCGAGCCGGATCGATCAGCTGCTCGACGATCCCAAGGTTAAAAGAGATCTGGGCGTCGGACGCGATTTCGACGAAGAGGGTTAACTTCCCCAGCTACCGCTCATCCCTTACTTGCCCAAGCGCGGCCCATTCTTCGATGAAGGGCAGCGCCTTTTACGGGCCAGTCTGAACGGATCGCGGGAGGCCGCATGGCCAAGCTCTATTTCTATTATGCCAGCATGAATGCCGGCAAATCGACCACGCTGTTGCAGGCCGATTTCAACTATCGCGAACGCGGCATGGAAACGATGCTGTGGACCGCCGCGATCGACACGCGATGCGAGCAGCCGATTGCCAGCCGCATCGGCCTGTCTGCCAATGCCAGCCGTTTTACGCCGGGCACCAATCTGTGGCGCGAGGCTACTGCACGACATGCGGAGACGCCGCTCGCCTGCGTGCTGGTGGACGAGGCGCAATTCCTCACCGCGACACAGGTATGGCAATGCGCGCGGCTGGCGGACGAGGCGAATATCCCGGTGCTCTGCTATGGCCTCAGGACCGATTTCCGGGGCGATCTGTTTCCCGGCTCTGCCGTGCTGCTGGGGATTGCCGACTCGCTGGTCGAACTGAAGGCGGTATGCCACTGCGGGCGCAAGGCGACGATGAACCTGCGCGTCGACAGTGCGGGCGATGCGGTGGGGCAGGGTGCCCAGACCGAGATCGGCGGCAATGAACGCTATGTCGCAATGTGCCGTCGGCACTTCGCCGAGGAGCTGGGGCGGTATTGCAAGAGCCCTTAGAAAACGCCCATTTCCAGCCCCGCCGCCAAAGTCGCCCCCAGTTCGCGTGCTTTGGCCAGTTCGTCTGGCAAGATGTTCTTTTCTGAGAGGATTTCTTCTTTAGTCTGCGCATGAACGTTGACGATGATCGTGTCGGCGACGCGCTTCAGCCGCCAACCCGTTGCGATACGTTCGAGCTGCCTTTGTGCGTTCTCTCCGTCCGATCCGGCGCAAATCAGCGCGGCATAGGGGCGCGCCTCGATCTGTCCCAGAACCTCGTAATAGGTGCGGTCGAAGAACGCCTTCATGACGCCGGCAATGGCGGCGAGGTTTTCCGGGCAGGCGAAGATATATCCGTCGGCGGAGAGCAGGTCGTCGGCCTGCGCGTCCTCGGCGGGCAGGAAGCGCACCGTCACATCTGCGACCTCTTTCGCGCCATCGCGCGCAGCCTCTGCCAATTGCCGACTGCCGCCCGTGTAGCTGTACCAGATGATCGCGAGAGATTTGTCGCTCATGACCGGATGCTAACAGCGCATTTCACATCGGTCTTTACCCGGTGTCCGCAAATCCCCATCTGCTGTCCATGTCCGAAACCCTCCTCATGGCGATCATCCTGATCCCCTGCCTCGTGGTCGCCATTGTCTTTCACGAGGTCGCGCATGGCTATGTCGCCAATCTGCTCGGCGATCCGACAGCGAAGGAGCGGCGGCGTCTCAGCCTCAATCCGCTGCGCCATGTCGATCCGATGGGCACTATCCTCGTCCCGGGCGTGCTGGCGCTGGCAGGCGCGCCGGTGTTCGGCTGGGCCAAGCCCGTGCCGGTGATCAAGCAGCGACTGCGCAATCCGCGCTACGGGATGATGGCGGTGGCGGCGGCCGGGCCGGGCACGAATTTCCTGCTGGCGCTGGTCGGGGCGGTGGTGCTGGGCCTGGTCGGCTTGGGCCCGGTCGAGACAGGCGATTTGCTCGCCAACGGCTTGTTCTACTTCATCCTCATCAACCTGTTCCTCGCCATCTTCAATCTGCTGCCGATCCCGCCCTTCGATGGCTCGCATATCGTCGAGGGGCTGCTGCCACCGGAATGGGCGCGGCAGTATGAGAAATTGCGGCCCTACGGCATGCTGCTGTTCTTCGGCCTTGTCGCTCTGACGTGGTTCGCGCCGGAATGGGGTGTGTTGGAAAAGGTCATCCTGCCGCCGGTCTGGTGGGTGCTGGAGAAATACCTCGCCATTGCCACGGCAATCGCCGGTGGCTGATCCGCGACCCCAACCCCATGGCTGGCTGATCCTCGACAAGCCGGTCGGCCTCGGCTCGACGCAGGCCGTGGGCGCGGTGAAGCGCAATTTGCGCGAAGCGGGCTATGGCAAGGTCAAGGTCGGCCATGGCGGCACGCTCGACCCGCTGGCGGAGGGCGTGCTGCCCATTGCCCTGGGGGAAGCGACCAAGCTGTCCGGGCGGATGCTCGATGCCGACAAGATCTATGCTTTCACGATCCAGTTCGGCGAGGAGACCGAGACACTCGATAGCGAAGGCCTGGTCGTGGGCCGCTCGGACCACCGCCCCCCGCGCGCGGCCATCCCTGCGATCCTCGAACACTTCACCGGCGAGATCGAACAGGTGCCGCCCAAATATTCGGCGCTCAAGATCGATGGCAAGCGCGCCTACGATCTGGCGCGCGCTGGCGAGGACGTGGAACTGGCGACACGGCGGGTGACTATCCACTCGCTCCAAATGGAGGGCGGGGAGGGCCTGCAATTGCCTGATTCCACCTTCGCCACCACCGTCGGGCGGCCCGACCCTTACGACCCGCAGGCACCGCTCGAACTGGCGGACAGTGTTACACTCGTCGCGCGGGTGTCCAAGGGGACATATATTCGCAGTCTGGCGCGCGATATCGCCCATGCCCTTGGAACCTGTGGCCACGTCACCTATCTCAGGCGCATCAAGGCGGGCCCGTTCCATGAGGAACAGGCGATTTCGCTGGACTTGCTGAACGAAATCGGTAAGGGCGCGCCCCTTGAAGATCATCTCCTGCCGCTGGAGGCAGGGCTGGACGGCATCCCGGCCCTCAACCTCGACCCGGAAAGCGCGCAGGCGGCCCGACAGGGCCGGATCATTTCCGGATTGCCCCATGCCGACGGGCTCTATTTCGCGAAACTGGCCGATGTGCCGGTGGCGCTGATGGAGGTTTCAGACGGCAGCGCCAAGGTGGTGCGGGGCTTCAACGTTACGCAATGATGCTGCGAAAGGTACTTAGAGAATGTCGGTAACTGCCGAAAAGAAAGCCGAAATCATCAAGGATAACGCGCAGGGCAAGGGCGACACCGGTTCGCCCGAAGTGCAGGTCGCGATCCTGACCCAGCGTATCCGCAACCTGACCGACCACTTCAAGGATCACCACAAGGACAACCATTCGCGTCGTGGCCTTTTGAAGATGGTCAACAAGCGTCGCAGCCTGCTTGCCTATCTCAAGGTCAAGGATGTCGAGCGCTACAACGCGCTGATCCAGAAGCTGGGTCTTCGTAAGTAAGAGTTTCTCCAAGGGGCGGCACCGCAAGGAGCCGCCCTTTGACTATCGGGCGTCTGGTCGAGCGACCACGGCGCCCGCAAATGCAGGTATCCTTCACAATTCGGTGGAGGGGCCTTCAGGGGTACATAAAAGGCCCCTAGCCGGACCGGGACGGTATCCCCGGCACTGTAGGCCCCGCACCGCAATCAGGCCGTGCGGGTCATGAAGGATAATTATGTTCGACACGAAAACCGTATCGCTGGAGTGGGGCGGAAAGACCCTCACCCTCGAAACCGGCCGCATCGCCCGTCAGGCTGATGGTGCCGTTCTGGCCACCTATGGCGAGACCGTGGTGCTGTGCGCCGTGACCGCCGCCAAGAGCGTCAAGGAAGGGCAGGACTTTTTCCCGCTGACCGTCCACTATCAGGAGAAGTTCTCCTCCGCCGGCCGTATCCCGGGTGGCTTTTTCAAACGCGAGCGCGGTGCGACCGAAAAGGAAACGCTGACCAGCCGCCTGATCGACCGCCCGATCCGCCC